>NZ_JBICUF010000001.1:1083224-1279481 GCF_043198035.1 Micromonospora sp. NPDC048898
CCGCCCCCCCCCCCCCGCGCCCCCCCCCCCGCGCGCCCCGCCGGCCCCCCCCCCCCCCCCCCCCCCCCCCCGCCCCCCCCCCCCCCGGCCCCCCCCCCGGGGGGGGGGGGGCGGGGGCCCCCCCCCCCCCCCCTCGACCCGTCCCCGCGTCGTCGATCATGCAGTTGTGGTGCCTCGCGAAAGCCACTAACAACCGCAATCCGCCCACCACATCTCCATGATCGACCGGGGCTGTTGCGCGGACGACGTCAGAAGTCGCCACCGCCGAAGTCGCCGCCACCGAAGTCCCCGCCACCGCCGAAGTCCCCGCCGGCATAGCCGCCGCCGACGTCTCCGCCCTGGTCTCCGCCGCCTTGGTCGCCGCCGAAGTCCTGGTCGCCCTGGTCGACGCCGTCGCCGAAGCCCTCCTGGTAGCCGGCGTCGTAGCCGTACCCGGGGTCGGCGAAGGCGGGCGAGAACAGCGCGTCGGCGATCAGGATGCCGCCGAGCACACCCGCGCCGGCACCCAGCGCGGTCTTCCACCACGGCGTCGAATACCACCCGGCCGGCACCGGCCGACCCTGGTAACGCCCACCGGGGTAGTAGTAGGGCGTTTCCCGGCCGGGTTGCGGGCCGGCCCGGAAGGTCTGCCCCTGCACGTCGACCTCGCGCTCCTTGGTGAGCTGCCCCACGCCGCGCGCGGCGGCCAATGTCGGCACCTCCGGACCCGGATCGATGCCCAGTGCGGTACGCGCCGCCCGGATGTACGCCAGCCCCTCCAGCGCGGTCTCCCGCGCCAACCCGAACTGGTGCGGCGTACGCGCCTGCTCCAACTGCGAGCCGGCCGCGTTGTACCGCTCACCGGCATCGGCCAACGCCTGGCGTACCGCTGGCTCGTCGCCCTGCAGGTTCAGCAACTGGCCGCCGAGGCGCTCGTACCACCGCTGCGCCTCCGCGCGGGCGTCGCCGAGCGCGGTGCGCTGCCGGGCGCTGGCCTGGGCGCGGACGAGCGCGGCAGCGCCCAGCACGCCGACCAGCACGACCGCGAGGCACAACACAAGTTCCATGTCATCGAACGTACCCCCGGCTGTCGCGTCGTATCCGTCTGGCAAGCTCCGGTGATGGACGTCTCGACCCTGCTCCTGGTGATCGTGTGCCTCGGTGCCGGCGGGGCGGTGGGCTGGCTCGCGGCCCGGTCCCGCTCGGCGGCCGAGATCGCCCGCCTCGACGCCACCCTGGTCGCCACCCGGGAGGGCGAGGGCCGGCTGGAGCAGTCGATGCGGGCGTTGAGCTACGAGGCCACCGCGCAGTCCCAGGAGGCGGTGGCCCGGGCGGTCGCGCCGCTGCACGACACCCTGCGCCGCTACGAGCTGCGGGTGGCCGAGCTGGAGCACGACCGGGTCGACGCGTACGCCGAGCTGCGCGAGCAGGTCCGTTCGATGACCGCCGTCTCCGGTGAGCTGCGCACCGAGACCAAACAGCTGGTGGCGGCGTTGCGCGCGCCGCAGGTGCGGGGCCGCTGGGGCGAGCACCAGCTACGCCGGATCGTCGAGGCGGCCGGGATGTTGGAGCACTGCGACTTCTCCGAGCAAGTCACCGCCGCCACCGACCAACAGGTCGTCCGACCGGATCTGGTGGTCCGGCTGCACGGCGGCCGATCGGTCGTGGTGGACGCCAAGGCGCCGTTCGACGCGTACCTGACGGCCATGGAGGCCCGCGACGAGCGCGGCCGGGACACCCACCTCGACGCGCACGCCCGGCACCTGCGGGGGCACGTCGACGCGCTGGCCGCCAAGTCCTACTGGGCGGCGTTCGACAACTCACCCGAGTTCGTGGTGCTGTTCATTCCGGCCGACACGTTCCTCGACGTCGCGCTCCAACGTGACCCGACGCTGCTGGAGCACGCGTTCACCCGCAACGTGGTGCTGGCCACGCCGGCCACGCTCGTCGCCCTGCTCCGGACTGTCGCGTACTCCTGGCGGCAGGAGGCGCTGGCCCGCAACGCGCTCGCGGTGCACACCCTCGCGCGGGAGCTGTACGGTCGGCTCTCCACGCTCGGCGACCACGTGGGCAAGCTCGGGTCGTCGCTGGCCGGGGCGGTGACCGCGTACAACCGGGCGGTTGGGTCGTTGGAGGCCCGGGTGCTGGTCAGCGCCCGCAAGCTCGCCGAGTTGGGCGTTTCGGACGACGAGTTGGCCACGCCCGCGCAGGTCGAGTTGACGCCCCGGCAGCCGCAGGCACCCGAGCTGGCCGAGCTGGCCGATCCGGCCGACGACGAGGTCACGGCCCGCTAGCGCGCGGGTGCTCAGGACCGGTTGGCGTTCGACACGACGAATGGGGTGCCCTGCTGGCAGGTGGTCATCATGCCGGGCTCGGCCCGGCCGCTGACCTCCACCCGCGCACCCGGGGTCAGCACGTCCCGCGGCCCCCCGAGGAGCAGGTAGCCGTCGAGCAGAACGCAGCCGGGCTCCACCCCGCCCTGCAGCACCCCGGACAGGGTGGTGGCCCGGACCCCCGGGGGTGTGCTCGGACCGCCCGGCTTCGGGCGCGACGGCATCCCGGTCGGTGCGGGGTCGACGACCGACGGCGTGCCGGTCGGTGCCGGGTCGACGACCGACGGCGTGCCGGTCGGGTCGGGCGTGGGCTGGCTGGTCACCGTGCCGGTCGGCGTCGGCGGGGGGTTGCCGCCTCCGGCATCCTGGCTGCCGCAGGCGCTCAGCGCCACGCAGACGGTCAGCGCGGAGACGACGAGCCGAAAGGTCCTCATGCCGGATCTGACGTACGCCGGGCCGGGTTCGTTCCCGTGTTCAGCCGCGCGCCGCCGCGGCCTTCATGTCCCGCTTCAGCTCCTGCGGGAGTGAGAACGTGAGCCGCTCGTTGGCGGTGGTGATCTCCTCGACGTCGGCGAAGCCCCGCGCGGCGAGGTAGGCCAGCACCTCCTGGACCAGGTCGTCCGGGACGCTCGCGCCGGAGGTCAGGCCGACCGTGTTGGCCCCCTCCAGCCAGGCGTCGTCGATCTCGTGGGCGAAGTCGACCAGGTGGCCGGCGCGGGCGCCCGCGTCCAGGGCGACCTCGACCAGGCGGACCGAGTTGGAGGAGTTCGTCGAGCCGACCACGATCACCACGTCGCAGTCGGCGGCGATCTCCTTGACCACGTGCTGCCGGTTGGACGTGGCGTAGCAGATGTCGTCGCTGGGCGGAGACTGCAGCAGCGGCAGTCGCTGCTTGAGTCGGGCCACCGTCTCCAGCGTCTCGTCGACCGAGAGCGTGGTCTGGGAGAGCCAGACGACCTTCTCCGGATCGCGGACGGTGATCTTGTCGGCGCCGTCCGGGCCGTCGACGAGTTGGATGTGCGCGGGGGCCTCACCGGCGGTGCCGATGACCTCCTCGTGCCCCTCGTGACCGATGAGCAGGATGTCGTAGTCCTCGGCGGCGAACCGCCTCGCCTCGTGGTGCACCTTGGTGACCAGCGGGCAGGTCGCGTCGATCGCCTTCAGCGAGCGCGCCTTGGCCTGCTCGTAGACCTCGGGAGCGACGCCGTGCGCGGAGAAGATGACGGTGGACCCCTCCGGCACCTCCTCGTTCTCCTCCACGAAGATCGCGCCCTGCGCCTCCAGGGTCTGCACGACGTGCTTGTTGTGCACGATCTGCTTGCGCACGTAGATCGGGGCACCGTAGAGCTTCAGTGCCTCCTCGACGGTCTGCACCGCGCGGTCGACGCCGGCGCAGTAGCCGCGGGGCTTCGCCAGGAGCACGCGCTTGCCGGTCCGGGGAGTCGCCTCAGCCTCAGTCACCCCCCCATCGTACGTGCCGCCCTCCCCAAGACCTGTTGATCATGAGGTTACTGCTGCGACACGCCGACACCAGGGGCAATAACCTCATGATCAACGGGCCAGGCCGTGGGGGTCCGTAGGGTGGGCGGATGACCGAGGGGGCGCGGAGCAGCGCGGAAGAGCCCTGGCCGGTGCGGGTGGTCAGCCAGAAGGTGGGGGCGTGGATCGCCAAGCTCGGCTGGGTGTGGGTGGACGGGCAGGTGGCGCAGATCAGTCGCCGACCCGGGGCCAGCACTGTCTTCCTCACCCTGCGTGACCCGTCTGCCGACCTGAGTCTGACCGTCACCACCAACCGGGACGTGCTGGACGCCGGGGCACCGGAGCTGCGCGAGGGTGCCCGGGTGGTGCTGCACGCCAAACCGGAGTTCTACGCCGCCCGGGGCACGCTGAGCCTGCGCGCCGACGAGATCCGTCAGGTGGGGCTCGGGGAGCTGCTGGCCCGGCTGGAGAAGCTCAAGAAGCTGCTCGCCGCCGAAGGCCTCTTCGACCGCGCCCGCAAGCGCCGACTGCCGTTCCTGCCCGGCCGGATCGGGCTCATCACCGGTCGCGCGTCGGCGGCGGAGCGGGACGTGCTGACCAACGCCCGGCGACGCTGGCCGGCGGTGGAGTTCCGCACGGTCAACGTGGCCGTGCAGGGCCCGTCCGCGGTGCCGCAGATCGTCGACGCGCTCAAGGTCCTGGACGCCGACCCGAGCATCGACGTGATCATCATCGCTCGGGGCGGCGGCGGCATCGAGGACCTGCTGCCCTTCTCCGACGAGGCGCTCTGCCGCGCGGTGTTCGGTTGCCGTACCCCGGTGGTCAGCGCGATCGGCCACGAGACGGACGCACCGCTGATCGACTACGTCGCCGACGTTCGCGCCTCCACCCCGACCGACGCGGCCAAGCGGGTCGTCCCCGACCTCACCGAGGAGGTACGCCTCATCGGTCAGGCCCGGCACCGCCTGGAACGGGCGGTGCGCAACCTGGTCGACCGGGAGACGCACCGGCTCGACGGGTTGCGTTCCCGGCCGGTGCTGGCCCGACCGCAGGTGATGGTGGAGCATCGCGCGACCGACCTGACCGCGTTGCGCCAGCGGGCCGGCCGCTGCCTGGAACACCGGCTCGGCGCCGCCGACGACGACCTGCGCCACACCCTCGCCCGGCTGCGTGCGCTCTCCCCCGCCGCCACCCTCGACCGGGGGTACGCGATCGTGCAGCGTCAGGACGGCCACGTCGTCCGCGCGGCGTCCGACGTCGGCAAGGGCGACCCGTTGCGGGTACGACTGGCCGACGGCGAACTGGCCGCCACGGTCGACGGCTGAGTGGCGACGCGGTGACCCGGCGAGCGGTGTGCTGAGATGGGTGCGATGAGCGACGACACGAAGGCCGGGCCGGACGCACGGCTCAGTTACGAGCAGGCCCGCGCCGAGCTGGCCTCGGTGGTCGAGCGGCTGGAGGCCGGCGGCACGTCCCTGGAGGAGTCGCTGGCGCTCTGGGAGCGCGGCGAGGCGCTGGCGGTGATCTGTCAACGCTGGCTGGACGGCGCGCGGGCACGGATCGACGCCGCCCGGCAGGAGCCCGCGTCCTGACCGACCGCCGGTGGGGCGGCCGGAGCCGCCCCACGCGCGTACGTCAGTTGAACAGGCTGTACAGCTCGGCTGGCGCTTCCACGACCTGGTCCGCGGGCGGCTTCTGGGCGGCGGTGGCGGCACCGTAGTCGGAGTACGTCATCTTGATCTCCTGGGCGGCGGTCTGCCCGGCGGCCGGCAACTGCAGCACCAGCTCGCTGAGGCGGTTCTGCGCGTCCACCTTCGCGGTGAAGGGAACGGTCTTCGCCTGGGTGCCCAGAGCGGCGATCGTGGCGGCGTTCAACGAGCCCGCCTCGGCGGCCTTGGTGACGTCGATGGTGCCCGCGTACGCGCCGGTGCCGGTGCTGCGCACCTCGGTGATGCCCTGGGTCAGCACCGCGCTGCCGGCCGGGTCGACCTTGTCGAAGTCGAAGCCGAGGTTGCGGTTGCCCTTGATCCGGGCCTGGTCCAGGTGCTGGTACTTACCGAGGTTGAGCTGCTTGATGGCGGGCAGGCTGTTGGCGGTGGGGCCGGTCAGTTCCAGCTTCACCCAGCTGTCCGGCTTGTAGTGGATCACGTCGAGCTTCATGGCCAGGTCGGACGAGGGGCCGCCGATGGCGAACTTCATCGCCGCGCTCTGGCTCGGCTGGTGCACCTGGCCCTCGGCCGTCGAGCCGGCGCCAGCGAGAGTGAACCGGAAGTTGCCGCTGCTGATCTCCTTGGTGGAGTCGAGCAGGGCCTGCTTGGCGTCGCCCGCCGCCGGAGCGCCGGACGCGCTCGCCGTGCCGGACGCGGTCACCGTCGGGGTGGCGGTCGATCCGGCGGTGCCGGTCCCACCGTCGCCGCAGGCGGCCAGTGCTGGCGTGATCAGGGCAGCGGCTACCAGGCCGGCACCGAATCGTCGGACAGTCATACGTGTCTCCCAAGAGGGTCACCCGACGGCCTGGACGGCGCCGGAAACCGGGCGACGCGGCAGCACCGTCGGCCGCGCCGCGCGATCCGAGCCGAGCAGCGCGCCCGGATCACTCCCTCTCTGTTCCCTGTTGACGGGTCGGACAATCACCCTTCTGTCCGGTTGCCCTCTCCGACCACCACCGAGCCCGGTCAGCGCAGCGAGCCGGCCAGCTCGCGTAGTTCGTTGTCCCGGGCGTCGCCGATGACGATCACCGTGCGGGTCGGCTCCAGGAGGACCAGCGCCTGCTGGTTGCCCCGGGCCGTGTAGAGCTGCCAGGTCCGCCCGGCCAGCTCGGTCGGGCCCCGGGGCTGACCCTGGTCGGTCAGCTCGGCGGGGAGCAGCCGCTCCGCGGGCACACTGCTCTGCAGGAGCTGGATGCCCCGCCCCTCCGGTGTGAGATAGCCGATACGCAGGTTCGCGCCGCCGTCGACACTCTGGTAGCGGGCGTTGACCGTCGACCATTCGGAGCTGAGCCCCTCCGGCTGGCTCACCGGAAACACGTTCGCCGACCGGGCCTGCTCGATGGCCGGGGCCGGATCGACTGTCGTGGCCTGGTCACCACCGAGGAAGCCCCGGTAGAACGCCAGCAGCAGCGCGATCGGGACGAGCAGCACCAGCAACGAGATCGCCATGTCCTTCGGCGACCGTTCGGATTTGGCGGGTTGCACTCCCGGCGGTGGCGTCGGCTCATCGCCGGCGGGGTCACCACCGGGGCCGACGGGGACGTCGGCCGGCGGCTGACCGTCGGGCGGCGTGCGGTCGGCGGGTACGCGGTCGGCTGGCTGTGCGGGCTCCACCCCTCCATCTTCGCAGCCGCCCGACCGGCGGTATCCAGGCCATCACCGCCCCGCGCCAACCCCGGGTCGGCCATCGTGTGAGGATCAGCGACAGAGCCGGCAGTGGGGACCGCCCCGCCGCCGGTCGTCCCCGCACCGTCGCGAGGAGGAGCAGCCGTCATGACCAACACCAGGACGCGGATCCCACAGGATCTCGACCGAAACCTCGCCCTCGACCTGGTCCGGGTCACCGAGGCCGCCGCGATGGCCGCCGGCCGGTGGGTGGGCCGGGGCGACAAGGAGGGCGGCGACGGAGCCGCCGTCGACGCCATGCGCAAGCTGATCAACTCGATCCAGATGCGCGGCGTGGTGGTGATCGGCGAGGGCGAGAAGGACAACGCCCCGATGCTCTTCAACGGCGAACACGTCGGCGACGGCACCGGCCCGGAGGTGGACGTCGC
This sequence comes from Micromonospora sp. NPDC048898, assembly GCF_043198035.1. Taxonomy (NCBI): domain Bacteria; kingdom Bacillati; phylum Actinomycetota; class Actinomycetes; order Micromonosporales; family Micromonosporaceae; genus Micromonospora; species Micromonospora sp. NPDC048898. The sequence goes on from NZ_JBICUF010000001.1 coordinate 1,090,779, forward strand.
CGTCGACCCGGTCGACGGCACCACCCTGATGAGCAAGGGCATGCCGAACGCCGTCGCCGTGCTCGCCGTCTCCGAGCGGGGTGCGATGTTCGACCCCAGCGCCGTCTTCTACATGGAGAAGCTCGCCGTTGGTCCCGCGTACGCCGATGTGATCGACATCAACGCCGGGGTGGCCGAAAATCTGCGCCGGATCGCGAAGGTCAAGGGCACCGACGTGTCCGAGGTGACGGTCTGCGTGCTGGACCGCAGCCGCCACGACGACCTGGTCACCCAGATCCGCCGGACCGGGGCGGGCATCCGGTTCATCTCCGACGGCGACATCGCGGGGACCATCGCGGCCGCCCGGGGCGAGTCCGAGGTCGACGTGCTGATGGGCATCGGTGGCACCCCGGAGGGCATCATCTCCGCCTGCGCCCTGAAGTGCATGGGCGGTGCGATGCAGGCCAAGCTCTGGCCACGCGACGATCAGGAGCGGGAGAAGGCGCTCGCCGCCGGGCACGACCTGGACCGGGTGCTGGCCACCGACGACCTGGTCACCGGTGACAACTGCTTCTTCGTGGCGACCGGGGTCACCTCCGGAGATCTGCTGCGCGGGGTGCGGTACCGGGCCGGTGGCGCGTACACCCAGTCGATCGTGATGCGGTCGAAGAGCGGCACGATCCGGGTGATCGACTCGTACCACCGGCTGGAGAAGCTGGCGCTCTACTCCGCTGTCGACTTCGACGGTCGGCCGCTGGCCGAGCAGGAGTGACCGCCACCGACGCCGCGACACCGCAGGCTCTCTCCGCGACCCGCCGGTTCACCGGCGTTGCGCTGGCGTCGGTCTCCGGGGTCGCGGTGGCGGTGCAGTCGCGGATCAACGGCGAGTTGGGGGTACGCCTGGGCGACGGCTTCGCCGCCGCGGTGGTCTCGTTCAGCGTCGGCCTGCTGGTGCTGCTGGTGCTGGTGCCCGCCACCCCCGGCGGGCGACGCGGCCTGGCCGCGACGCGGCGTGCCCTGGCGACGGGAACGCTGCGGCCGTGGCAGTGCCTCGGCGGGATGTGCGGGGCTTTCCTCGTGGCCACCCAGGGGCTCACCATCGGCACGCTCGGCGTGGCGGTCTTCACCGTGGCGGTGGTGGCCGGCCAGACCGGCAGCAGCCTCGCCGTGGACCGGGCCGGGATCGGGCCGACCGGCCGGCAGCCGGTCACCCGGCAGCGACTCGCCGGCGCGGTGCTCACCGTGCTCGCGGTCGGCCTGGCCGTGGCCGACCGACTCGGCGATCCGGGCACGCTGGCGCTTGCCCTGCTGCCCCTGCTCGCCGGGTTGGGCATCGCCTGGCAGCAGGCGGTCAACGGCCGGGTCCGGGCGGCGGCCGACAGCGCGTTGACCGCCACACTTGTCAACTTCGCCGTCGGGACGGTCACCCTGCTCGTCGCGTTCGCCGTCGACACCGCCGTACGCGGCTGGCCGACCGGCGACCTGCCGAGCGAGCCGTGGCTCTACCTGGGCGGCCCGATCGGCATCGTGTTCATCGCGATCGCCGCCGCGATCGTGCGGTTCACCGGTGTGCTGCTGCTCGGTCTGGCCACCATCGCCGGCCAGATCGTGGGGGCGGTCCTGCTGGACCTGGTGCTGCCCACCGCGGCCTCCCACCCCGGTGTGAACACCCTTCTCGGGGCAGCACTGACCATGGTGGCGGTGCTGATCGCCGCGCTGGCGCCACCGGCTCCCCACGCCGACCGACCCGCGCGCTGAGCGCCCCACGCGCCGAGCAACCCCGCGCCGACCGACCCGTGCCCTGGGTGCCCCACGCGCCGAGCAACCCCGCGCCGACCGACCAGTGCCCTGGGTGCCCCACGCGCCGACCGAGCCGCGCGCTGGCGGCTCCGCGCGGAACGCTCAGCCCGGCGGCAACTCTGACGGGTAGGGCGGCCGGAGCTGCGCTGGTCCAGGCGGCCGGAGCTGCGACGGCGGGGGCGGGTCAGGCACCGCCGGCGGGCGCGAAGGGTGGAGCGCATTCGGGTAGGGCGGGTCAGGCACCGCCGGCGGGCCCGGAGGGTAGGGCCCGGGCCGCCCGTGCGGCCCGGGCGGATAGGGACCGTGCGGATAGGGCCCGTGCGGCCCGGGCGGATAGGGACCGTGCGGCGGGTAGGGCGGGCGCGGCGGGTGCCGGCGCTCGAACGCGCGGGCCGGGTCGACCAGTCCGGCGATCCGGATGGCCAACAGCACGCCCGGCACCGTGCCCACCAGGGCGAGCGCCACCGCGAACCGGGTCTGCGGCGGGGTGCCGTGCAGCCAACCGACGAGCGGCAGCCCGGCCAGGACGACGGTGAGCAGGAGCCCGGTCAGCGCCCCTCCGATCCACCGGCCCGTTGCCCCCTGGTAGGAGGCTCGGACGACCAGGCTCACCGCCGTCAGGAGACACGCCGGCAGAACGACGAGCAGCAGGGCGTTGTACGTCGACCAGTCGTCGCTGCGCTCCCAGGCCAGGGCCAGCACGATGCCGGCGGACAGCAGCATCCCGCTGCCGGCGACTCCCCACCAGCGTGGGCCTTTGCCGCGCCGGATCGCCAGGTGGGCGGCGAGCACGGTGACCGCGACGGCGAGGGTCAGCGAGAGCGCGAAGGCGAGAAAGACGTCGGTGTCGCGGTCGCCGGGTCCACCGGGGCCCAGTGCGGGTGGACCGTCCGAGGTGTCCTGCTCACTGGGGAAGCCGGCACGTCGCCAGCCGCCGTCCGACCCTCGGCGCAGGAGGCCGTCGCGACCGTTGGCGACCAGCACCTCGTGGCCGCCGTCGGCGGCGGGATAGACGATCAGATCACGGGAGGCGAAGTGCCGACGGATGTCGCCCGGGCTGTCGAATCGACGGGCGAACGCCTCGCGGCGCGCGTCCGACACCTCCCAGGCCACCCGCCATGTCGCACCGGCGTCGTCGCTCTGCTCCACCCGCAGGTGACCGCGGACCGCCCGGTAGCACCGCTGCGGCTCGGTCGGCACACACGCCTGCCGCTGCCCGACGTCCGGACCGGACAACCGCTGTTCCTCCGCGGCGTCGGCGGGTCGCCAGTTGGTCCCCCGGTCCGTACTGACCGACCACCGGCCATCGGCTGGCTGGGTCGGCCAGGATCCGTCGTCGTAGCCCGAGCCGATCGAGACCGCCGGCTGACCGTCGAGCAGGGCGGTGCCCACGGCGTAGGGGTAGTGCACCACGCTTGTCGCGGCCACCGCCAGCACCGCCGGTGGCAGCACCACCAGCAGCCGGACCAGCCGGGCGGTCCGTTGGCGCACCGGCCGGCGACGCGCTCGCGTCCAACTCCACCAGGCCAGGCCGAGTGCCGGCAGGGTCAACAGGTCGGTCCGGTCGGCCCGGACCAGGGACGGCCCGGCCAGCACGGTCCAGGCCGACGAGGCCAGCTCGGCGGCGTACCCGCTGGATTTGACGAGCGCGAACCCGGCGCCCACCGCGACCAGACCGGCCAGCGCGGCGGTCCGGGCCGGCAACCGCGGCACCAGGAGGGTCAGCAGCACCGCGACAAGTGGCGGGGCGAGCACCAGACCGGCGACGTCGCTCAGCTTGCCGGTCAGCAGGCCGGGAAAGGCCGCCTTCAGGACATGGTCGTTGACCAGGAGCAGCACCAGGGCGAGCAGGGTGCTGGGGTGGCAGAGCCAGGGCAGGGTCGTCGGTGCGCCGTCCTGCCGTGCCGCGGGACCCGTCATCCACCCAGGGTCCGGTCGACCCGTCTCGATCCGGACACGGATCGGTTCGGGTCCGATACCGACGGTCAGCCAGCGTCGGAGGAGTGCCCGGGGAAGAGGTGGGCGCTCGGGTCGATGGCCACCGCCGCGTTGTTGACCGCCGTCGCCGCCTCGCCGAAGCCGGTGGCGATCAGCCGCACCTTGCCCGGATATTCGGTGATGTCACCCGCCGCGAAGACCCGGGGCAGGTTCGTCGCCATCGCGCTGTCCACCAGGATGTGCCGGCGGTCCAACCGCAGCCCCCACTCGGCGAGCGGGCCCAGGTCGGCGGTGAAGCCGAGCGCGGCGACCACGGTGTCCACCGGCAGCGTCTCGGTGGCGCCACCGCTCACCCGCACCTCGGCGGCGGTCACCGCGCCCTCCCCGAACAGCCTGGTGACCTCGGCGTTTACCACCACCCGCACCGGCAGGGAGAGCACTCGGGCGACAGTCGAGGCGTGCGCCCGGAATTTTTCCCGGCGGTGCACGAGGGTCACCGAGCGGGCCAGCGGTTGCAGCGCCAACGCCCAGTCGAAGGCGGAGTCGCCGCCACCGACGATCAGCACGTCGTGGTCGGCCAGGTCGGTCGGCTCGGTGACGAAGTAGACGATCCCGGTGCCGGGAGCGCCGTCGGCGCACGGCAGCGGTCGGGGGCTGAAGCTGCCGAGCCCGCCGGTGACCACGACCGCACCGCACCCGAGCTGCTCGCCGCCGGCCAGGCCGAGCACCGGAAGACCGTCGGCGTACGACAGTTTCTCGGCACGGGTGTTGAGCAGGTACTGAGGCGCGAACGGAGCGGCCTGTGCCACCAGGTTGGCCACCAGGTCGCGGCCCTTGACCGCGGGGAAGCCGGCCACGTCGAGGATCAACTTTTCCGGGTACATGGCGGTGACCTGGCCGCCGGGCTCGGGCAGCGCGTCGATGACCGCCACCGACAACCCTCGGAACCCGGCATAATACGCGGCGAAGAGACCGGCCGGACCGGCCCCGATCACGGCGACATCGACCTCGCGCATGGCGTACCGTCGCTTTCCGCTTACGGATCAACGCGTGCTGATCTCGACCGTAGGCGGGTGGCAGCGGTCCGGCAAGCACGTCCCAGGGGCGCGCCGGGGATTTGGTCAGGGCAGGCTGAGCGTGGACCCGAAGTGGTCCGGCCCGTCCACCGCCGGCCGTCGACGACGGAACAGGATCGCCGCGACCACCCCGCCGAGCAGCCCGAACAGGTGGCCCTGCCAGGAGATCCGCTCGTCGGTGGGGAGGATGCCGACGAGTTGCCAGCCGTAGAGCAGGCCGACCAGCAGGAAGACCGCGAAGTTCCACCAGCTGCGTTCGACGATGCCCCGGGTGAGCAGGATGCCCAGGTAGCCGAAGATGACGCCGCTGGCGCCGACCACCACCGAGTTGGGCGAGCCGGTGAACCAGACGCCGAGCCCGCTGACCAGGATGATGACCAGGGTCGACCAGAGGAATCGGCGGGCGCCGGCGGCCAGGACGAACGTGCCCAGCAGGATCAGCGGGATGCTGTTGCTGTAGAGGTGGTCGAAGCCGTGGTGCAGGAACGGGGAGAAGAAGACCCCGTCCAGCCCTTCGATGCGCTGCGGGATGATGCCGGCGTTGGCGTCCAGGCCGAACGCGAGCCCCTGGTCGACGGCCTCGATGAGGAAGAGGAACGGGACCACCGCGCACATGGCGACGAACGCCCGGCCGAGGGCGGCGTAGAACGCCTCGGTGCCGAACCGGAAGGGGTCGCCGCTTGACGGGTGCAGGGTCACCTGACAACTGCTATCAGCAAAAGCGGCCGGCCGCCACTCACGTCCCGCCCGGAGTACGCGCGAAGGCGGGGCGGGTGGCGAGCCACCCGCCCCGCCTTCGGAAGCCGTCAGTAGTGGTTGTTGTTCTGGAAGAACGTCCAGGCGCCGCAGGGCGTGTCGTACCTGCCCTTGATGTAGCCCAGCCCCCACTTGATCTGGGTGGCCGGGTTGGTCCGCCAGTCGGAGGCGACCGTGCCCATCTTGCTGCCCGGCAGGGCCTGCGGGATGCCGTACGCACCGGAGGAGTTGTTGGCGGCCTTGTGGTTCCAGCCGCTCTCCTTGGTCCAGAGCTTCTCCAGGCAGGGGAACTCGGCGATGCCGAAGCCCGCGCCGATCATCAGGGCGCAGCCGGTCTTGCGGTTGCCGCTGAACTCCTCGCAGGACGCCGGGATCGGCCCGTCGTACGGCTTGGCGGGTGCGTTGGCGGCCTCGCGCTCGCGTTTGCGGGACGCCGCGGCGGCCTCGGCCTTGCGGGCTCGCTCGGCGGCCTCCTTGGCGGCCTGTGCCGCCCGCAGCTTGGCCTGGTACTCGGCGGCCCGCTGCTTGGAGAACTGCACCTGGTGGGCGGCCTGCCGCTCGCGCTGGTACGCGAGGTCGGCCCGGTCGACCTCAAGGCTGGCCTGCTCGACCAACCCCTGTTGCTGGGTTTCCCGGTCCTGGCCCAGGTAGAAGCCACCGGCAACGCCCACGGAGAGCAGCGCCACAGCAGCCGTACGGGCACCCAACCGGCTCCACAGCCGACTCACGAAGTGGTCCCTTCGTCGGGGGCATGGACGCGGCACGGCGCAGGTCACAGGTGGACCGTCAACCGTGCCACGAGCGCCCCGACCGCTTGCCGGTCGCGCCGACGCACCGATCGCCGCCGATGTCCTCCGTCGTGCGACGAACGATCACCGGCGATCCCCGTGGTGCGTGGGCGCTCGTGGGACACGATTGCGCACAGTGAGGCTGATGGGAAACCAACCACGCTGTTTGTGACTTCAGCCACATTAATTAGGTGGACAAAAGCCGCATAAGCACCATCAGATCGGAATGTCCTCCAGGAGATCGGTGACCATCGCGGCGATCGGCGACCGCTCCGAACGGCTGAGTGTCACGTGCGCGAAGAGCGGATGGCCCTTGAGCGCCTCGATGACCGCCGTCACCCCGTCGTGCCGGCCGACCCGCAGGTTGTCCCGCTGGGCCACGTCGTGCGTGAGCACCACCCGGGAGCCCTGCCCGATCCGGGACAGCACGGTCAACAGCACCCCGCGCTCCAGCGACTGGGCCTCGTCCACGATCACGTAGGCGTCGTGCAGGCTGCGCCCCCGGATGTGGGTCAGCGGCAGCACCTCCAGGATGCCCCGCGAGGTGACCTCCTCCAGCACGTTCTCGTGCACCACCGCGCCGAGCGTGTCGAAGACCGCCTGGGCCCACGGCGACATCTTCTCCGACTCCGACCCGGGCAGGTAGCCCAACTCCTGGCCACCGACGGCGTACAGCGGGCGGAACACGATCACCTTCTTGTGCCGGCGGCGCTCCATCACCGCCTCCAGCCCCGCGCAGAGCGCCAACGCGGACTTGCCGGTGCCGGCCCGGCCACCGAGCGAAACGATCCCGATCGCCTCGTCGAGCAGCAGGTCGAGGGCGACGCGCTGCTCGGCGGAACGGCCGTGCAGGCCGAACGCCTCCCGGTCGCCCCGGACCAGCCGGACCGACTTGTCCGGCAGCACCCGGCCGAGCGCGGAGCCCCGCCCCGAGTGCAACACCAGGCCGGTGTGGCAGGGCAGGCCGGCCGCCTCGTCGAGGTCGAGCGTCTCTCCGGCGTACAGCGACCCGATCTGCTCCTCGCTGAGCTGCATCTCGGACATGCCCGTCCAGGTCGGGTCGCTGGCCTGGCCGTGGCGGTACTCGTCGGCGCGCAGACCCACCGAGGCCGCCTTGACCCGCAGCGGCATGTCCTTGCTGACCAGTGTCACCTCCCGCCCCTCGGCGGCGAGGTTGAGCGCGACGGAGAGGATCCGGGCGTCGTTGCTCTCGGTCCGGAAACCGGGCGGCAGCACGCCGTCGTCGGTGTGGTTGAGCTCCACCCGCAGGGTGCCACCGGCATCGTTGGCGGGCACCGGTCGGTCGAGTCGGCCATGCCGGACCCGTAGGTCGTCCAACATTCGCAGCGACTGCCGGGCGAACCAGCCCAGCTCCGGATGGTGCCGCTTGCCTTCCAGTTCGGTGATGACCACCAGAGGCAGCACCACCTCGTGCTCCGCGAACCGGTGGAACGCCGCCGGATCGGAGAGCAGCACGGAAGTGTCCAGGACAAAGGCCTGGCCGGCTGGTCGTGGCTCCTTCGGGTCGGCCGGCGCGGCGGCCGCCGTGCGGCGGCTCCTGCTGGCGCGGCGGGTCGTGGCAGTCGCGGCCGGGGTCTGGTCGGCACCGGCGGTGGTACGGCGAGTCGTCACAGGCCTGCTCCGACGGATGGGCACCCGCCACCCGTGTTCCGCCTCCTCCGGTGCCCGGGGACACGGGGTCGGATGCGGAACCCCGTGCGCGAGGTCGCAGATCCGGGCGGACCGGCTGGCTCGGGAGAACCCCGCGCCATGCCTAGACGCTAGCCGCGCCGGACCCTTCCGGCTAGTGCGTGCGTGGAACTCCCACGACGCGCGCCTCGTCGGGAGGGGCATGCGAGGGCGCGGCGGAACCGGCCGGGATGCATGCCCCCTGCGCGCACCCCGGCCGGTTGGGGTCACCGTCACCGGTCTGACGTGACCCCGTCGGTGCGTGTCCGCCGCGGACGACGCACCGCGTCGGTGCTGCCGGGGGGGGGGGGGGGGGGCGCCCCCCCCCCCCCCCCCCCCCCCCCCACCACCCCGGCCGGGGGGGGGGGCCCCCCGGCCGCGGGGGGGGCCGGGCGGCGCCCCGCCCGCGGGGGGCCCCCCCCCCGGGGGGGGGGGGCCCGCGGGGCCCCCCCCCCGGGGGGGGGGGGGCGGGGGGGGGGCCCGCCCCCCCCCCCCCGACCTCAGCCGGTACGTCGAACGAGCGTGCCGGTCGGGTGCCGCCCGGTGATCGGGGCGGCCGGAGCGCTGAACGACGACCCGGTGTACGTGGTGCCGGGGCGGGTGACGGTGCTGGCCGAGCGGACCACCCCCGCCGGGGAGACCGACAGGGCGGAGGCGATCGCGGCCTGGGCGTCGCGGCGGCGTCGGTTCCAGGCGCCCCGGTCACCGTCGAAGTAGCCCTGCCGATAGCCGAAGCGGTAGCCGATGCGGTAGCTGAGTTGCCCGTGCAACCGACCGGCCGCGTAGCTGGTCGCACCGAGCACCAGGACGAGGAACACCGCGAGGAACGGGCTCATCGGGCAACACCGGCCCAGCGTGGACGCCAGGTCATCGCTCCTCCGGCTCGATCGTGGTGGGATCCGCGACGAGCAGCCGGTCCAGGTCGTCGGTGCTGACCTCCTCGACCAGCTCGACGCTGATCCGGCAGCCGTCCAGCACGATCTCGGCCACCGAGGAACGGCGGATCTCGCCGCCGGCGTCGTAGACCCGGACGCTCAGTTCCGGGCAGCCGAGATGGGTACGCCAGGCGTTCCACTCGGCGCGGTCGCCGACGCTCAGCGACAGGTAGCGGCAGCCTCGGGCGAGGTAGAGACGCCAGGGGGCGGTCAGCCCCGCGGCGACCCCCTCGGCGATCAGCCCGAAGGCCTGGGCGCGGGTGGCGAGCTCGGTCACCACACCCCCTTGGCGTCGGGGGTATGACGCATGTGAGCACCAATCGTCTCATGCACGTGACACACCGTAGATTGTCCCATGGACGTGACAGTATCAGCTTTTCGTCCGCTTACCTTTGCCACTACGTGCATCTATTCTGCCCGCGTGACACCCCTCAACAGTGGCACTGAATCGTTTACCGGAAATCCGAAGATCACGTCACGTCCGCGTGACAGTGGCGAGCCGGGGCGCGCGCTCGGCGCCGCGTGGCCGTACCGTCACGGGGTGACCGAGACGGCCAATGCGCGGAAGATCGCCTTCGCCACCTTCGTTCGCCGCGCCCTGGACGAGGCACGGGCGACCCGGGCCTGGAGTGGCACCGAGGTGTCCCGGCGCACCGGCGTCTCCCGGCAGACCATCAACCGGTGGGTCCGGGGCGACTGGGCAAGTGACCCGGAGGCCGAACGGGTGGTCGCCTTCTGCGAGGGGCTGGGGCTCAACCCGGCGGCGGCCTTCGCCGCACTCGGCTGGGACCGCACCGCGAGCGGCCCCCGCAGCGGCCAGCCCGCCCCTCCGATGGACCCCGACGTGGAGGCTCTGCTGCGCCGGCTGGTCGATCCGAACGTTTCGGACGCGGAGAAGTTCCACATCCGGGAAACCATTAGATACCTCGCATACCGCCCAACGCTGCCAGTCGATGTCCGAAATAGAGGCAATCAAGCAGGGTAGTTCCTCAGATGGCGAAAGAACGCCTGGTCAGGTTCATTCGTTTGCCTCCGGGGTCGGAACGGGCACGCTAGCGTCCCTATTCGTACTGCTTGGGCTCGTCATCGGCGGGGGGACGGGACAAGGCCGAACCCAGCCCTGCGGGACAAAAGGAGGGGTCTGTCCATGACCCTGAAGTGGTTGGCAGTCGTGGTCGCGACGGTGTCGATGACACTGTGGGCGACCGGTAACACAGTGACCCTCGCGGTCGACGGCGGGCAGCTGCCGCTGCTCGTCAACCTCTTCGTACTCATCACCGCCGGCACCGCGGTCGTCCTGGCCGTCGTCGCCGAGCTGCACGAACGCATGAACGACCGGATCAGCGCACTCACCGAGTTCCTGGTGGCACGACTCAACGAGATCGAGACCCACACCGGCGATCGCAACACCGGGTTCGTGGAGGGTTACCTGTTGAGCCACGGCCAGGAAGCTGCGGTGGTGCCGTTCGGTCGGCGTGGACGAGGAGCCGCCGAACGCTGATCGCCCACCGCGCAACGGGTCCGCTCGGCCAGGAATGAGCCTTCATCGCCGGGGTACGCTGACGCGCGTGCCGCCGTTGAATCTGGGCAACCACCAGCCGAGTACTCCGTTGAACGCCGACCAGGCCTGGCGGACCACCGCCAGCCGGGCGGCCGGGACCGTGCTCTTCTTCGACTTCGACGGCACGCTCGCGCCCGTCGACGACGATCCGACCGCGGTCCGCCCGGCGCCCAAGGCGTTGGCCGCGATCGAGGCCCTGGCCCCGGTCGTGCAGCGGGTCGCGATCGTCTCCGCCCGACCCGTCGAGTTCCTGCGGGATCAGCTCGGCGGGCTCACCGGCGTGGACCTCTACGGCCTGTACGGGCTGGAGCACAGCCACTCCGGCGGGGAGACCGTCACCGAGCCGGCCGCGCTGCCCTGGGTGCCGACCATGACGGAGCTGGCCGACCTGGCCCGGGCGGAACTGCCGCCCGGCACGCTCGTGGAATACAAGCGACTCTCCGTGGCACTGCACTGGCGGACCGCCCCGCAGCTCGGCGCGACGGTGCAGCAGTGGGGGCAGGCGCAGGCCGACCGGCTGGGCCTGCGGGTGCAGGCCGGGCGGATGGTGCTGGAGCTCAAACCGCCAGTCGACCGGGACAAGGGCATGGTGATCGGCGAGGCGATCAAGGGTGCCACCGGCGCCTGGTATTTCGGTGACGACGTCTCGGACATCAAGGCCTTCGCCGCGCTGCGCGCCCGCGCCGCCGCCGACCCGGACTTCCTCGGCGTCTGCGTGGCGGTGGCCAACCCGGAGACCGGCCACGAGGTCGCCAACGCCGCCGACCTGACGATCGAGTCCCCGGCCGCCCTGGGCGACTTCCTCACCGAGGCGCTGACCCACCTGCCCTGACCTGGCCGGGCGGCAGACCGACGCGCGTCAGGCGCCGTAGCGGCGTTGCCTGGTCGCGTACGAGCGCAGCGCGCGCAGGAAGTCGATGTGCCGGAAGTCCGGCCAGTTGAGTTCGCAGAAGTAGAACTCCGAGTGCGCGGACTGCCAGAGCATGAAGCCGGACAGCCGCTGCTCCCCGCTGGTGCGGATGACCAGGTCGGGATCGGGCTGGCCACGGGTGTAGAGGTGCTCGGCGATGTGCTCGACGTCCAGCACCTCGGCCAGCTCCTCGATCGTGCCGCCGGAGGCGGCGTGCTCCAACAGCAGCGAGCGGACCGCGTCGGTGATCTCCCGGCGACCGCCGTAGCCCACCGCGATGTTGACCTCCGCGCCGCCGGTGCGCTCGCGGGTGCGTTCCTCGGCGCCCTTCAACGCCGCCGCGGTCTGCGCCGGGAGCAGGTCGAGAGCCCCGACGATGCGCAACCGCCAGGGGTTGCCCTCCTCCGCCAGCTCCACCACCAGGTCTTCAATGATCTTGAGGAGAGGGTCCAGCTCACTTGCCGGGCGGCGCAGGTTGTCGGTGGCCAGCAGGTAGAGGGTGACGTGCCCGATGCCGGCCTGGTCACACCAGCCGAGGACATGCTTGATCTTGGCCGCCCCGACCCGGTGGCCGTCGTTCGGGTCGACGAAGCCCATCTCCCTCGCCCATCGGCGGTTGCCGTCGCACATCACCCCGACGTGCCGGGGCACCGGCTTACCCGCGAGCTTCGCCGTGAGCCGGCGCTCGTACACGGAGTAGATAAGGTCCCGCAGCGTCATCACCTAGCAGCGTAGCGACCCTTCGGCCAGATCACCGCCTCGGAGTCGCATCCCCGCCGGGCAGACCGATGCCGATCATCGCCAGCGTACGGGCGGTGAGGCGTCCGTCACCCAGCCCCAGCTCGACCACGTCATAGAACACCCGGTCGTCGCGCCGGGCGGCCCGCACCGCCGCGTCCACCACTCGGCCACGCCGCGCCAACCAGGCCGCGAACGAGCTGTGCCGCAGGTGGGTGCCGAGGCGGCGACGCAACCCGTGGGCGTAACGGACGGCCGCCGCCTCGGGTGCCTGGGCCGCTGCCGCCCCGGCGAGCGCACCGGAGAGCAGCGCGTAGAAGATGCCCTCCCCGGTGAACGGATTGATCAGTGACAGCGCGTCCCCGGCCAGCAACGTGCGGCCACGCCCCGGTGCCGGCCGGTGGGTGGACAGCGGCAGATGGTGGGCGCGCAACGCGGTCACCGTCCCCAGATCGGTGCCGGGCAGCAGCGCGGCCAGCCGGTCCAGCAGGTAGGCCCGGCTCAGCGGCTCACCGCGCAGCACCTCCCCGTACCCGACGTTCGCCCGTCCGTCGCCGATCGGAAACGACCAGGCGTACGCCGGCCAGCGCGCCTTCGAGGTGACGATGAGCTGCTCGGACGGCCCGGGCAGAGCCGGGGCGTACCCCCGGATGGCCAGCGCCAGGTGCCGGTCGGGATTCTGCGGATGGCCGAGTGCCCGACGCACCAACGAGCCGGCGCCGTCGGCACCCACCACCACCCGACCGGACACCTCCCCGTCGAGCACCACCCGGTCGGCGCGCGGCTCGACCCGGCGCACGGTGTGCCGGCGCAACTGCGCGCCGGCCGCCACGGCAGCCGCCACGAGTCGCGCGTCGAAGACCTCCCGGGGCACGGTGTACGCGGGTCGGGGCAGCGCCCGAGCCACGGCACCGCCACCCGGCGCGATCATGCGTAACGCGGGCAGCTGCGCGTAGCCGGCCACCGCCTCGGGCACACCCAGCTCGGCGAGCACGTCCACCGAGTGCGCGGCGATCCCGTCGCCACACGCCTTGTCACGGGGAAAGTCGGCCCGGTCCAGCAGCAGCACGCTGGCACCCGCCCGGCGTGCGGCCAACGCGGCGGCTGCTCCGGCCGGCCCCGCGCCCACCACCACCACATCGAACTCGTCGCTCACCGCGCGCCTCCCTCCCCGTCGGCGGCACGGCCCGTTCGCCATCTGCCCGGCCATCCGCCTGCGCCGTCGGCGTCGGTCGCTGTGACCGACACCACCCGCCATCCTGCCCCCTGCCCGCCCGCGCGGGCCGCACCGCGCGGCGCTGGCTCCCGGTCCTCTTCGGAGAGCACCGGCCCGCCAGGGTCGGCACGTCTGTCCACGCGCCTGTAGACCTTGCCCCCGTAGGTGGGGCGCCGCTCACCAATCTGGGGCGTCCGCATGATCGTGCCGTCGTCAGGCCAGAGCAGCGTCGGGGGTGCGGGCGGCGCGGCGCAGGCCGTAGAAGGTCAGGCCCGCCGCGGCGAGCAGCGGTGCACCGTCGCGGACCAGGCCGTCCACGCCCAGCAGCCACCAGCACAACGGCAGGTCCACGGCGAGCACGACCAGGGTGACGCCGACCAGCAGGCCCCGCGCCCAGTCCTTGCCGCGCATCAGGAACGCGGTGCAGAACAGCACCGCGTAGCTGGCCGCGATGCCGGCACCGAACCAGAACAGCACGGCCGGCAGCGCGGACAGCCGACCGTCCAGGATGGCGCCACCGGCCACCAGGGCCGGCACCAGCATCAGCGGGCTGTAGGTGAACGCCGCCACCCGGCTGGTCAGCAGCCAGGCACTGGCCTCCGGCCGGCGTGGTGGGGTTTCCCGCCAGGAGAGACCGGCCCGGTCGATGACCAGCCGTGGCCGGTGCCGGACGAGGTGCCCGGCCAGCGCCGACGAGCGGTACAGCAGCCAGACCACCGCCACACAGAGCGCGCTGAGTACGGCGAAGCCGAGCAGGCCGGGCAGCGGCGGCACCCCCTGGCGGGGCACGATCAACCGACCGACGGCGAAGACCGTGGTGACCGCGAGGATCAGCCCGAACGGGCGAGCCACCGTGCGGCCCCGGCGGACGTGCCCGATCAGCAGCAGGAAACCGAACGAGCGCAGCATCGCCCAGCCGGTGCGTACCGCCAGACCGAAGCCCTGCTCCGGGGCGTACCACCAGTTGAGCAGCTCGACCACGACGGTGGCCGCCGCCGTCGTCGCGAGCAGGAAGGTCAGCACCCGGACGGCGGACGGCCGCCGGACCTCGGTCTCGGCGGCCGTCCTCATGGAATCCGATGTTGCCCGCGAAGGGTCTCGTTCACACCTACCGCTGCGGTTGCGTGGCGTCCAGGCGGGCGCGCAGCGCGTCCAACTCGGCCCAGAGCACGCCGGGCAGCTTGTCACCGAACTTCTCGAACCACTCGGTGATCATCGGCAGCTCGTTGCGCCACTCGTCCGGGTCGACCTTCAGCGCGATCCGGACGTCCTCCGGGGTCATGTCCAAGCCCTCGACGTCCAGCGACTCGGGCGTCGGCACCATGCCCACCGGGGTCTCCACCGCGTCGGCCGTGCCCTCGATCCGCTCGACGACCCACTTGAGCACCCGGGAGTTCTCCCCGAAGCCCGGCCAGAGGAACGAGCCATCCGGGTCCTTGCGGAACCAGTTGACGTAGTAGATCTTCGGCAGCTTCGCCTCGTCGCCGTCGGTGCCCTTGCCCATCTCGATCCAGTGCCGGAAGTAGTCACCGGCGTGGTAGCCGATGAACGGCAGCATCGCCATCGGATCCCGGCGGACCACACCGACCGCGCCGGACGCGGCGGCCGTCGTCTCCGAGGAGAGCGTGGCGCCCATGTAGACGCCGTGCACCCAGTCACGGGCCTCGGTCACCAACGGGATGGTGTCCTTGCGGCGGCCACCGAAGAGGATCGCGTCGATCGGCACCCCGTTGGGGTCGAAGTACTCGTCGGCGAGGATCGGGCACTGGGTGATCGGGGTGCAGAACCGGCTGTTCGCGTGGGAGGAGAGGCCCTCGCTCTCCGGCGTCCAGTCGTTGCCCTTCCAGTCGATCAGGTGTGCCGGGGGCTCACCCATGCCCTCCCACCAGACGTCGCCGTCGTCGGTGAGGCCCACGTTGGTGAAGACGGAGTTGCCCCGGTCCAGGGTGCGCATGGCGTTGGCGTTGGTCTTCCAGTCGGTGCCGGGTGCGACACCGAACAGGCCGTACTCCGGGTTGACGGCGTAGAGGCGGCCGTCCGGGCCGAACCGCATCCAGGCGATGTCGTCGCCGATGGTCTCGACCTTCCAACCCGGGATGGTCGGCTCCACCATGGCCAGGTTGGTCTTGCCGCAGGCCGAGGGGAACGCGCCGGCGATGTGGTGGACCCTGCCCTCCGGCGAGGTGATCTTGAGGATCAGCATGTGCTCGGCGAGCCAGCCCTCGTCCCGGCCCATCACGCTGGCGATCCGCAGCGAGTAGCACTTCTTGCCGAGCAGCGAGTTGCCGCCGTAACCGGAACCGTACGACCAGATCTCCCGGGTCTCCGGGAAGTGCGAGATGTACTTGGTCTCGTTGCACGGCCAGGCGACGTCCTGCTGGCCAGGGGCGAGCGGGGCGCCGATCGAGTGCAACGCGTGCACGAAGTCCGCGTCGTCGCCCATCGCCTCAAGGACGCGGGTGCCCATCCGGGTCATGATGCGCATCGACGCGACCACGTACGGGCTGTCGGTGATCTCGACACCGAACATCGGGCTCTCGGCCTCGACCGGGCCCATGACGAACGGGATGACGTACATGGTGCGTCCGCGCATCGAGCCGCGGTACAGCTCGGTCATCGTCCGCTTCATCTCCGGCGGCGCCATCCAGTTGTTGGTGGGGCCGGCGTCCGCCTCGTCGACGGAGCAGATGTAGGTGCGTTCCTCGACCCGGGCGACGTCGGTCGGGTCGGTACGCGCGTAGAACGAGTTGGGCTTCCTCTCCGGGTTGAGCCGGATCAGCGTGCCGGCCTCGACCAACTCATCGGTGAGGCGGCGCCACTCCTCGTCGGACCCGTCCACCCAGACGACCCGGTCGGGGGTGGTCAGTTCCGCGACCTCACGGACCCAGGCGAGCAGTTTCGGATGGGACGTCGGGGCCTGATCGATACCCCGCACAACAGCCGGAGCAACCATGACACATCTCCTTGTGGTCGACGCTGACCGATCTATGGGATGCACGAGACTCAGCGGCGCGATGCGTCGCCTTCGTGGAAACCTGGGATTGGCCTCAGCGTAAACCGGGCAGCCTTCCGAGTCAGTGGGACTGGTTGTGAAGAACTGCACAAGCTACGGCCACGCTGCGGTATCACGAGCTGATACCCGCTTTCCTGCGCAGTTTCACGCAAATCTTGTTGTGCACCCCGGCGGACGCTTGTTGCGGTCGGGCCGTGACCTGCCCCGCCGACCGGTGCGTGGATCCCCGTTCCGGGGCGCGTCAGTCCTCCCAATTGGTTACGCTGCGTACAACGGTTACGCACACGGTGATCTGCCGTTCCGGGTGACCACGCCCGCTCGCCGTTGCTACCCCTCTGACTGCTCCACAGCCGGTAGGCTCCCCCCGTGGCCGCCACGATGACCGGGGAGCAACCGGGTCCCCGGCAGACCCCACGGGGTCTGTTCGGCAGGCTCTTGGACCGCTTCGGTCACCTCGTCCGCGAGATGAGCAAGTTCGCCACCGTGGGTGGTGCCGCCTTCCTCGTCGACTTCGCGCTCTTCAACTATCTGACGAGCACGCGTGGCGTCGAGGAGCTGACGGCGAAGACGATCTCCACCATCATCGCGGCGTCCGTCGCCTTCGTGGGCAACCGGTTCTGGACCTGGCGGCACCGGCAGCGCAGCAACCCGGCCCGCGAATACGCGCTGTTCTTCTTCTTCAACATCGTCGGCCTCGGCATCGCGGTGGCCTGCCTCGCGATCAGCCGGTACGGGCTCGGCAGCATCTGGCCCGCCGTGTTCGAGACGCGCCTGGCCGACAACGTCGCCAGCTACGTCGTCGGCACGGGCCTCGGCACGCTGTTCCGATTCTGGTCGTACCGGCGGTTCGTCTTCGTCGAAGCGGGAACCCGGACCGTTCCGCAGGTAAGACCCGACCCCGATCGCAGGGCGTGACCCGCCGCTCACCCCGTTCGGCCGGTGATCACTGGCCGCACCGACTGCCCTAAGGTGTTTCGCATGCGTCTTGTCCGTCTGCTGCCTGAGCGCTGGCAGAAGTTCATCCACGAGGCGCTCAAGTTCGGCATCGTTGGCGGCGTCAACACCGTCATCAATTACGCGGTGTTCAATGCCCTTGCACTGACCGTTTTCGTCAATGGTCAATTGAAGGCGAACGTGATCGCGACCCTCGTCGCCACGATCACGTCGTATCTGATGAATCGGCACTGGACGTACCGGGATCGCCCGAAGTCGGCGCTGCGCCGGGAGTACGTCCTGTTTTTCCTGTTCAACGGGGTTGGCCTGCTCATCGAGCTGGGTGCCGTGGCGGCGGCCAAGTACGGCCTCGGCGTCCATGGCCTGCTCGCCCTGAACGTCGCCAAGACCGTTGGCGTCCTGCTGGGCACGCTCTTCCGTTTCTGGTCCTACCGGACCTTCGTCTTCCAGCCGGTCGTGCCGGCCGAGCGCGAGACGAAACCCGAACCCACCTGGCACGACATCCCGCGGGACGAGTGGGACACCCTGGCCGAGATGGACCCGGTCGCCGAGCTTGCCGAGACCGTGTCGGAGCTGGAGGAGGAGGCGAAGTCCGCGGACCGCGCCGACCCACCGCCCGGTGCTCCCACCCAGGGTCGGCCCGCCCGGTTGAGCGTCAGCCCCGCTGCCGACCTGGACGCGGAGCTCGCCGCGGAGTTGCACGTCAGCACTCGCCGCGCGCCCCGCCGGTGACGACACCAGACGCCCGCTCCGGCACCGGGCAACCCGCCGAGCTGTTCTTCGAGGATCTCGTTCCGGGGCTCACCGTCGACCTCGGCGTGGTCACCGTGGACGGCGACGAGATGGTCGCCTTCGCCCGCCGCTTCGACCCGCAGTGGTACCACGTCGACCCCGACCTGGCCGGGGCCAGCCGGCACGGCGGGCTGATCGCCAGCGGCTTCTACACGGTCAGCCTCTTCATGCGGGCGTACGTCGACCATCTGCTGTCCCGGGCTGCCGCGGACGCGTCCCCCGGCCTGGAGGAGTTGCGCTGGCTCGCCCCCGTGCGCGCTGGCGACCGGCTCGCGATCCGGGTCGACGTGATGGGCGCGCGACCGTCGACGGCCCGCCCGGGGCTCGGCACCGTCAGCCTCACCGGCACCATGCTGCGCCTTGGCCCGGACGACCGGCCCGAGCAGGAGGTGCTGCGCACCCGCTTCCGCGGCTGGTTCGCCCTGCGACCAGCCGAGGCCGACCCCGTCGAGGCCGACTCCACCGAAGCCGACTCCACCGAAGCCGGAGCCGGCACAGTCGCCTCCGGCCCGGCTACAGGTGGCCCAGCCGGTCACGACGCAGCCGAAGCCGACCCAGCCGAAGGCGACCCAGCCGGTAGCGCAGCGGGCGGTGGCGGTCAGCCTGCGAGTGGGCCGCCCGACGCCGGCCCGGCCGGGACCAACCCACCGGGGCCCGTACGGCCCGGAAACGGCCCATCCCCGGCCGAACCACACGACTGACCCGCCCCGACACTGCCCGGGGCGGGCCACGGCCTCGGTCGACCCGAGGTCAGGTCGTGGTGTCGCGCAGCGGCTTGCCGTCCTGCATGTCGGCGAGGATGTCGCGCATCTCCCCGTCGCCGAGCGAGTGCTTGTCGTGCTGTGCCTCGACCAGCTCATACAGGGTGGTCTGCACCTTTCCGACACCCGGCACGTCGGCGAGCACCGACTGGCCGCGTTCGCCGGCCGACTCGATGGTGAGCGTGCCGCAGCCGAGGAGGCGTTCGACGAAGCGCTGGTTCATCGAGTGGTCGTTGACCCGGGTGAGCGGAAGGTCCCGCCGGTCACGAGAGAAGACACCCTGCTGGATCAGCACACGCTCGTTGGTGAACAGGTAGTGCGTGGTACGCCAGACCAGGAACGGCCACAGGCCGAGCCAGAGCACCCCGACCAGGGCGATCACGCCGATCACGGCCAGCGCGATCGAACCGCCGCCGCTCTCGGGCAGCAGGAGCAGCCCCACCACCACCGCGGCGATGGCCAGCACCAGCACCGCGATCGGCCGGATCAACGCCTTCCAGTGCGGGTGCAGGTGCAGCACGACGTGCTCGTCCTCGGTGAGCACGTCTTCAGGAAACGCCACGGGAACCTCCATCGCGATTTTCTAGACGCGCAGACGGTAAACCCCTCAAGCCCCACCACAACATCCGCCACGCGGCCCCCACCCCGTTCTCCGCGATCTTGCACTTCCTGTCACCCGATCTACCCCGAAACTGCAGATCGCGGGGGGGGGCGGGGGTGGGGTGAGGGCAGTTAGCGGAGGTGGAGGACGTCTCCGGCGGTTAGGGTTCTGGGGCCGCTGGGGGTGGTGACCACCAGTTGGCCGTCCCGGTCCACTCCGGTGGCCTCGCCGGTCAGGGAGTCGCCGTCGGGGAGCAGCACGCGAACCTCGCGACCGACAGTCGCGCACCCCGCCAGGTAGGCGTCGCGCAGGCCGCTGGACACCGCGTCGCCGCCCGCCGAGCGCCAACGGCCGTACCACTCGGCCAGCGAGCGCAGCAGGGCCCGTAGCAGCGGGTCCCGATCGGTGGCCGCCGCACCGGCCAACTGCAACGAGGTGGCCGGTAGCCCGGTCGGGTTCACCGGCAGCTCCTCGGCGCGCAGCGTCACGTTGAGCCCGATGCCGAGCACGATGGCCGGCGGTTGATCCGGCGCCCGCCCGGGCACCGCCTCGGCCAGCACGCCCGCGCACTTCGCGTCGCCGATCAGCAGGTCGTTGGGCCACTTCAGTTTGGCGTCCAGCTCGGCCAGCCGGGCCACCGCCTCGACAAGCGCCACGCCGGCCAGCAACGGCAGCCACCCGTACCCCGTGGGTGCCGCCGGCAACCAACCGCGGTCCGGCACGGCCTCGCCGGGCCGCAGCAGCACGCTCGTCGCGATGCCCGCCCGCGGCGGTGACTGCCAGACCCGGCCGCGCCGGCCACGCCCCGCGGTCTGCCGCTCGGCGACCACGACCAGGCCCTCGGGCTCGCCGGCTCGGGCCGCCTCGGCCACGTCGGCATTTGTGGAGCCGGTCTCGGTGCGCAGCTCCAGCCGGGCCCACGGCCCGTTCGGCGCGACCAACGCGCGGCGCAGCCGGGCCGCCGACAGTGGCGGGCGGTCCAGATCGGTGTACGGGGAGCCCGACATTCCGCCAGCCTACGGCGGTGGCGGTGTCGACACTGAGGGGTACGGCACGCCGGTGCCGACCTGAACCATCGTTATATTCGCGGGGTGACTACCGAGACCGGGACCAACATCCACAGCACCGCGGGCAAGCTGGCGGACCTGGAGCGCCGGGTCGACGAGGCGGTGCACGCCGGGTCGGCCCGTGCCGTCGAGAAGCAGCACGCGCGCGGCAAGAAGACCGCCCGTGCGCGGATCGAGATGCTGCTCGACGAGGGCTCGTTCGTCGAACTCGACGAGCTGGCCCGGCACCGCTCCACGGCCTTCGGGCTGGAGCGCAACCGCCCGTACGGCGACGGTGTGGTCACCGGCTACGGCACGGTGGACGGCCGGCAGGTGTGCGTGTTCGCGCAGGACTTCACGGTCTTCGGCGGCTCCCTCGGTGAGGTCTTCGGCGAAAAGATCGTCAAGGTGATGGACCTGGCCATGAAGATCGGCTGCCCGGTGGTCGGCATCAACGACTCCGGTGGCGCCCGCATCCAGGAGGGCGTGGTCTCGCTCGGCCTCTACGGCGAGATCTTCTTCCGCAACGTGCGGGCCTCCGGCGTCATCCCGCAGATCTCGCTGGTGATGGGGCCCTGCGCGGGCGGCGCGGTCTACTCCCCCGCGGTCACCGACTTCACCGTGATGGTCGACCAGACCTCGCACATGTTCATCACCGGCCCGGACGTGATCAAGACGGTGACCGGCGAGGACGTCGGCATGGAGGAACTGGGCGGGGCCCGCACGCACAACTCCCGCAGCGGTAACGCGCACTACCTCGCCAGCGACGAGGACGACGCGATCGACTACGTCAAGGCGCTGCTGTCGTACCTGCCGTCGAACAACCTCGACGAGCCGGTGGTCTTCGACGCGCCGGCCTCGTTGGAGATCAACGACGAGGACCGCCAGCTGGACACGCTGATCCCGGACTCGGCCAACCAGCCGTACGACATGCACACGGTGCTCGGACACATCCTCGACGACGGGGAGTTCCTGGAGGTCCAGCCGCTCTACGCGCAGAACATCGTGGTCGGCTACGGCCGGGTCGAGGGGCGTCCGGTCGGTGTGGTGGCCAACCAGCCGATGCACTTCGCCGGCACCCTGGACATCGCCGCCTCCGAGAAGGCCGCGCGGTTCGTGCGCACCTGCGACGCGTTCAACATCCCGGTGCTGACCTTCGTGGACGTGCCCGGCTTCCTGCCCGGCACCGGCCAGGAGTGGGACGGCATCATCCGCCGGGGCGCCAAGCTCATCTACGCGTACGCCGAGGCCACCGTCCCCAAGGTCACCGTGATCACCCGCAAGGCGTACGGCGGCGCGTACGACGTGATGGGCTCCAAGCACCTCGGCGCGGACCTGAACTTCGCCTGGCCCACCGCCCAGATCGCGGTGATGGGGGCGCAGGGTGCGGTGAACATCCTCTACCGCTCCGAGCTGGCCGGCGCGGAGGACCCGGCGGCGGTCCGCGCCGAGAAGATCGCCGAGTACGAGGACACCCTGGCCAACCCGTACGTGGCGGCCGAACGCGGTTACATCGACTCGGTGATCGCGCCGCACGAGACGCGCACCCAGATCGTCCGGGCGCTGCGCGTCCTGCGCACCAAGCGGGAGACCCTGCCGCCCAAGAAGCACGGCAACATCCCACTCTGACCTCGGCCCCTTGATCCGCGCAACTTCGGGGAAAGTGCTGCCTCCGGGCGACGGGAGGCAGCAACAACCCTGATGTTGTGCGGATCATCGACCCGACCCCGTCAGCAGGGTGGGTTGGCGGCGGCGCACATCCGCGCTGCCGCCGCCACGGCCAGCCGCACGAGTTCGGCTTCGGTGCCGTCGTAGCCGAGGCGGAGCACCGAGACGAGATCGCCGACCCGGACGATCGCCAGCAGGACCGGCGCAGGGTCCTCACCGTGCTTCTGCCCGGTCTTCACGTCGCTGGCGGCCGTGAGCGAGTCCCGCAGGATGGCGGCGTCGTCCCCGGCGAAACCCCGCTGCGTCACCGCCCACCGGTGCACGGCGAATACCGTGCTGATGACCCCTGCCGTGTCCATCTGCCCGACGCTTCGCCATTCGGCACACGGGGCGATCAGGTCGTCCAGACCGGTGAAGAGCTGTGTGGCCGCCTCGGGTACCAATCTGAAGAGGTCCTGCGCGACCAGATCGTCGCCCTCCGTGCGAGGGCCCGGAGGGTGCACCCGCAGCAACGTCTGCGAGCGGGACAGGATTGACGGCTGCCAGCCCTCCGAGCGTCCCTGGCTCGTCCGGCATGCGCCGAGCAGGTGATCCAACAGGACCGGCTCGCCCAGCCCCGACTGGCTGAGCTGTACGTCGGCCGGCTGTGGCAGATCGGCCGGCTGCAACAGCGCGTCGGTGGTGATCTCGTGCCGGGTCGGGGAGGCGGCCGGCGGAGCCGGTGGCGAGGACTGCCGCGGTGCGGCGACCGCCACGGCGGAGGCCCCGACGAGGGTCAGCACGACGGTGGCCACGATGATTCTGCGCTGGCTGCGGCGACGGGCCCGGGATCGGATCTCCTCCGGGGCCGGCCACTGGACATCCTGCAGGTCACTGTGGATCTGCTCGACGAACGACGGGTCGTCACGCATCGGTGGCCTCCTCCAGATCAGAGACGGCGAGCAGGCCGGCGAGCGCGGCGCGCCCCCGGGAGAGGCGGGCCTTGACGGTGCCCACCGGGGCTGCGGTCTCCCGCGCCACGTCGGCGACCGGCATGCCGACCAGGTAGTACAGGGCGATGGCGACGCGTTGCTCCTCGGGCAGCCGACGCAGGGCGGCGACCACCTCGACGGTGTCGGTGCCCGGGCCGGGAACGGTCTCGGTGGCACCGTGCCGCAGGTACGCGCGGGCCCGGCTGCGCAGGCTGCGCCACCGGCTGACCGCGACCCGGCTGGCCACCACCCGCACCCACGCCTCCGGGTCGTCGTACTCACGGACCGTCGACCAGCGCTGCCACGCCCGGATGTACGCCTCCTGCACGGCGTCCTGAGCCTCGATCCGGTCCCCGGTCAGGGCGTAGACGAACCCGAGCAGCCGTTGCCGGCTCCCCCGGTAGAACTCGTCGAACTCGTCGACGTCCGGCACCTGTTGCCTCCCCGTGTCGGTCGCAGGGAACACGCGCCGGGTCGGGTGGTCGGTTGCCGGGATCAGGGGATCATCTTCTCCAGTTCGGCGAGCGGGAACGCGCCGGCCGCGATCCGCTCCCGGACCGCCCGGCGGACGGCCCGCTGCACGGCGACGTTGGCCGGCGTCGACACGCCGTGCAGCCGGCCGAGCAGCGCGATCTCACCGTTGAGGTGGTCGACCTCGGTCGAACCGGTGCCCCGGGCCAGGCTCTGCCAGGTGGAGCCGCCGGAGCGAGCCTCGCCGTCGACCGGGCGTTGCCGCACCAGATCACCGCGTTCGGCCTTCTCCTCCTGCGGCGAGGTGTGCGCGATGCCGGCGGCGGCGAGCGCGGCGACACCCTCGGCGCGTACCCGCTCGACCAACGCCTCCGGGATGTCCTGGCCGAGCAGCGCCTGGAGGCCGTTGCCGAGGTTGCTGAGCAGCTTGCCGTACTTCCAGCGCAGCACGTCCTCGCGAACCGGCGCGACGAACCCGGCGGCACTCAGATCGGCGGCGATCGCCCGGTCGGTGTCGTCGGCGCCCGCGGGGTACCGCCCGATGTGGAGCATCCCCGGGTGCGGGTAGCCGTTGGCCACCACCACGCCCGGGTCCAGGTGGGTGGCCGGCAACCAGACGCAGACCGGGTGCACGTCGGCGAAGAGCCGCAGCGCGGCCCGCTCGTTCGCCACCCCGTTCTGCGCGGTCACCAGCGGCAGACGTTCGCCCGCCGTACCGCCGCCGGCCACCGGCGCGTCCACCCAGGCGGCCAGCGCGCCGGCGGTGTCCTGCGACTTCACGGTGAGGATCAGCACCGTGTCCGCTGCCAGCGGCTGCTCGCGGGGCCCGTCCACGGCGGTGATCCGGGCGGTGACCTCCCCGTCGGGCTGCCGCAGGGTCAACCCCCGCGCCCGGATCGCGTCCAGGTGGGCGCCGCGGGCCACCACTGTCACGTCCCGGTCGGCCTGGGCCAGCCGTACGCCGATGGTCCCGCCGACCGCGCCCGCCCCGATGATCACGTATCGCATGGCCTCATTCTGCCCGCCCCTTCCGCCGCTCCCGCCGCTCCCGCCCCTTCCGCCGTCGATCATGGAGTTGTGGTGCCTGGCTGCGGGGGTATTGCGGCTTTCGCGGCCCACCACAACTCCTTGATCGACCCGTGCGGAGGTCGGGTTTAGAGCGTCAGGCCGGCGTCGGTGAGGATCGGGCCGGCGAGCAGGAGGGCGCCTGCGATCAGGGCGACCAGGTTGACCAGGGCGAAGACGGCCACCCAGAAGAACGGCGGGAACGGGGTGAGCCCGGCGAGTTGGTCGGCGTCGGAGGCGGGCATCCGGCCCCGCGACCGCAGCCGTTGCAGCTCCACCACCGGCCGCACCCCGCCGAGCAGCAGGAACCACACCCCGGTGTACGCGAACACGGCCTGGACCTGCGGCGTGGCGTACCACGAGACGGCGAACACCAGCGCGCCGGTGACCAGCAGCGACACCACTCCGAAGACGTTGCGGATCATGACGAGCATGGCCAGCAGCAGCGCCACCGCCACCCAGAGCAGCAGGGTGATCCGGTTGCCGCCGAGCAGCCAGGCACCGGCCAGCCCGACCAGCGGCGGGGCCACGTAACCGGCGAGCAGGGTGAGGATCATGCCCGGCCCGGTGGGACGGCCGGCGGAGAGCGTCAGCCCCGACGTGTCCGAGTGCAGCCGGATGCCGCGCAGCTTGCGCCCGGTGAGCAGGGCGACGAGCGCGTGCCCGCCCTCGTGCGCGATGGTGATGGCGTTGCGGGCGACCCGCCACGGCAGCCGGGTGGACACCACCACCAGCGCGACGGCCGCGGTGATCAGCACCAGCAGTGGGGGCGGGTCCGGCTGAGCGCCGAACAGCGTGTCCCACATCTCGCCCAGTCCGTCGATCGACATCATGGGGCGCGAGCCTACCGGCGGCGTTCCGTGTCGCTCCCGGAGCACCGCCTCGTATCCTGGGAGACTGATCGGGTGGCGAGTCGAGCGGGAGGTGAACGCGGGTGAGCGCAGCGCCCCTGGAGCCGCACATCGGCCTGTGGACCGAGGCCGACTACTTCGCCTTGGGCGAAACGCCTGACCGGATCGAACTGCTCGACGGGAGCCTTCTGGTGAGCCCTGCCCCGAGCCGACGGCACCAGCGGGTGTCGCGCCGGCTGGCGAACAGCATCGAAGCAGCGGCAGACCTCCTCGGGCTGTCGGTCTTCGAAGCGATCAACGTCCGGCTCGGCATCGATCGAGTCGTCATTCCGGACCTCGTTGTGACCGATGTTGATGACGACGGCACCTTCCTCGACCCCGACCGGGTGGTGCTCGTCGGCGAGATCGTCTCGCCCGGCAACGCCGCTGCCGACCGGCTGGTCAAGATGCAGCTCTACGCCATCGCGCGGATCCCCTGGTATCTGCTTGTCGAGCAGGAGGGCGACGGTCTCTCGCTGCGGCTGCACCGGCTCGACGGTGAGCACTACGTCGAGGACCAGATCGCCAAGGCCGGCGAGACGCTGACCGTCGTTGAGCCGTTCCGCTGGCAGCTCGACCCGGCCACGCTGGGCTGATCCGTCCGACTCCCGCAACTGGGACGACACACGCCCGTCGATGAAGCTTTTTTCAGTCGCCCTTGTGATCTAGGGCACTTACCTCCAAAGATGGTTGTCGATAGAGCGACGTCCTTGGAGGCATTCATGGCCCGTACCTCGTCAACGCTGCGCCGCGCGCTCGCGGCCAGCCTCACCGTCCTCGCCACCGCGGCGGCGGCCCTGGTCGCGACCGCCGGACCGGCGACCGCCGCCACCACACCCGGCATCGACGTGTCCCGCTACCAGGGCACCATCAACTGGACGAGCGTCCGCAACGCGGGCATCCAGTTCGCCTTCATCAAGGCGACCGAGGGCACCACCTACAAGGACCCGAACTTCAACGCCAACTACGTCAACTCGTACAACGCCGGGGTGATCCGCGGCGCGTACCACTTCGCCCGCCCGAACATCTCCGCCGGCTCGACCCAGGCCAACTACCTGGCCTCCAACGGCGGCGCCTGGTCCGCGGACAGCCGCACCCTACCGGCGGCGCTGGACATCGAGGCCAACCCGTACAGCGGCGGCTACTGCTACGGCCTGAGCACCACCGGGATGCGCAACTGGGTGCAGGACTTCCTCAACACCTACCGGTCGCGCACCGGCCGGCACGCCGTCATCTACACCACCACGAGCTGGTGGAACCAGTGCACCGGCAACTGGACCGGCCCGTGGGCGAACCACCCGCTCTGGCTGGCCCGCTGGTCGAGCACGCCCGGCGCCCTGCCGGCCGGCGCGTCGGTGTGGAGCTTCTGGCAGTACACCAGCACCGGCGTCGTCTCCGGAATCAGCGGCAACGTGGACCGCAACTACTGGAACGGCGACCGCAGTCGACTGATCGCGTTGGCCAACAACACCTGACCGGGCCGTTGGCGGCAACGGGATCGACTGTCACCACACGGTCGACAATCGGTCCGGCTGCCGCCACACCACCGGTCACGCCCTCCGTCGGCTCAACGCCGGCACCACGGCCTCCTCACGGGCCAGCGCGCTCCGGCGGGTCAGCCGCCAGGCACCCACCCCGAAGCCGGTAACGACCACGACGCTGAGCAGTGCGATGAGCGCCGGAATCCCCATGGTGACCAGCAGCAGGATCGCGTCGCCGAGCGCCACGAGCATCCACAGTGCCAGCCGAGGCCGGGTGTCCCTCCGTCGGTAACCCATGTCGTGCCTCCCCTCCGTCGTCGACTGTCAATTACCCAGGACGACGGAGGGTCATGCGAATCAGTTTCAGTCCTGACGGTCGGGCACGAAACCCTTGGCGATCCGGTCGAAGTCCGGCAGCTTGGCCTGCCAGTCCTTCTCCGCGATCTCCCACCGCAGGGCGTAACCGCGGTTACTGGCCGTCACGAAGCCACGGTTACGGACGTGGATCCGCGTCCCGTCGCGGGTCTCCAGCCACTCCCAGTCGGAGCAGGTCTTCCAGAAGTTGCAGCGCACGATGCCAAGCTTCTGGTAGTTCGTGACGATGTCCGCGCGCCCCGGCTCGATCCGCACCCAGTTTGCGTAGGCGTCCTTCTCCGGCCTCGGCGTCCACTGCACGAGCAACTCACCCGGGCCGTTGGGCTCGTCGAAGACGACAGTGTCGCTGCCGGCCTCTTCGCGCACCCAGTCGTCGGGGATCGGCAGGGTGAAGCCGGCCGGGTCCCGGTGCAGCTTCCAGCCCGCCGGCAACGCGTTCGGGTCGACCGACGGCGAGGCCGACGGCGTCGCGCTGGGGGCACCGGTGGTGGGCGCCGGCGCAGCGGAACTCGGCGCCGCTGCCGACGTCCCGCCACCCCCGGTCGGCTCGGTCTGCGGGGTCGTGTCGTCGCCCTTGGTGAGCATCGGCACCACCACCACGAGGCCGATCAGCAGCAGGGCGACCACCGCCCCGATCAGCAGGTTGCGTCGGGTGTTGTTCGGCTTCGTGCCGTCGAACGGCGGCACCGACGCGCGACCCGCCGGACCGATCGGCGGCATGAGCGACGTCGGCGTCGTCGGCCTGCGCTGTTCCGGAGCCACCGGCGGGCCGTCGACAACTGTCGGCTCGTCGTCGACGTTCGTCGTACCGTCGCCGCTCGTGTCGGGCGCGGCCGTGACCTTCGCGGTCGGGTCGGCATCGGACGGCGCGGCATCGGACGGGCGGTCGATCGGCGCGGTCGGCTCGGCCGGCACCGCCGCGGTCGGGTCGACAGTCACGTGCGCGGTCGGGTCGCCGTGCGCGCCGGAGGCAACGACGGCCGTCGGCGTGGCATCGGTGGCGGAGGTCGTGGCAGCAGCGGAGGTGGCGGAGGCCGGCGGCGACACCGTCCGGTCGACACTCTCGGCCGGTCGCGGTGCGGGGACGTGCGGCGGGCGCGGCTCGCGCGGACCGTTCGGCCCAGGCCGGCGTACGCCGTCCAGCAGCGAGATCCCGCGTGCCCGCTTGCCACCGGCGCGGCGCAGCAGACGTTCCGCCACCTCGGCGGTGATCCGCTCGTTCGGGTCCTTGCGCAGCAACCCGTTCAGCACGGCCTTGAGCGGGCCGGCGTTCTTCGGCGGCGGGATCGGCTCGGTCGCCAACGCCGCGAGGGTGCCGATCGCCGACGGCCGCGCGTACGGCGACTTGCCCTCGACCGCCGCGTAGAGCGTCGCGCCCAACGACCACAGGTCGGCCTCCGGGCCGGCGGTGCCGTCCCGGGCGCGCTCCGGCGAGATGTACGCGGGTGAGCCGAGCACCATGCCGGTGCGGGTCACGTTGGGGTCGCCCGGGATGGTGGCGAGACCGAAGTCGGTCAGCACCACCCGGCCGTCCTCGCCCAGCAACACGTTGCCGGGCTTGACGTCGCGGTGCATCACGCCCGCCTTGTGCGCGGCACTCAGCGCACCCAGCACGCCGAGGCCGATCTCCACAGTGCGGGCCACCGAGACGGGGCCATCCTCGGCGAGAGTGTCCTGCAACGACTTCGACGCCACGTACTCCATGACGATCCACGGATCGCCGTCGGTGCGCAGCACGTCGAAGATGCGGACGACGTTGACGTGATTGAGCCGGGCGATGGCCCGCGCCTCGCGCAGCGAGCGCTCGCGCATCTCGCGGCGCTCCTCGTCGGTGAGACCGGGCGGCGGCACCAACTCCTTGATGGCGACGTCTCGGTGCAGCACCTCGTCGCGTGCCTTCCACACTCGGCCCATGCCGCCCTGGCCGAGCGGCGACAGGAGCCGGTATCGGTCAGCGACGAGTTGGGGAAGCGCGTTCGACATCGCTGAGACGGTACCCGGACCGGCTGACGCTCACACCGCCGGCACGCCACTGTGCGCTTCGGGTAACTTCGCGCCGCGTACCCTGGCGTCATGTCTGCCGAAGAGCCGCTGTTCCGGGTCGTTCGCGGCGTGCCCACCGCGGAGGAGTTGGCCGCCCTGGTCGGAGCGATCGTCACCCGCTCCCGCCCTGCCGCAGCTCCCGCGCCGACCGCCACGTCCGCCTGGGCGCGCAGCGGTCG
Organism: Micromonospora sp. NPDC048898; assembly: GCF_043198035.1. Taxonomy (NCBI): domain Bacteria; kingdom Bacillati; phylum Actinomycetota; class Actinomycetes; order Micromonosporales; family Micromonosporaceae; genus Micromonospora; species Micromonospora sp. NPDC048898. The sequence goes on from NZ_JBICUF010000001.1 coordinate 1,120,475, forward strand.
GCCGGTCGCCTCCGGCGGGTGGCGTACCTCCGGCCTGCCCCGCAGCTGACCCGACCCGCCGGGCGGGGGCTGCCAGGGGCACGGGGAGCGGCTACCCTCACTCAGGGAGACGATGCCGTGACACTTAGGGAGGACCCGTGATCCCTCAGGAGGACCGGCCAGCGCCCTGGCTGCGCGGCTACGGCGGCATCGAAGCCGACATCAGCCAGCTCAGAGAGTTCGCCGACCGGCTCGCCGCCGAGGTCGAGAGCAACTACGCGCCGCACCTGTCGTACATCGCCGAGGACATGTCCGCGAAGCTGCCCAACCCGTGCGACGCCTTCGTCGAGCTGGTCACCTTCCTGCACGCCCACCACGAGACGCAGCAGGCCACCGCCGACATCGTGTACGCCGTCCGCGGCGCCACCGGCCACCTGGCCGCCGCCGCCGACCAGGTCGCCACCCGATACGCCGACAGCGACGCCTTCACCGCCGCGCGAGTGGTCGACGTGCGACAGGCCCTCGCCGACCCCACCAGCATGCTGCCCGGCGGTCCGACACCGATGCTGACCGACCCGACCGGTGCTGACGCCGATACCGAAGGGCCGATGGTGCTGCCATGATCGACCGGAGCACCGGCCGCACCTCCGGCCTCACCGACTGGCACCTGATGGACGTCAACAGCATGTGGGCCTGCCTACAGGACCACGACACCACCAACCACTGGAAGCAGGTCGCCGGCTGGCGCAAGGTCTGCGACCTGGCGCAAACCCACCTCAGCCGCCTCCGGGAATACCGGCGCGGGCTCGCCGAGGCGTGGCCACCCGAGACCAGCGCCGCCTCCAGCACGTACCTGGCCGAGCTCGACGAGCTGATCGACAAGGTGCAGCGCACCCACGACGCCGCCGCCGCCAACTACACCGCGCTCGCCGCCGTCACCCAGGCCATCGGCACCACCCGCGCCGCGCTCCGCAAGATCCACGAGGAGTACGCGACCAAGTCCCATCAGAAGCAGGCGTACGAGTCGATGGCCGCCGACCCGAAAGCGGTGATGGGGAACCGGGTCACCGAGGCACCTGTTACCGACGCGGACCTGGAACGGCTGAATGTTCAAGCACGAGCGGCGATGTTCAGCCTCAGCGGCGAACTCCAACAAGCCCAAGCAACCCTCCAAAAACCACCAGCAGCGCGGACCCCGGTTCAATCCGGAGATCCCGATGCATTAACTGCCGCTCCTACGGCGCCAACCATTCCACCGATCATTCCGATACCAATGCCGACCGGCGGCAACCGTACGACGAGCCGCATTGCACCACCGGACGTGGCTGCACCAATTCCCCAGGCGCAGGGGGTTGGACCAGTGCTAGGTGGCGCGGGAAGTGGTCTCACAAATAATCCCACCACAGTAAACACAGGAAGCGCAGTCCCCCCAGCGTCGGCCGCACACCCAGGACTTGGGCCCCTGCCGCCCAACACGCCGATCTCGCCCCGCCCCTTACCGCCGCCTAGTTCGGGCGGACATACGCCTGCCGCCAGTCTCAGTAGGCCTCAAGCCCCGCCTCCGACACCGCCAGTTCGCTCAAGTCCGCCGAGTGGAGTTATCGGCGGCATGCCCACCGGGGGCGTTACCCCACTAGGACCGAACACGGCTCAGCCCCGCAAGGTCAACCCAATTGGCGGAGTGATCGGAGGCGGCGGTGCCGGCACCGGGCCAACCGGAGGCGCTGGGTCTCGCCCTGGCAGCGGTCGAACATTCACCTCCTCCCACGGCGGTCCTGCTCCGATCGGCGGTGCACCTTCGCTGGGTGGCAACCCAGGAATTGGGCTGCCACCCGGGCGCCAGCGCCCGCAACTCGACGCGGACTCTACCCATCGCTGGGATCCGGATAATCCGTGGGAGACAGATCAAGGGGTGAACCCAGTCCTCCGTCCTGGAAACGAGCAAGGCCCAATCGATCCTGGACCGGCCATCGGCTTCAATCGTTGAGCATGGGACTCAGCGGACCCCTTACGGCACTTTACGCTCTACTGGCGATGGCAGCGCCAGTAGTAGCGCCTGCACCCGCAAGCCCCACTGCAGGTGCCGCTGCTCTAATTCGGCGGGAGCAATGGCACCTCGAATACTTGAAAATACCTGAGGCTCAAGGCATGAGTCGCGGCAGCGGAGTCGTGGTCGCAGTCCCAGATACGGGGGTAGACCCTCATCCCGACCTCCGCAATAACCTCCTTCCAGGAACGGACGTAATCCCTGGCGGAAACGGTGACGGCACGAGAGATTTAGACAGTCACGGAACATCAATGGCTGGACTTATTGCGGCTCACGGTCAAGGCGCAAGATCTGGAGCTCTCGGCATAGCACCAGAGTCGAAGATACTCCCGATCTTCGATTCACCGCCAAACGAGGACGGCCAGCCTGACGACTTAGCGCAGGGCATCAATTATGCTATCGCGAACGGTGCAGACATAATAAGTATCTCGTCTGTCGGCGGAAGCAGCTCGAGACTACGTGAATCTATCCGCGGTGCCCTCGACGCAGATATCGTCATCGTGGCCGGTGTCGGTAATCTCCCCCGAGATCAAAGCGTCGGCTATCCGGCCAGCGAAGAGGGTGTTATCGCGGTTGGGGGCGTCGATCGCGCCGGACAACACGCTGCCATCTCGGTCACCGGGCCGAAGATCGATGTGGTCGCTCCTGCGGTCGACATCTATAGCACCAGCTACGGCGGAAAGTACTCGAGGGGGACTGGCACGTCGAGCGCGACGGCGATCGTGGCGGGTGCGGCTGCGCTGATCAGGTCTAAGTACCCGTACCTGCCCGCCCGGGAGGTGGCGCACCGGCTTACGGCTACCGCCGTCGACAAGGGTCCTCCAGGGCGCGACGACGAATACGGCTACGGGGTGATCGATCTTGTGGCGGCGCTGACGGCAGACGTACCGCCACTGGGGCTTGAGTCGGTTAGCGCTCCGGCCGGATCTGGCCCGACCACGACGGCTAGTGCTCGGCAGAGTGACGAGAGCGATGGAGCGACCGCGCGCGGCCTGGCCACCCTTGGGGTGATCGTGGCCGTCGGGGCTGGGTGGGCAGTGATAGCGCGGCGGCGCCAGCGCGGTGATGATCCGCCGCCCAGAATCAGTCGCTGATCGATCAACTAAGCGGTGATCGACTCGGGTTCCTTGATGTCGGGGTGTCCTGGCAGCGGGACACCCCGACATCGCCGACATCGCGTTGATCCTCGTATTGGGCAGGGGCGGCAAGGGCGGTGATCCACTCGCCTTTCAGGAAACCGCGGTATCCCCTCGCCCCGGAAACCGCGGTTTCCTGAAAGGCGAGTGGATCAAGGACGGCTGGCCACCCGGGCCAGCCGAACACCGAGCCACCGAGCAGCCGGCTCGCCTGGCAGCCTGCACTGGCGGGGTGTCGGTCTCGGTGAGGGCTAGCCGGTAACGTCGGGTGGGTGTCTGAGACCCTGCCGCTCCGCCTTGTGCTCGCCTCGGCGAGCCCCGCCCGTCGCAAGTTGCTCCAAGCTGCTGGGATTGAGCCAGATGTGCTGGTCAGCGGGGTGGACGAGTCGTTGGTGATGGCCGAGCGGGCCGAAGAGTTGTGCCTGGAGTTGGCGCGGCTCAAGGCGCAGGCGGTGTTGACCCGGCTGAGCCCTGGCGCCGACCAGCGGACGCTGGTGATCGGGTGTGACTCCGTGCTCGCGTTCGACGGGGAGATCCTCGGCAAGCCAGCGGACCCGGCGGATGCCACCGGGCGTTGGCTGCGGATGCGGGGGCGCAGCGGCGTCCTGCACAGTGGGCACTGCCTGATCGACGTTGCCGCTGGGCGGCGCGCGGAGGCGGTCGCCTCGACCACTGTCCACTTCGCCGATATCAGCGACGACGAGATCGCCGCGTACGTGGCCAGCGGCGAGCCGCTGGCGGTGGCCGGCGCGTTCACCATCGACGGGTTGGGCGGGCCGTTCGTGGAGCGGATCGAGGGTGACCCGGGGACGGTGGTCGGGTTGTCGATGCCGCTGTTGCGCCGCCTCCTCGCCGAGCTGGATCTGCGGATCACCGACCTGTGGACGAAGGTCGCGCCGGGCGGCCAATCGGTCGAGCCACTCGGTAACGTCCGGTCATGACCACGAAATCGATCCCGCTCACCGACGAACTGCACGAGTACCTGGTCTCGCACGGCTCCCCGCCCGACGAGATCATTTTGGACCTGGCCGAGGAGACCCGGTCGGTGCTGCCGGAGCACGCCACCATGCAGGTGGCACCGGAGCAGGCCGCCTTTCTGACGTTCCTGACGCGGCTGCTCGACGTACGGCAGGCCGTCGAGATCGGCACGTTCACCGGGCTCTCGTCGCTGGCGATCGCCCGCGGGTTGCCCGAGGGTGGGCGGCTGACCTGCTTCGACATCTCGGAGGAGTTCACCGGCATCGCCCGGCGCTACTGGGAGCGGGCCGGCGTGCAGGACCGGATCGAGCTGCGCATCGGCCCGGCCGGGGAGACGTTGCGGGAGTTGCCGCACGAGCGCTACCTGGACTTTGCGTTCATCGACGCCGACAAGACCGGTTATCCGATCTACTGGGCCGAGTTGGTGCCGCGGATGCGGCCCGGTGGAGTGATCGCTGTCGACAACGTCCTGCGCGGCGGACGGATCGTGGCGCCGGAGAACGAGGGCGACCGGGCGATCGCCGCCTTCAATGATGAGGTGTTGGCCGACGTACGGGTGGACCCGGTGATGCTGCCGATCGCGGACGGCCTCACCCTCGCCCGGGTGCGTTGACCGGAAACGCCCGCCGGACGTTCTGATCCACTCGGGTTCCTGAAAGTCGCGGCATCCCAGGCGGCAGGACACCGCGACTTTCAGGAAAGCGAGTCGATCACGCCGGGACCAGGCGCCGCACGCCAGGACCAGGCGCCACACGGCCGGGACCAGGCGCACGCCGGGACCAGGCGCCGCACGCCGGGACTGTCGGGTCAGCGGACGCTGCGGGCGAACTGGCGGGCGGCCCAGTAGACGCCCAGCGCGGCGAGCACCGCGGTGATGCTGAGGCCCTGCCAGACCTTGTCGCTGGCCAGGTCACCGGCGAACAGCGCCCGGGTGCCGTCGACCGCCCAGGAGAACGGGTTCCAGTTGGCGATGCCCTGCAACCAGCCGGGGGCGAAGGTGAGCGGTAGCAGGATGCCGGACAGCAGCAGCACCGGCTGCGCCACCGTGTTCATCAGGGGGGCCAGCGCGTCCTCGCTCTTGACCTTGAGAGCGACGCCGTAGGAGACGGCCGAGGTCATGAGGGCGATCAGGGCGAGCATCAGGTACGCCAGCAGCAGGTCCCCGATGAACACCCGCAGGTCGAACAGGAGCGCCAGCAGGGTGATGATGATCGCCTGCACGACGAGCGACACGACGTCACGCAGCGAGCGACCGAGCAGCAGGGCGAGCCGGCTGATCGGGGTGACCCGGGAGCGTTCGATGACGCCGGCGCGCAGTTCGGCGATCAGGCCGAAACCCTGGAACAGTCCGCCGAAGATCGCCAGCAGCACCAGCAGGCCGGGTACGAAGATCTTGTAGGCGGCGGCCTGGGTGGGCGCGTTCAGTGCCGGCTTGAGCAGCGGGGCGAAGAGCAACAGGTACATGACCGGCTGGAACACGCCGACGAAGACCCAGACCGGGTTGCGCAGCAGGAGTTGCGTCTGGCGCTGGAAGATCAGCCAGGTGTCACGGGCGAATTTCATGAGTGGTCTCCGGGTGGTCAGGACTCGCGCAGCGAGCGGTGGTCAGGACTCGCGCAGCGAGCGGCCGGTCTTGGTGAGGAAGACGTCGTCCAGGCTGGGTCGGTGCAGCTCGATCGAGCGCAGCTCCAGCCCGGCCTGATCGAGCCTGCGCAGCACCTGCGGGATGGCGGTGGCGCCCTCGTCGACGTAGAGGCGCAGGCCGCCCTCGTCGATGGCCTCCAGCTTGTTGACGTAGGGCTCGCCGTCGAGCACCTGGGTGGCCTGCGGGGTTGCGGCCAGGTCGAGGCCGACGAGCACCACGTCGCCGGAGATCTCGCGCTTGAGCTCGGCCGGCGTGCCCTCGGCCACCACCTCGCCGTTGTCCATGATCGCGATCCGGTCGCAGAGCGCGTCGGCCTCGTCCAGGTAGTGCGTGGTGATGAAGACGGTCATCCCGTCGTTGCGGAGCCGCCGGATCTCGTCCCACATGTGGGCGCGGCTCTGCGGGTCGAGGCCGGTGGTCGGCTCGTCCAGGAAGACGATCTTCGGCTCGTGGATGATGCCGAGCGCGATCTCGACCCGTCGGCGCTGACCTCCGGAGTAGGTCTTGCACTTGCGGTCCGCGTACTCGGTGAGCTGGAAGGCGTCCAGTGCGCGGACCGCGCGCTGCTGCGCGTCGGCCTTGCTGATGCCATACATGCGGGCGTGCAGCACCAGCTCGTCGCGGGCGGTGGACTCGTCCCAGGTGCTGCCGCCCTGCGGGACGTAGCCGATGCGCCGGCGCACCTCGGCTGGGTCCTTGCGCAGGTCGGCACCGGCGATGGTGGCGTCACCGCCGTCCGGCTCGATGAGCGTGGCGAGCATCCGCAGCGTGGTGGTCTTGCCAGCGCCGTTCGGGCCGAGGAAGCCGAAGATCTCGCCTTCGGCGACCTCGAGGTTGACGCCGCGCACGGCGTCCACCGTCTTTGTCTCTCGACCCGCGCGGGAGCGGAACGACTTCCGCAGCCCCCTGGTCTCGATCATTTCTGCTCCTGGTCGTTCGGGCCGGCGGGGCCGGCCGTCGAGTGTCGTTCGGGCCGGCCGCGGGCCGGCCGTCGAGTGGGACGAACGCCGGACGGCGCACTCCCCCGCTGTGCCGCCAGCAGGCTAACGCGATATAGCTCTTGTAGTCAACGTTGATTATTCCGCTTGTGTCGGCGGCGTTGACTCCGGGCGCCCCTTCCACCCCGACCAACCCTCGACGTTCTCCAGTTCAGCGGGCAGGTACGACACGCCGGAGTCGATCCGCTCCGCGATCCGCTCGCACCACCCCATCTCCGCCTCCGCCCGCACCGCCCACAGCTCGAACATCCAGCCCACGTGCACCGGCTTGCGGTTACGCACCCAGTCCGACTCGAGGGAGGCCCGCATCGACTCGACGCCGGCTCGCAGCAGATTGGCCCGATTGCGCAGGGCGGCGGCGGCCTCGGCACGCGGCATGGCCGGTAGGAAGGAGAAGGCCACCGCGAAGGGATCCGATGGCTCGACGAGGTTCCACCAGAGGTTGCGCAGCATCGTCTCGAACTCGTCCTCCCCCTTGGCGGTCACCTCGTAGGTGGTGCGGGCCGGACGGGCGCCGACCTGCTCGGTGGCGACGGCGCGGAGCAGCCCCTCCTCGGTGAGCTTGCGCAGGGCGTGGTAGATCGAACCGGGCTGCACGTTCGCCCACTTGTCCGCGCTCCAGCTCAACAGCTCGCGGCGCACGTCGTAGCCGTGCACGGGCTGCATCCACCGCACCAGACCGAGGATCATCATTCGAGTCGCAGACACCCGGCAAGCGTAATAGCCAAATTTGACTATGGTGAGTGCCGCATTCCACACTGAGCGATCGTTAGGGTCACCAGGGTGGCCGATACACTCCCCGTCAGTAACCTGCCCGGTGAGGAGCTACGAAGGTGCGCAAGGTACTCATCGCCAACCGCGGCGAGATCGCCGTCCGGGTGATCCGAGCGTGCCGCGACGCCGGCCTGGGCAGCGTCGCGGTGTACGCGGACTCCGACCGTGAGGCCCTGCACGCCACCCTCGCGGACGAGGCGTACGCGCTCGGCGGGGACAGCGCGACCGAGACCTACCTGCGCATCGACAAGCTGCTCGACGTGGCCGCCCGCGCCGACGCGGACGCCGTACACCCGGGTTATGGCTTTCTCAGTGAGAACGCCGACTTCGCCCAGGCGGTCATCGACGCGGGGCTGACCTGGATCGGGCCGACGCCGCAGGCGATCCGCGACCTGGGCGACAAGGTCACCGCCCGGCACATCGCGCAGCGCGCCGGCGCACCGCTGGTGCCCGGCACCCCCGACCCGGTGGCCAGCCCGGACGAGGTGATGGCGTTCGCCGTCGACCACGGCCTGCCGGTCGCCATCAAGGCCGCCTTCGGCGGCGGCGGGCGTGGCCTCAAGGTGGCCCGGACGATGGAGGAGATCCCGCAACTCTTCGAGTCGGCCACCCGGGAGGCGGTCGCCGCGTTCGGCCGGGGCGAGTGCTTCGTCGAGCGTTACCTGGACCAGCCTCGTCACGTCGAGGCGCAGGTCCTCGCCGACCAGCACGGCAACGTGATCGTGGTGGGCACCCGGGACTGCTCGTTGCAGCGTCGACACCAGAAGCTCGTGGAGGAGGCACCCGCGCCGTTCCTCACCGACGCCCAGCGGGCCCAGATCCACGACAGCGCCAAGGCGATCTGCCGCGAGGCCGGCTACCACGGCGCCGGCACCGTCGAATACCTGGTCGGCAAGGACGGCACCATCTCCTTCCTGGAGGTCAACACCCGACTCCAGGTCGAGCACCCGGTCACCGAGGAGACCGCCGGCATCGACCTGGTGCGCGAGCAGTTCCGGATCGCCGACGGCGCGAAGCTGCGGAGCACCGAGGACCCGACTCCGCGCGGGCACTCGATCGAGTTCCGGATCAACGGCGAGGACCCGGGCCGCAACTTCCTGCCCGCCCCGGGGACGGTCACCGCGCTGCGCCTGCCCACCGGCCCGGGTGTGCGGGTGGACACCGGCATCTCGGCCGGCGACGTGATCGGCGGCAACTTCGACTCACTGCTGGCCAAGCTGATCATCACCGGTGAGACGCGGGCCGAGGCACTGGAGCGCGCCCGCCGGGCCCTGGACGAGATGATCGTCGACGGGATGGCGACCGCGCTGCCGTTCCACCGGCTGGTCGTGCGGGACGAGGCGTTCACCGCCGAACCGTTCACCGTGCACACCCGCTGGATCGAGACGGAGTTCCACAACACCGTGCCGCCGTTCGCCGCCACCGCCGGCGCCGCCGAAGCGCCGGCCGAACGCGAGACCGTCGTGGTCGAGGTGGGCGGCAAGCGCCTGGAGGTCAGCCTCCCCGCCGGCTTCGGCGGGAGTACGACCACCGCGGCACCCGCCACCCGTAAGCCGGCTCGGCGCGGCGGCGCGGCCAAGGCGGGCGCGCCGGTCAGCGGTGATGCGCTCACCTCGCCCATGCAGGGCACCATCGTCAAGATCGCGGTAGCGGACGGCGACACCGTGGCCGAGGGTGACCTGGTGGTGGTGCTGGAGGCGATGAAGATGGAGCAGCCGCTGCACGCCCACAAGGCGGGCACGGTCAGCGGGCTCACCGCCGAGGTCGGCGCGGTGCTCACCGCCGGTGCCCCCATCTGCACCATCGCCTGACGGGCCCTTCCGAAGAGCTGGGCGCGGTGGGAGTGGTTTGCGGCACCGCACCCGGCAGCGGCGGCCGGGAGCGGGAATGATGGTCGGGTGCGGTTCCTTCACGGCGCGGCCCCCGCGCACGATCTGACCTATACCGACGTCTTCATGGCGCCGGCCCGTTCCGACCTGGGTTCCCGGCTCGACGTCGACCTGTCCACCGGTGACGGCACCGGCACCACCATCCCGCTCGTGGTGTCCAACATGACGGCGGTCGCCGGCCGGCGGATGGCCGAAACGGTGGCCCGGCGCGGCGCGATCGCGGTGATCCCGCAGGACATCCCGATCGAGGTGGTGGCGACAGTCGTCGCCTGGGTCAAGCAGCGGCACCTGGTCTACGACACGCCGATCACCCTGGGCCCGACCGAGACCGTGGGTGACGCCATCCACCTGCTGCCCAAGCGCTCGCACGCGGCGGTGATCGTGGTCGACGACGCCGGCCGGCCGATGGGCGTGGTCACCGAGGCGGACACCACGGGCGTGGACCGGTTCGCCCAGCTGCGGCACGTGATGTCCACCGAGTTGCACACCGTCCCGGCGGACGCGGACCCGCGTACCGGCTTCGACCTGCTCTCCGCGGGCCGTCGCCGGCTCGCTCCGGTGGTGGACGACGACGGCCGGCTGGTCGGGGTGCTGACCCGCCAGGGCGCGCTGCGCGCCACCCTCTACACGCCGGCCGTGGACGACCGGGGCCGGCTGCGCATCGCCGCGGCCGTCGGGATCAACGGTGACGTGACAGGCAAGGCCGCCGCCCTGTTGGAGGCGGGGGTGGACACGCTCGTCGTGGACACCGCGCACGGCCACCAGGCGCGGATGCTCTCCGCGCTCCAGGCGGTCCGCAAGCTGGACCCGGGGGTGCCCGTGGCGGCCGGCAACGTGGTCACCGCAGAGGGGGTACGCGACCTGGTCGAGGCAGGTGCGGACATCATCAAGGTCGGCGTCGGGCCGGGCGCGATGTGCACCACCCGGATGATGACAGGCGTGGGTCGGCCGCAGTTCTCCGCCGTCCTCGACTGCGCGACCGCGGCCCGCCAACTGGGCCGGCACGTCTGGGCCGACGGTGGGGTGCGGCACCCCCGCGACGTGGCGCTGGCGCTCGCCGCCGGCGCGTCGAACGTGATGATCGGCTCGTGGTTCGCCGGCACCTACGAGTCCCCCGGTGACCTGTACGCCGACGCGGACGGCCGGCGGTACAAGGAGAGCTTCGGGATGGCCTCGGCTCGGGCGGTCAGCGCCCGGACGGCCGACGACAGCCCGTACGACCGGGCCCGCAAGGCGGTGTTCGAGGAGGGCATCTCCTCGGCCCGGATGTACCTGGACCCGGCCCGACCCGGCGTCGAGGACCTGATCGACGAGATCATCGCCGGGGTACGCAGCGCCTTCACCTACGCCGGCGCACGAAACCTGACGCAGTTCCACGAACAGGCGATCGTGGGCGTCCAGAGCGCAGCCGGCTTCACCGAAGGAATGCCCCTACCCACCAGCTGGTAATACCCCACCCCACCCCCGTTGATCATGGAGTTATTGCCTTCCGCATCGGCGTGTCGTGGCAACAACCTCATGATCAACCGAGGGAAGGGTGGGAGGCGGGGCGGGAGGGGAAGGGTCGGAGGCGGGGTGGGGGCGGGCGGGGGCGGACGTCCGGTCACCCCGTTCGGGCCGTGCACCGTCCTGCAGATCGTGTTCGTGGCCACTGCCGCGGTTATATCGTTTGGCACCTGACTATCAGGGAGCTAATCTGCTGCCTGTGGAAATCGTGACCCTCCAGGACGTGCCACTCGGCCGGCTGTTGCTGGTGGCCGGGCACCTCGTCGAACAGCGGTGGAACCGCTATCTCGCCGAGGAGCACGGCCTCACCCATGCCGGCATGGTGACCCTGATGACGCTCGCCCGACACGGCGAGCTGCCGCACCGGGCGGTCGCCGAGATGGGTTTCGTCCGCCCGGCGACCCTGACCGGCATCGTCGACACGCTCGAGCGCGACGGTCTGGTCGAGCGGCAGCGCGACGACAGTGACCGCCGCAGCATCCGACTCGCGATCACCCCCGCCGGTCGGGACCGGGTGGCGGCACTCACGGCCCAGATCCACTCCGGGCGCCCCATCACCTCGGTCGACGCCGACCCGGTGAAGGCCCAGGTGATCCGGGAGTTCCTGCTGGAGGTCATCGGCAGCGGGGACGACCCGCGGATGACCGGCCGCCCTACCGAGCAGAAGGACCCGGCGTGCTGATCCGACTGTTGCGCAACCAACTGCGCACCTACCAACGACCGCTGCTGGCTGTGGTGCTGCTCCAGTTCGTGGGCACCATGGCCTCGCTCTACCTGCCCAGCCTCAACGCCGACATCATCGACAAGGGCGTGGCCCGGGGCGACACCGACTACATCGTGCACACCGGCGGGTGGATGCTGCTGGTCAGCCTGGTCCAGATCGTCTGTTCGATCGCCGCGGTCTACCTGGGCGCGCGGGTCGCGATGGGCTTCGGCCGAGACGTCCGGGCCACGCTGTTCGGGCACGTCAACCGCTTCTCCGCCCGCGAGGTGGCCCGGTTCGGGGCGCCGTCGCTGATCACCCGCAACACCAACGACGTGCAACAGGTGCAGATGCTCGTCCTGATGAGCTGCACCATGCTGGTCGCCGCGCCGATCATGAGCGTCGGCGGCGTGGTGATGGCGCTGCGCGAGGATCTCGGGCTCTCCTGGCTGATGCTGGTCAGCGTGCCGGTCCTGGCCATCACGCTCGGCGCGATCATCCGTCGGATGGTGCCGGGCTTCCGGCTGATGCAGACCCGCATCGACACGGTCAACCGGGTGCTGCGCGAGCAGATCACCGGCATCCGGGTGGTCCGCGCGTTCGTCCGCGAGCCGTACGAGACGGACCGCTTCGGCGTGGCCAACGCCGACCTGACCGCCACCGCGCTGCGCACCGGCCGGTTGCTGGCGCTGATCTTCCCGGTGGTCATGCTGGTGCTGAACGTCTCCAGCGTGGCGGTGCTCTGGTTCGGCGCGCAGCGGGTGGACGCCAACGCGATCGAGATCGGCGCGCTCACCGCGTTCCTGCAATACCTGATGCAGATCCTGATGGCCGTGATGATGGCCACCTTCATGCTGATGATGGTGCCCCGGGCCGCGGTCTGCGCCGAGCGGATCGTCGAGGTGCTGGACACCGACTCCTCGGTGGTCCCGGCCGCCGCACCGGTCAGCGAGCTGGCCACCCGGGCCGAGTTGGAGCTGCGCGGGGTGCGCTTCCAGTACCCGGGCGCGGTCGAGCCGGTGCTGCGGGACATTTCCTTCCGGGCCACCCCGGGCACCACCACGGCGATCATCGGCAGCACCGGCGCCGGCAAGACGACACTGCTGTCGCTGATTCCCCGGCTGGTCGACGTCACCGCCGGCGCGGTGCTCGTCGACGGGGTGGACGTGCGCGAGCTGGTGCCCGACGAGCTGTGGCGGCGGATCGGCCTGGTGCCGCAGCGGCCGTACCTGTTCACCGGGACGGTCGCCAGCAACCTGCGCTACGGCAACCCGGACGCCACCGACGAGGAGCTGTGGGCGGCGCTGGAGATCGCCCAGGCCCGGGACTTCGTGGCCCAGATGCCCGGCGGCCTGGAGGCACCTGTCGCGCAGGGCGGCACCACCGTCTCCGGGGGGCAGCGGCAGCGCCTGGCGATCGCGCGGGCGTTGGTGCGGCAGCCGGAGATCTACCTCTTCGACGACTCGTTCTCGGCGCTCGACCTGGGCACCGACGCGCGGCTGCGCGCGGCACTGCGGCCGGTCACCGCGCAGTCCGCGGTGATCATCGTGGCCCAGCGGGTCTCCACGATCATCGACGCCGACCAGATCATCGTTCTGGAGAACGGAGGGGTCGTCGGAGTGGGACGACACGCGGACCTGTTGGAGACCTGCCCGACGTACGCCGAGATCGTGGCGTCCCAGCAGACCACGGAGGTGGCGGCATGAGCGAGCGCGACGAGCCGCGCGGCGCGGCCGTACCCAGTCAGAAGCCGGCCGCCGACGGACGGACGCCGGGAGGCGACGGAGCCGCACCGCAGGCCGGCGGTGGCGGGGCGACGCCGAAGCGGCTGCCGCCCGGCCGTCCGGGCGGTGGCCCACCGTGGATGAGCGCCGGGATGCCCGCCGAGAAGTCGATGAACTTCGGGCCGTCCGCCCGACGGCTGCTCGGCCGGCTACGCCCGCACCGGCTGCACCTGGCCGCGATCATCACGTTGGCCGTGGTCAGCGTCGGGTTCAGCGTGGCCGGGCCGATGATCCTCGGCCACGCCACCGACCTGATCTTCACGGGGGTGATCGGCCGGGACCTGCCCGCCGGCACCACCGCCGAGCAGGCCGTCGCCGCGGCGCGGGCCAGCGGCAACGACAGCTTCGCCGACATGCTGGCCCGGATGGACGTGGTGCCCGGTGTGGGCATCGACTTCACCGCCCTGGGTCGGGTGCTGCTGCTGGCGCTCGGGCTCTACCTGGCCGCGAGCGTGCTGTCCTGGTGGCAGGGCTGGCTGCTCAACGGGGTGGTCCAGCGCACCGTGCTGCGGCTGCGCGCCGAGGTGGAGGAGAAGCTCAACCGGCTGCCGCTGCCGTACTTCGACCGGCAGCCGCGCGGCGAGCTGCTCAGCCGGGTCACCAACGACATCGACAACATCTCGACAAGCCTCCAGCAGACGCTGAGCCAGCTGCTCACGTCGCTGCTGACCGTCGTCGGCGTGCTGGCCGCGATGTTCTGGATCTCACCGCTGCTGGCCCTGGTGGCCCTGGTCGCCGTACCGCTGTCGGTGCTCGTCACCCAGCGCATCGCCAAGCGCTCGCAGAAGCAGTTCATCGCCCAGTGGACCCACACCGGTGAGTTGAACGGCCAGATCGAGGAGGCGTACACCGGTCATGAGCTGGTGAAGGTCTTCGGCCGGCAGCGTGAGGTGGAGGCCGCGTTCCACGCGAAGAACGAGGAGTTGTTCCGGGCGAGCTTCGGGGCGCAGTTCATCTCCGGGATCATCATGCCGTCGATGATGTTCATCGGAAACCTGAGCTACGTGGCGATCGCCGTGGTCGGCGGGCTGCGGGTCGCCTCCGGCGCGATGAGCCTGGGTGACGTGCAGGCGTTCATCCAGTACTCCCGCCAGTTCACCCAGCCGCTCACCCAGCTCGCCTCGATGGCCAACCTGCTCCAGTCCGGGGTGGCGTCGGCCGAGCGGGTGTTCGCGGTGCTCGACGCCGACGAGCAGACCCCCGACCCGGTCCAGCCGGCCCGGGTCATCGACCCGCACGGGCGGGTCGAGTTCGAGCACGTCTCCTTCCGCTACGAGCCGGACAAGCCGCTGATCGACGACCTGTCGCTGGTCGCCGAGCCGGGGCACACGGTGGCGATCGTCGGGCCGACCGGCGCCGGCAAGACGACCCTGGTCAACCTGGTCATGCGGTTCTACGAGCTGGACGCCGGCCGGATCACGCTCGACGGGGTGGACATCACCACGATGCGCCGCGACGACCTGCGCGGCCGGATCGGCATGGTGCTCCAGGACACCTGGCTCTTCGGCGGCACCATCCGCGACAACATCGCCTACGGGCGGCCGGACGCGACCGAGGAGGAGATCCTCGCCGCGGCCCGGGCGACCTTCGTGGACCGGTTCGTGCGCAGCCTGCCGGACGGCTACGACACGGTCATCGACGAGGAGGGCAGCAACGTCAGCGCCGGTGAGAAGCAGCTCATCACCATCGCCCGCGCGTTCCTCGCCGAGCCGTCGCTGCTGATCCTGGACGAGGCGACCAGCTCGGTGGACACCCGCACCGAGGTGCTGCTGCAACGGGCGATGGCCGCGCTGCGTTCGGACCGGACCAGCTTCGTCATCGCGCACCGGCTCTCCACCATCCGCGACGCCGACCTGATCCTGATGATGGAGGACGGTCGGATCGTCGAGCAGGGCACCCACGAGCAGTTGCTCGCCACCCATGGCGCGTACCACCGGCTCTACCGTTCCCAGTTCACCGGTGCCGTGGCCGACGAGGAAGCGGCCGATCCGGCCGCCCAGCCCGCAGCGGTCTGAGGCGGGTCGCCGTGCGCGCCACGCGACCGACGGCGACCCACCCCAGCTCGGTGGGTGGGTCAGCCGACCGGCAGCAGCTCGGCGGCGCGCGCGGCGACCTGCCCGCCGATCAGGGCGAGCGCCGCGTCCACGGGCATCGGATCCAGGGTCCGACCGCCACGCAGGCGCAGCGCGAGGCGCCCGTCGGCCGCTTCCCGGGCACCCAACACCCCGAGGTACGGGACGCGGCGGCGGGCCGCGTCCCGGATCCGGGCGCCCAGCGAGCCGGCGACGTCCACCTCGACCCGCAGGCCGGCGTCGACGGCCCTCCGGGCCAGGTCGGCCGCCGCGTCGGCCTGCCGGTCGTCGACCGGCAGCAGCACCAGTTGGACCGGCGCGTACCAGGCCGGGAAGGCGCCCTCGTGCACCTCGATGAGGTACGCGAAAAGCCGCTCCATGCTGCCGACCAGGCTGCGGTGCACCATGACCGGTCGGCGCCGGCTGCCGTCCGAGTCGGTGTACGACAGGTCGAACCGTTCCGGCTTGTCGAAGTCCAGTTGGATGGTGGAGATGGTCGACTCCCGGCCGGCGGCGTCGACGATCTGAATGTCGATCTTCGGACCGTAGAAGGCCGCCTCCCCCGGCGCCTCGACGTACTCCACCCCGGCCAGCGCGCCGCGGAGCAGGTCCTCCGCCAGGGCCCACTGCGCGTCGTCGCCGACGTACTTCTCGCCCGGCCCGCGCAGCGACAGCCGGAAGCCGGCCGGGCGGACGCCGAGCGCGGCGTGCGCGGCGCGGATCAGTCGGAGGATCTCGACGACCTCCCCGCCCACCTGCTCGGGGGCGCAGAAGGTGTGCGCGTCGTTGAGCGAGATGGCCCGCACCCGGGACAGCCCGCCGAGCACCCCGGAACGCTCCGAGCGGTACATCCCACCCAACTCCGCGATCCGCAGCGGCAGCTCGCGATAGGAGCGACCCCGGGCGCGGAAGACCAGGGCGTGGTGTGGGCAGAGCGCCGGCCGGAGCACGAACTCGTCGTCCGCGCTGAGCCGCATCGGCGGGAACATGTCGTCGGCGAAGTAGCCGAGGTGCCCGGAGAGTTCGAACAGTTCGCGTTTGCCCAGCGGGGGCGAGTAGACGTGCTGGTGGCCGGAGCGGCGTTCCAACTCCCGGAGGTACTCCTCGACGGCGTGCCGGGCGGCGGCGCCGGCCGGCAGCCAGATCGGCAGGCCGGCGCCGGCCAGCGGATCGGAGACGAAGAGGTCCAGCTCGCGGCCGAGCCTGCGGTGGTCGATCATGTCGGGCTCCTGGATCGGGTACGACCCGGAGGCGACCTGGGCTCCGTTCGGCGCGCGGCCCTCCGGGGCGGATCGCCCCGGGGCCTGGTCGACTGTGGTTACGTCAGAGCGGCACGCCGGGGATTCCCGGCGTCGTGGTCACCACTACCGCACTGCGCATACGGCGACCGTACTCGCCGGAGGACCGGGGGCGCACCCGGATTCGCGGCGGCGAGGGAGGAGGTGGGCCGCCGGCGCGGGACCCGCCGGCGGCCCTCGCGGCCCGATTCGTCAGGAACGGGGGACCCGACGGGCGTGGGCCGCGCCCGTCAAAGGTACGCCGACGTACGCCGATTCGCCGACCGGTCCGGGACAGGTGGGACGAGCAACGGACCCGTCACCCGAGACTGGTTCGCCTCGTTGTATCCGGGTGGGTCCTGTCGTGTCGACCGTCACGACGGGCCGGGCCTGTCCACCGTGACGCCGGACACGCCGTCAGGCTCAGGGCACCCAATCGGCCGCATTCGGCGAGGTGGCAGGCGTGCCCGAACTACTGACTGACGTCGCATCGCCGACGTGGGCGTACCTGGTGCTGCTCGCCCTGCTGATCGCGGACGCCTTCGTCCCGGTGATCCCCACCCAGATCGTCATGATCACCAGTGGTGCGCTCACCGTCTACGGCGGGCTCAACCTGCCGGTCACCATCGCCGTCGGCGCACTCGGCGTCTTCGCCGGCGACCTGGCCTGCTACCTGCTCGGACGCAACGCACCGGACCGGCGGGCACCCCGGCACGCCGAGCTGAGCCGGGCCCGTCGGGTGGCCAGTCGGGTCACCAGGGGGCTGCGCCAACCCGGGCCGATGGTCATCCTGCTCTGCCGGTTCGTGCCCGGTGGCCGGATGGCAGCCTGCTTCTCGGCGGGCCGCAGCCGCTACCCGTACCGGCTGTTCGTGCTCTACGAGGCGGTCGCCGCGCTGGGCTGGGCCACCTACGGCGCCCTGGTCGGGCACCTCGGCGGCACCGCGCTCACCGAGTCGGCGTGGCGGCTGGCCATCATCGCCTGCGCCGCCGCCGTCGGGTTCGCCGCGGCGGGATGGGCGATGACCCTGCTCAGCGCCCGCCACGCCCGCGCCGCCGCCCCCGGAACCGACATACCGCTCGACTAGGGTCTGCGTCAAAGTCCTCGGTCGAGCCGAGGCGGAGTCCAGACGACGACCGGCCAGGGGCTTTGACACAGAACCTAAGCCACAAACTTCTTGGGTCAGGAGCCACAACGATGTTCAGCGGAGCTGGTTGGCGGGATGTCCAGGCAAAAGCCCGCGCGCTAGATCCGTCGTCCTGGGATCATCCGGACCGAGTTGCCCGCCGTGCTCGGCAGCGTGAACAAATGTTGAAATTGGTGAGCACCGAAGGGATTGATCAACCCAACCGTGGCGGCCCGAACGCCTCGTGATCGATGCCTACGTCAGGTCAGTGGTGAGTTCGTCACGCCACTGCGCGAAGCGTTTGCGCATCTCGTGAATATCAGCCGGGGCGGCACCGTATGCGGTGAAACGGCGGTCTGGATAACGTTCCAGCATGCCGAACAGGTCCGCCAGGATCCTTCGGTCGAACCCTGCATCGGATTGTTCGGCCAGCTCGCACAGCCGCGTCCGCGTGTAGCGGCTGGAAACGAACGCCGCGTCGATGTCCAGGAAGTCGCGGGGTTCAGCACGCGTGTACAGCGCGGACATCTTCCCCGCGACGACGTCATCCGCGTGCAGCACCGGCCCGATGTCCATCATCACCGGCGGCAACGCGCGCCAGTTGGCCGCCAGTTCGACCTTGTACGGATGTTCAGGTAGAGCTGGGTCGGTAACCGCGAGCCGTGCGAAGGTGTCGAACTGCTGCGTCACCTCGACGGAGTATCCGCCGTTCTGGTAACCGTCCACGACAGCATCCACCGCTGCGGAGAATTCGCCACGTCGCTCCCACGCCGTGAACAGGTCGACGTCCTCGCTGGGCCGATCCAAGATCCCGTGGGCGGCAACCGCGTACCCGCCGGCCAACGCGAACCCGTAGCGGGCAGCGACTCGCAACCCGATCTCCGCCAGGCGGAGATGAACGTCATCCATTCCTATCCGGCCAGCGCCTGCGGCGGCGTGGTCAGTTCCGGAAACCGTGCCTGCCACAATGCCCGCAGCCGCGCCGGAAGCCACAAGCTTGGCCACAGGTGGCGCAGAGTCGGCCCGTGTAGCCATCGGGCCAGGTCTGCGGCCGAGCCGGCCTGGTTCAGCACCGCCTGGTACATCAGCTGCAGGTCGCCGGCGTCGTCCAGGTCGTATCTGCTATCACCGGACCAGTCGAGCCAGCGGTCGAGCGTCACCACCCCGCGGACCGGGCCGTGCAGGCCAGACAGGGACTCGGCGACCACGAAGTGGCGCTGGTCCACGTAGCGTGAACCCGGGGGGGCACCAGACCCGGCCATCTATCCACCTCCTAGCCCAGATCGTACGTCGGAGCGGCACAGCTGGCAGGCAGGACATCCACTGCGATCTTCGAGCCCATTCATCTAGGGGTGGTCCCGGGGAAGGATTTCGGTGGGCGTCCCGGATCCGGCTCGGGTGACCGCGGCGACAGGCTGAGTCATGCCTGGAACCCGGAGCACCGGCCTGCTGGCCCTCGGCGGGATCGCCCTGGCGGCGCTGCTCACCGTGATCGGTCACCTCGAAGTCAACGACGACCTCGACCCGTGGGCGCTGACCATCAGCGACTTCGCGGTCTCCGACCGGGGCGGCGCCATCGACGTCGCCATGGTGGTGCTGGCACTCGCCACGGTGGCGCTGCTGTACGGGCTGCGCCGCACCGGCCCGCCCCGACCGCTCACCGGGACCGCCGAGCTGCTGCTCGGCGGGTGGGTGGGCGGGCTGCTGCTGGCCGCGCTGGTGCCGACGAACGAGCCCGGCACCGCCATGACCACCGCCGCGTACGTCCACCGGTACGCCTCGGTCGTCGCCTTCCTGGCACTGCCGGTCGGCGGTTGGTTACTCGCCCGCCGGCCGGAACTGGCCCCCGCGGCCCGGACGCTACGCACCCTCGTCCTGCTCAGCCTGACCCTGGCAGCGGCCATGATCTGGTCCGCCTATCCCGGCGACCGGATGCTCATCGGCCTGGCCGAACGCCTGCTCATCCTTACCGAGGTGGCGGTGCTGGCCACGGTGGCGATGACCCAGACCCGGCGGGTCACTCCAGTTCGTGCAGCATGAGCTGGCGGGCCGCCTCGGTGATGGAGCCGGAGAGACTTGGATAGATGGTGATGGTCTGGGCCAGCTCGTTGACCGTCAGGTTGTTCTCCACGGCCATGGTGATGGGCAGGATCAGCTCGCTGGCCTTCGGCGCGACCACCACACCGCCGATCACCTGGCCGCTGGCCGGACGGCAGAACAACTTCACGAAGCCGTCGGAGAGGTCGTCCATCTTCGCCCGGGCGTTGCCGGACAGCGGCAACATCACCTGCCGGGCCGGGGTCTTGCCCGCGTCCACCTCGTCCTGCGAGACGCCCACCGTGGCCAGCTCCGGGTCGGTGAAGACGTTCGCGGCGACGGTACGCAGCCGCAGCGGGCGCACCGCCTCACCGAGCGCGTGCCACATGGCGATCCGACCCTGCATCGCGGCGACGCTGGCCAGCAGCAGCACCCCGGTGCAGTCACCGGCGGCGTAGATGCCGGGCACGTTGGTCCGGGAGGCTCGGTCGACAGTCACGTAGCCGCCCCGGCCCAGCTCCACGCCGTACTCGGTCAGGCCCAGGTTGGCCGTGTTCGGGATGGACCCGACCGTGATCAGCGCGTGCGAGCCGGTGACCCTGCGGCCGTCGGAGAGCTCCACCTCGACGCCGTCGGCGGTGCGCCGGACCGCGTCGGCCCGGGAGTTGTTGAGGATCTCCATGCCCCGGTTGCGGAAGACGCGTTCGATGGCGGACGCGGCGTCGGCGTCCTCGTGCGGCATCACCCGGTCGCGGCTGGACACGAGGGTGACCTGGACCCCCATCGCCAGGTACGCGCTGGCGAACTCCGCGCCGGTGACACCGGAACCGACCACGATCAGGTGCTCGGGCAGCTCCGGCAGGTCGTACACCTGACGCCAGGTCAGGATGCGCTCGCCGTCCGGGACGGCGGTGGGCAACTGGCGGGGTGTGGAGCCGGTGGCCACCAGCACGGTGGTCGCCGCGATGGAGTATTCCTCGCCGCCGTCCGCGGGAGTCACGACGACCCGGTGGGTGTGCCCGAGGGCGTCCTCGCCGAGCCGCGCGGTGCCGGCCACGACTGTGACGCCGGCCTTGAGCAGCTTGGCGTGGATGTCGGCGGACTGCGCCAGCGCCAACCGCTTGACCCGCTCGTGCACGGCCCGTGCGTCGACGGTGACCGCCTCCAGGCCGTCCGAGTGCACCCCGAACTCCTCGGTGTCCCGATAGCCGGTGACCACCTGGGAGCTGGCGATGAAGGTCTTCGACGGTACGCAGTCGGAGAGCACACACGCTCCGCCCGCCCCGTCGGCCTCGACCACTGTGACATCGGCGTCCAGTTGGGCGGCGACCAGGGCCGCCTCGTACCCGGCCGGCCCCCCACCGATGATCACGATCTGGCTCACAGCGTTCGCCCTTCGTCCATGCTCACAGTGACTTTCTTCTCCCGAGCGCATTCGACACGCACTGTCGTATTCTCCCCCACCCGTCCGCCGGGCTATCGTCATCGCCGTGCGTCATCACGCCGCCTACGGCTCAAATCTCGACCCTGCCCGGATGCGTGCCTACTGTCCGCATTCGCCCATGGTGGGCACCGGCTGGCTGGAAGGCTGGCGGCTGACCTTCGCCGGGGCGGACGTGATCGGGTGGGAGGGCGCGGTCAGCACCCTCGTCGAGTCGCCCGGCGACCGGGTCTTCGTGGCGCTCTACGACATCCACCCGTACGACGCCGGCCAGCTCGACGAGATCGAGGGCGTGACGGCCGGCACGTACCGCAAGCTGCACGTCCGGGTCTCCACCCTCGACGGCGACGTGACCGCGTGGATCTACGTCTTCAACGGGTACGAGGGCGGCCTGCCGACCTCGTGGTATCTGTCCGAGATCGCGAACGCCGCCGAGAAGGCGGGCGCCCCGGACGACTACGTCACCGAACTGCGGTCCCGCCCCACCGGCACCGCGTCGGCGTAGCAGCGCGTATCGCACGCCTCCAGTCTGCTCCCGCCGCCGGCCGGACCGGGGGCCGGGCCCGACCGGGGTCGGCAATCACACACCGGCGGCGAGGTCGGCCCGGGTGCGGTGCAGCAACTCCACCAGCTCGGCGCCGTCCGCCGGGCCGAGAGCCGTGAACGCCGGCGCCACGAGACGGTTGGTCACCGCCTCCGCCCAGAGTCGTCGGCGCACCAACGGCCCGATCGGCGGGTAGGGCGGCGGCCAGCCGCAGGCCACCGCCCCGGCCTCCCCCTCCGGGCCGGCCAGCACGGCCTCCAGCGGTGTCATCCCGGCGGCGCGTACGGCCAGCAGGTAGGCACCGGTGAAGTGTTCCCGCAACAGCCGCAGCCCGGCGGCACTCCGGGCACCCGGGGAGAGATCCGGCAGTGGCATGACCCGCCACGCGGCGAAGAGCGGCATCCCGCTGGCGTCCGCCGCCGCCACCGCCCGCTCGACGAGCACCGCCAGGCGCTCGGTGGCGGGCCGGGCATCGAGCTGCTGCGACCCCCACCGGCAGCACTCGGCGAGGCTCGCCGCCGCCACCTCGACGGGCGGGACGACCCGGGCGGCGGCGTCCCAGCCGTCGGCGACCGCGTCCGGTGCGATGAACCCGAGAGCGGCGGCGGCCGTCTCGGCCCGCACGTCGCCGAGCGCGCCGGCCCGGCCACTGATGTAGAACGCCCAGCCGGAGATGCCGAGCAGCCGGGCACGACGCAACGTGGCCGGGTCCCGGGTGAACGCGTCGCCCAGGTCCAATACGACGGGCTTGCTGGCGGCAGCGACCTGCTCCGGTGTCATCCGAGCGGCTCTCTCGGGCAGCCCGGTCCGTCGACCACGACGGGGCCCCGACCCGGGGTCACCCGCCCGGGGTGGCCCGCACACTCGTCGTCGTCCATCGATGGTCAGTCTGCCGCGCCACCGCCCGCCTCCGCATCCCCCTCTTCGGCGGCCAACGCCTCGACCGCCGCCTCCACCTCACCCGCACGCCGCCGCGCCACGGTGACCGCCCGCTCGGCGGCACGCCGAGCGAGTTTGGCCCGGCTGAGATCCTGCTCGGCGACCGCCCGCCGCCGCTCCAGCTCGGCCAGTTCGGCCTCGATCCCATCGAGTACGGCAGCGTCGTCCCGCTCCTGCCCGGCTGCCTCGGTCAGCTCGGCCTCCGCGCGCTGCTGGTCGGTCCGGGCTCTGGCCAGCTCCCGATCCAGGGCGCGGCGCTGCCGGGCCCGTTCGGCGCGGGCGGCCCGCTGCGCGGTCCGTTCGGCCTGCTCGGCGCGCTCCGCCGACCGGTCCGTGCGGGGCACCGCCTCGGGACGCCCCCGCTGGGCACTCGGCCGACGGGCCGGGCGTTCCTCCGCCGGCTCCTCGTCCTCGCCAGTGACCAGCCGCAGCTGTGGCCGGGGCACCTCGCCGAAGCCGGCGTAGCTGGTCGCCCGGAGCAGGCGGCCGGCCCGCACCTGCTCGGCGACCTCGACGTCGGAGAACGCCGCGTTCAGGGTCGCCTCCACCTCGGCCAGTGGCAGCCGGCTGGCCGGTGGGGCGTCCGGCTCCGCCGCCGCGAGCTTGCGGACCTCGGCGACCAGGGCACCGACCACCGCCCGGCGCTGCGCGGACAACTCCCGCAGTCGGGCACCCCGCAGCTCGCGCTGGGCCGTCCGCAGCGCGTCGGCGAGCTGGACCAGGTCGGCGACCAGCTCCGGGCGTTGGATGGCGAGCAGGTTCACCAGCCAGGCGGCCACCGTCGGACGACGCAGTCGGGCCAGCTGTCGGGCGGTGCCCGGATCGCCGGCACGGCGGGCCTCGGCCACGGCGGCGTCCCGGGCGGCCACGAACCGGTCCGGTGGTACGCGGTAGAGCTGCTGCACCAGCTCCGCTGAGGGGCCGGGCATCTCCTCAGACGTCCACCCGGCTGCCGGGCTCCAGCCGCTGGTATTCGGTGCCGGACAGCGCGGTGTACTGCCGGTCGAGCACGCCCAACCCGTTGTCGTTGAGCAACGCGTCGTGCAGGGCGTACGCGCGCCGGGGCGCGACCGCGCGGATGAAGTCGACCACCTCGGAGAACTTCGACCAGGGGGCGTGGATCGGCGCGAAGAGGGTGTCGACGGGTGTCTCGTCGGGCACCACCAGGGAGTCGCCCGGGTGGTAGATCACGTCGTTGATCAGGTAGCCGAGGTTGTCGATCACCGGGATGTCGGGGTGGATCACCGCGTGTCGCCCCCCGTACGCGCGGACGGCGACCCCGGCTGCGGTGAACGACTCACCGGGGGCGACCGGGCGCAGCGTCTCGGCCGTGTCGCCGAGTGCTCCGGCGAGCGAGGCCGGCCCGTGGATCGGGAACGGCTGCCTGTCGAGTTGCCGGCGCACCGCGGCCAGGTCGAGGTGGTCGGGGTGTTCGTGGGTGATCAGCACCGCGTCCGCACCGTCCAACGCCGTCGCGGAGTCGCTGAACACGCCGGGGTCGACGACGAGCACTCCCCCGTCGTGTTCCACCCGGAGGCAGGAGTGGGCGTACTTGGTGAGCCGCATCGTGACTCCTCGATTATCGAATCGTGATGTCCTCAGCGCAGTCTGCCGGAACCAGCCGACGTGTGCGCCGCGTCCGAGCTATCGCCACACCGGATCACGACGATGGGAGCGGGGATGGACGGACAGGCGGTACGACGCCGCGGCACACTGCTGGCGGCGACGGCACTGGCGGCGGCACTGGTCTTGACCGGGTGCGGGGCCGACGACAGTGGATCCCCGGACAAGGCGGCCGTCGCCCCGGCGCTCGGCGACGCCCAGCGGGACAACGCGGCGGGAGCGCCCGAGGCCGCCGCGGACCCGCAGAAGGGCGGGGCCGGGGCACCCCGGGAGGCCGGCACCGGCGCTCCGGACCTGCGGGTCGACCAGCGGGCCATCATCTACACCGGTTCGATGCGGGTGCAGGTGGACGATGTGGATGCCGAAGCCCGGGAGGTGAGCGCCCTGGTCACCCGCGCCGGTGGCTTCGTCGGCGGTGACCAGCGGCGCAGTGCCGGCGCCGACGCGGTGGCCGAGTTGCAGTTGCGGGTGCCGGCGGAGAAGTTCACAGCCGTGGTGGACGAGATCGCGACGCGCGGCAGCCAGCAGAGCCGGGAGATCAGCACCGAGGACGCCACCGAGGCGATCGTCGACCTCGACGCACGCATCACCAGTCAGCGGGCCAGGGTGGAGAGCGCCCGCCGGTTGCTGGCCCGCGCCAGCTCGATCACCGACCTGGTGTCGTTGGAGAACGAGTTGGGTCGCCGCGAGGCCGACCTGGCGTCGCTGGAGGCCAAGAAACGGCGACTGGCCGACCTGACCGCCCTCTCCACGATCACCGTGACGCTCGTCGGGCCGGCGGCCAAGGCCACCGAGGAGAAGGCCGAGACCGGCTTCCTGGTCGGGCTCAAGGGCGGCTGGAGGGCGTTCGTCGCCTCGTTGACCGTCCTGCTCACCGTGCTGGGGGCGCTGCTGCCCTGGCTCGTGGCATTCGGCGTACCGGTGGCGGTGCTGCTGCTGGTGCTGCGTCGGCGCAGGAGGGCCCCGATCCCGACCGCTCCGGTCAGCGCGCCGCCGCCAGTGCCCGCAGCGCGGTCTGCACCATGACGCGTACGCCGGCGGGGATGGCCCGCTCGTCCACGTCGAAGCTTGCCCGGTGCAGGTCGACGTTGGGACCCGGGCGACCCACACCGAGCCGGGCGAGGGCGCCGGGGACGTACTCCAGATACCAGGAGAAGTCCTCGCCGCCCATGCTCTGCGGTGTCTCGGCGATCCCCTGCGGGCCGAGCGCGGCGGCGGTGGCGGCGGTCAGCACCTGGATGGCCCGGGCGTCGTTGGACACCGGCGGCCGGCCGCGCAGGTATTCCAGGTCGACTGTGGCACCGGTCGGCGCGATCACGTCCCGGACCACCTGAGCGACGATCTTGGGTGCCTGCTCCCACGTGTCGCGGTCCATCACCCGCAGGGTGCCGGAGGCGCTCGCCTCGGAGGGGATGACGTTGTAGCGGGTGCCGGCCGAGGCGTGGCCGAAGACCAGCAGCAGACCACTGTTGGCCGGCACCCGGCGGCTGACCAGGGCGGGCACCTCGGTGACCAACCGGCCGAGCGCGTCGACCAGGTCGACGGTCAGGTGCGGGCGGGCGGTGTGCCCACCCGGACCGGAGAGCCGGACTGTGACGTTGTCGGCGGCCGCGGTGATCGGGCCGACCCGCAGCCCCACCCGCCCCACCGGCAGGTTCGGGTCGCAGTGCAGCGCGAAGATCTGCACCACGTCGTCCAGACCACCGGCCTCGATGACCTCGAGCGAACCGCAGGGCAGGATCTCCTCGGCCGGCTGGAAGATGAGCCGGACCCGCCCGTCCAACTCACCCAGGTCCGCGAGTTGGGCCAGCAACATGCCGACGCCGAGCAGGATGGTGGTGTGCACGTCGTGGCCGCAGGCGTGGCAGACGCCCGCCACTGTCGACCGGTAGGGCACGTCCTTGGAGTCGTCGAGTGGCAGGGCGTCGATGTCGGCGCGCAGCGCGACCACGGGACCGTCCGGCCGGCCGTTGACGTCGCAGATCACGCCGTTGCCCTTGGGCAGCAGGCGCGGGTTGAGCCCGGCCAGCGAGAGCTCCCGGGCGATCAGTGCGGCCGTCTCGAACTCGGAGCCGGAGAGCTCCGGGTGCGAGTGGAGGTGACGGCGGGTAGCGATCAGCCCCGGCACGCGGAGCGCTAGGAGGTGGTCCAGCTCGCGGGGCAGCGGCTCGGATCCCGGGGGCAGCTCCGGCCAGGACGACGCCGGCTGGCCATCCGTGGGCAGCGTCAACGCACTCGTCACGTCGAATTCTCGATCAGTAGAAACGGATGGATCATCGGGGACAGCAGACAGCCTAGACCTCCGACGGTGACGCTGCGCAACCTCGTTACGGTAATGATCAGACCGCACAGCGTCACGTATGCCCTGTTCCGGGCGCTCGGAGATGTCTGGGACAGCAGGTAGATCGCTGTCGAACGCCGACATGCGTCCCTCACCTCCTACAACGCGTAACCAATCGTGGCGGCCGTGAAGCTGGTGGCACACGCGCGGGCCCTGGTGCAAATTGTCGCATTAGTCGGGGTGATGAACTGACACTCCGACAATTAGCCGACCACACTCCGCAACCAGCCGAATAGGGACGCTCACATAGCGGCGTCCACCACGGGCGCACACCGTGTGCGTCCGCGTTCCCCCGACCCGGTACCCGCCAGACCCGGCCGACACACCGCGTCCGCGAGCGGAAACGGTCAGAAGCGGTCGGTGGGCCGGTACAGCCCCCACACCTCGCGCAACGTCCCGCAGACCTCACCCACGGTGGCCCGGGCGCGCAGCGCCTCCTTCATCGGGTAGAGCACGTTGTCCGAGCCCTCCGCTGCGGCGCGCAGGTCGGCGAGGGCCCGCGTCACGGCCTCGGCGTCCCGTTCGGAGCGCAGCCGAGCCAGCCGCTCGGCCTGGGCCGCCTCGATCGTCGGGTCGACGCGCAGCGGCTCGTACGGCTCCTCCTCGTCCACCGTGAACCGGTTGAGCCCGACCACCACCCGCTCACCCGAGTCGATCTCCTGCGCGATCCGGTACGCGGACTGCTCGATCTCCCGCTTCTGGAACCCGGCCTCGATGGCGTCCACCGCCGAACCGTGATCGGCCACCCGCTCCATCAACTCCAGGGCGGCGGCCTCGATCTCGGCGGTCATCGCCTCCACCACGTACGAGCCGGCGAAGGGGTCGACGGTGGCGGTCAGGTCGGTCTCGTACGCCAGCACCTGCTGGGTCCGCAGCGCGAGCCGGGCGGCCTTCTCGGTGGGCAGCGCGATCGCCTCGTCGAAGCTGTTGGTGTGCAGCGACTGCGTGCCGCCGAGCACCGCGCCCAGCCCCTGCACCGCCACCCGGACCAGGTTGACCTCCGGCTGCTGCGCGGTGAGCTGCACGCCAGCCGTCTGGGTGTGGAACCGCAGCATCATCGACTTCGGATCCCTGGCGCCGAAGTCGTCGTGCATCAGTCGGGCCCAGATCCGCCGGGCGGCGCGGAACTTCGCCACCTCCTCCAGCAGTGTGGTGCGGGCCACGAAGAAGAACGACAGCCGGGGCGCGAAGTCGTCCACCGCGAGCCCGGCGGCCAGCGCCGCCCGCACGTACTCGACACCGTTGGCCAGGGTGAACGCGATCTCCTGCGCGGGCGTCGCGCCGGCCTCGGCCATGTGGTAGCCGGAGATGGAGATGGTGTTCCACTTCGGCACCTCCTTGCGGCAGTACGCGAACGTGTCCGCGACCAGGCGCAGCGACGGCTTCGGCGGGAAGATGTAGGTGCCCCGGGCGATGTACTCCTTGAGGATGTCGTTCTGGATGGTGCCGTTGAGCGCCGCGCCGGGCACCCCGTTCTCCTCGGCGACGAGCTGGTAGAGCAGCAGCAGCACCGAGCCGGGCGCGTTGATGGTCATCGAGGTGGAGACCTTGTCCAGTGGGATGTCGGCGAAGAGCAGCCGCATGTCCTCAATGGAGTCGATGGCGACGCCCACCTTGCCGACCTCGCCGTGCGCGATCGGCTCGTCGGAGTCGTAGCCCATCTGGGTCGGCAGGTCGAAGGCCACCGAGAGGCCCATCGTGCCGGCCCGCAACAGTTGGTGGTAGCGCGCGTTGGACTCGGTGGCGGTGCCGAAGCCGGCGTACTGGCGCATGGTCCACGGGCGGGAGGTGTACATGGTGGGATAAACCCCCCGAGTGTACGGAAACTCGCCGGGCGCGCCCAGCCTGGAGTCCAGATCCTCCGGAAGGTCGGCACCCGTGTAGACGCCCTTGATCGGAAAACCGGACTCGCTTGACCGCCGTTCACTCATCCCCGGATGGTAGGACGCGCAGGCAGCCGCCGGGGGGAGGGATACCGCACAGCGGATTCCGACCCGCCACAGGAGGTGAACGAAGCAGCACTTTCTGTCGACTTCGATAAACGTCCGTCGCGTCGGCTTTCGCATCGGGCGTCGGAACCAGCAAGATAGGGGGGTTGTGTCCCAGCCCCCCTCGATTTCCCCCGGTGGCTTTTCTGTGACTCAGATCCCGACGTGGAGCGGCGGACCAGTCAGTCCCGCCAACGGCCGCGCAGCACCAGGCACCACCATCGGTGACCGGTACGCGCTGCGGTCCTCGGTGGGCAACGGCGGCATGGGCACGGTGTGGCGCGCCACCGACACCCTGCTCCGCCGCGACGTGGCGGTGAAGGAGGTCGTCCTGCCCCCGGGGCTGGCCCCCAGCGACCGCGATGCCATGTACGAACGCACCCTGCGCGAGGCGCGGGCCGCCGCCGCCATCCAGCACCCGGCCGTGGTGCAGGTGTACGACGTGGTCACCGAGGCCGGTCGGCCGTGGATCGTGATGGAGCTGCTGGACGCCCGCAGCCTCGCCGACATGGTGATCGAGGACGGGCCGGTCGCGCCCCGCGCCGTCGCCAAGATCGGCATCGCGCTGCTCGGCGCGTTGGAGGTGGCGCACGCGATCGGCGTGCTGCACCGCGACGTCAAGCCGGCCAACGTGCTGATCTGCACCGACGGGCGTTGCGTGCTGACCGACTTCGGGGTCGCCCGGATGCCCACCGACGTGCAGCTCACCACCCCCGGCATGGTGCTCGGCTCGCCGCACTTCATCTCGCCCGAGCGGGCCATGGGCCAGGAGTTCGGCCCGCCGAGCGACCTCTTCTCGCTGGGTGTGACGCTGTACACGGCGGTGGAGGGGCGCCCCCCGTTCGACAAGGGCGACCCGATCGAGACCATGCACGCCGTGGTCGAGGACCCGCCCGCCCCGCCGCAGCGCAGCGGCCCGCTGACCCGCGTGCTCATGGGCCTGTTGGAGAAGGACCCGGCCCGCCGACTGGACGTGCACACCTCCCGGGCCATGCTGCGCGAGCTGCTCGCCGGCCCGCTGGCCAGCACCGCGACCTCGGTGCACTCGGTCACCGACCCGTACGCGGTGGTGTCGGTGCAGCAACGCCCGGTGCCCGTCCTCCCACCGGCCCAGCCGGAGCCGAAGCCGGACAACCAGATCGGTGGCCCGGCGATGCTGGCCCCGAACGAGTCCCTGACCGACCGGCTGGCCGCGCTGCGCCGGGGCGAACGCCCACAGCCGGTCACCCCGGTCGCCGGCAGCGGGTTCGACGAGACGAGCGCCGACGCGTTGGCCGGCCCGCTGCACACGCCCACCGGCGCGATGCCCGGCCCCGACCAGCCGGCCACCGGGCGCACCTACGGCGGCAGCGCCGACGCCACCCAGCGGGTGGACGCCGGCGCACACCCGGACGCCACCCAGCGGGTCAGCTACGGCAGCCCGGCCGATGCCACCCAACAGGTCGGCTACGGCGGCGCACCGGAGGCCACCCAACGCATCGGCGGCGCACCGCAGGCCAGCCCGCGCGTCGGCGGCACCTACGGCGGCGGCAACCAGTGGTCGGTGCCGGGCACCGGCCAGCCCTGGGCCACCTCGCCCGCCGCGCCGGGCGGCGGCGCTCTCGGCAAGGTCCGCGCCACCGGTGGTCAGCTCGTCAGCACGGTCAAGGGCTGGCCCCGCAAGGTGCAGCTCGCCGCGGCCGGCGGGTTGGCCGTCGTGCTGCTGCTCACCGTGGTGGCCCTGTCCAGCGGCGACGACCCCCCGCCGAACACCCCGGCGGCCCAGCCCACCGCGTCCGCCCCGGCGGCTCCCACTGTCGAGATGCAGGAGCACACCGCCCGCGGCATCCAGGTCATGGTGCCGAAGGGCTGGAAGAAGGCCACCGGCCCCTCGTACACCGACTACATCGACCCGGAGGACAGCGGCCGCAAGGTCCGCATCATCACCGAGAAGTGGTCCAGCGACTCCAACCGCTGGGCCGAGACGGCCGCGAACGGCCTGCAGACCAGGAGCACCTCCTGCGTCAAGCCGTACGCGCAGGTCGCCTCCAGGGAGACCCAACTTGCCGACAAACCGGCCGCCGAATTCGAGTACACCTGCGGCGCGGGCGACACCATGCGGCACGGCATCTGGCTCGGCCTGGCACAGGGCGGCAAGGCGTACTCGTTCTACCTCACCGCCAACGACGCCAAGTTCGCCGAGAGCAAGCCGATCTTCGACGAGATGGTCAAGACGTTCCAGCTCACCGGGGAAGGCTGAGCCGGAGGGAACCGCCAGCGGTGATCCGCCGCCGTGCTATCAAGGGGCATGGCGGCGGACACCACTGACATCGACGACATTCGCGAGCAAGCCCGACGCTGGCTCGCCGACGACCCCGACCCGGCCAGCCGGGCCGAGCTGACGGCGGTGCTCGACCGGCTGCCGGCGAGCGCCCCCGAGTTGGCCGACCGGTTCGCCGGCCCGCTGACCTTCGGCACCGCGGGCCTGCGCGGCCCACTGCGCGCCGGCCCGAACGGAATGAACCTCGCCGTCGTCACCCAGGCCGCTGCCGGCCTGGTCGGTTGGCTCGCGGCCCAGGGTGGCACCGGCCCCCTGGTGATCGGGTACGACGCTCGGCACGGCTCCCGGCAGTTCGCCGAGCGGACCGCCCGGGTAGCGACCGGGGCGGGCCGCCCGGCGCTGCTGCTGCCCCGCCCGCTGCCCACCCCGGTGCTGGCGTACGCCGTGCGCCACCTCGGCGGGGTCGCCGGGGTGATGGTCACGGCCAGCCACAACCCGCCCCAGGACAACGGCTACAAGGTCTACCTCGGCGCGGAGCTGGGCGGTGAGCTGGGCGCGGGGGCGCAGATCGTGCCGCCCGCCGACGCCGGCATCGAAGCGGCCATCCGAGCGGTCGGGCCGCTGACCCAGGTGCCGCTGGGCCAGCCCGGGCAGGTGCTCGGCGACGACCTGGTCGCCTCGTACGTGGAACGGGCCACCGCGGTGATCGACCCGGACGGCTCCCGCGACCTGTTGGTGGCGTACACCCCGCTGCACGGGGTTGGCGCGGCGGTGCTCACCGCCGCCTTCGCCCGCGCTGGCTTCCCGGTGCCCGGTGTGGTGCCCGACCAGGCCGAGCCGGACCCGGCGTTTCCGACAGTGTCGTTTCCCAACCCGGAGGAGCCGGGGGCGGTGGACCGGCTGATCGCGCTGGCCGACTCCACCGGAGCGGACCTCGCCATCGCCAACGACCCGGACGCCGACCGGTGCGCCGTGGTCGTCCGGGACGACCGCGACGGCTGGCGGATGCTGCGCGGCGACGAGGTGGGTGTCCTGCTCGCCGACCACCTGATGCGCCGTGGGGTGACCGGGCTCTATGCCACCACCATCGTGTCGTCGTCCCTGCTGCGGGCGATGTGCGCGGCCCGGGGCCTGCCCTACGACGAGACACTCACCGGCTTCAAGTGGATCGTGCGGGCCGGCGGTGGCAGCGCACCGCTGGTCTTCGGCTACGAGGAGGCGCTCGGCTACTGCGTCGCCCCGGAGCACGTCCGGGACAAGGACGGCATCACCGCCGCGCTGACCGTGGCCGAGCTGGCCGCCGGGCTCAAGACGCAGGGCCGCACGTTGACCGACCGGCTGGACGAGCTGGCCGCCGAGTTCGGCGTGCACCACACCGACCAGCTCTCCGTCCGGGTGGACGACCTGCGGGTGATCGTCGACGCGATGGCCCGGATCCGGGCGGCCACCCCGACCACCCTGCTCGGGCACCCGGTCGACAGCGTCCGGG
This sequence comes from Micromonospora sp. NPDC048898, assembly GCF_043198035.1. Lineage (NCBI taxonomy): Bacteria > Bacillati > Actinomycetota > Actinomycetes > Micromonosporales > Micromonosporaceae > Micromonospora > Micromonospora sp. NPDC048898. The sequence continues at coordinate 1,153,051 of NZ_JBICUF010000001.1, forward strand.
ACCTGCTACCCGAAGCGGACGTGGTGATCCTGCGGACCGGGGTGGCCCGGGTGGTGATCCGCCCGTCCGGGACCGAGCCGAAGCTCAAGGCGTACCTCGAGGTGGTGGAACCGGTCGTGGACGGCGACGTCGCGGCCGCGCGCACCCGGGCCGGCGCAGCGATCGCGCAGTTGCGCGCTGAGATCGCCGCCGCCCTCGGGGTGTAGAGACGCAGGGTCAGCGGCGCGGGCCGAGCGCCTGGTCGACGGCCCGGCCCAGAGCGGCGACGACCAGGCCGACCGAGGGTCGGACCACCGAGTCGTCGGTGCTCACCTCACCGGAGAAGCCGGCGCCGGTGGCGATCTCCTCCAGCCGGCGGCGCGCGTCGGCGGCGGTATCGCCGCTCACCCCGAGCGCGGACTCCATCCGCAGCACCACGACCAGGGTGGCCAGTGCGGCGGTCCGCTCGTCCGGGGCCGCCGCGCCGGCCAGGGCCTCGGTCAGCCGCTGCCGGGTCTCCGCCTCCACGGAGGCGTCCACGACCGGGTAGCGGTGCACGTGGATGAAGCCCAACTCGGTCTCGTCGACGTCGCGGACCACACCCTGGCTGCACAGATCCCCGAGGATCCGGTCCCGCAGGCCATGCCGCAGGCGCTGCACCCAGGAGGCCGGGCTGTGCGGGGTGTCGGCCGCGACCCGGCCCAACACCTCGTCGGCGACCGGCTCGCCGGTCGGCTTCGGGTCGATCACTGCCAACGATCCGTCGGCGTACGCGATCCGGCCGGCCAGGGCCAGCTCGACCAGCACCGCGGCGGCCATGCCCAGGTCCAGGCTGATTCGCGGCATGGTCGCCTTGCCGGTCGTGTCGTCGTAGGCGAGAAGCAACAACTCCTCGGCGAGCGCAACACCAGTCATGGCCGGAGACGGTAGCGGGTCCGCGCCCCACCGCGCACGGACCCGCCCGACCCGGCGTCGACCGGGTGCCGCCCTCAGAACCGGGGCATGCCACCGAACTGGCGGTCACCGGCGTCGCCGAGCCCGGGGACGATGAACATTCGGTCGTTGAGCCCCTCGTCGATCGAGGCCGTGACCAGGCGCAACGGCAGACCGGAGCGTTCCAGCCGCTCGATGCCGACCGGCGCGGCGAGCACGCAGAGCACGGTGATGTCGGTGCAGCCTCGGTCGGCCAGCAGCCGACAGGAGTGCTCCAGCGAGCCACCGGTCGCCAGCATCGGGTCCAGCACCAGCACCGGCAGTCCGGCCAGGTCGCGGGGCAACGACTCCATGTACGCGCGCGGCTCGTAGGTCTCCTCGTCGCGGGCCAGGCCGACGAAGCCCATCGAGGACTCCGGCAGCAGGCCGAGCGCGGCGTCCGCCATGCCCAGGCCCGCCCGCAGCACCGGGACCAGCAGCGGCGGATTGGCCAGCCGGGTGCCCTCGGTGCCGGTGACCGGCGTCTGCACCGGGTACCGCTCGACGGGGAAGGTGCGCGCCGCCTCGTACACCAGCATGGTGGTCAGTTCGTGCAGCGCCGCCCGGAACGTCGAGGAATCGGTGCGCGCGTCCCGCATGGCAGTCAACCTGGACTGGGCCAGCGGGTGGTCAATGACGTGTACGTCCACGATCGCTCAACCTACCGGTCCACCCGGCTCGGCGGTGTGGCCGCGCTCGGACCAGCGACGCCGCTCACGTCCGCCCACCACTTGTGAGCAAGATCACTTGGCCTTCCGGTGCGTAGACTTCGGGGCATGACGGCGACAACGACGTCGGCCCGGTCGGAGCTCTCCGAGCTGGGACGATCCGAGACCGCTCTGCGGACCTTCCTGCACGGCCTACCGGGCGTGGACCAGGTCGGCGCGGAGCAGCGGGCGGCACAGCTCGGCACCCGATCCATCAAGACCACCGCCAAGGCCCAGGCGATCGACCTGGCGATCCGCATGGTCGACCTGACCACCCTGGAAGGCGCGGACACCCCGGGCAAGGTGCGCGCGCTCGCCGCGAAGGCGCTGCGTCCGGACCCGGCCGACCCGTCCTGCCCGCACGTCGGCGCGGTCTGCGTCTACCCGGCGATGGTTCCGTACGTCGCCGAGGTGCTGCGGGGCAGCGCCGCCGGGGCCGGGCGGCCAGCCGGCGGGCCGGTCGAGGCGGCCAGCGCCGCGCCGGCCGGACCCGGCATCGTTCACCTGGCCAGCGTGGCGACCGCGTTCCCGTCCGGCCAGGCGCCGTTGGAGATCAAGCTGGCCGACACCCGGGCCGCCGTGGCGGCCGGTGCCGACGAGATCGACATGGTGATCAACCGGGGTGCGTTCCTGGCCGGGCGGTACAGGGAGGTCTACGACGAGATCGTCGCGGTCAAGGAAGCCTGCGGCCCTGCTGATGGCGGTCGCCAAGGGCGCCCGGCAGCCCACCTCAAGGTGATCCTGGAGACCGGCGAACTGGCCACCTACGACAACGTGCGGCGGGCCTCCTGGCTGGCCATGCTGGCCGGCGGCGACTTCATCAAGACCTCCACCGGCAAGGTCCCGGTCGCGGCGACGATGCCGGTGACCCTGGTCATGCTGGAGGCGGTCCGTGACTTCCGCGAGGCGACCGGGCGGCAGGTGGGCGTGAAGCCCGCCGGTGGCATCAAGACCACCAAGGACGCCATCAAGTACCTGGTGATGGTCAACGAGACAGTCGGCCCGGACTGGCTCGACCCGGACTGGTTCCGCTTCGGCGCGTCCAGCCTGCTCAACGACCTGCTGATGCAGCGCACCAAGCTGACGACCGGCGTCTACTCCGGTCCCGACTACTTCACCCTGGACTGATAGCCGATGTTCGAATACGCCCCTGCGCCCGAGTCGCGCGCGATCGTCGACCTCAAGCCGTCCTACGGTTTGTTCATCGACGGCGAGTTCGTCGACGGCGAGGATCTCCACAAGACGATCAATCCCGCTTCGGAGGAGGTGCTCGCCGAGGTCACCTGGGCCGGCGCCGCCGACGTCGAGCGCGCGGTACGCGCCGCCCGCAAGGCGTACGACAAGGTCTGGGGTCCGATGCCGGCCCGGGACCGGGCGAAGTACCTGTACCGGATCGCCCGACTCGTCCAGGAACGCTCCCGCGAGCTGGCCGTCCTGGAATCGCTGGACAACGGCAAGCCGATCCGGGAGAGCCGCGACGTCGACCTGCCGCTGGTCGCCGCGCACTTCTTCTACTACGCGGGCTGGGCCGACAAGCTGGGTCATGCCGGCTTCGGGCCGAACCCGCGGCCGATCGGCGTGGCCGCGCAGGTCATCCCCTGGAACTTCCCGCTGCTGATGCTGGCCTGGAAGATCGCCCCGGCGCTCGCCGCCGGCAACACGGTGGTGCTGAAACCGGCCGAGACCACCCCGCTGACCGCCCTGCTGTTCGCCGAGATCTGCCAGCAGGCCGACCTGCCGGCCGGTGTGGTCAACATCCTCACCGGCGCCGGGGACACCGGCCGCACGCTTGTCGAGCACCCCGGCGTGGACAAGGTCGCCTTCACCGGCTCCACCGAGGTCGGCCGGGCCATCGCCCGTTCCGTCGCCGGCACCCGCAAGAAGCTCACCCTGGAGCTGGGCGGCAAGGCCGCCAACATCGTCTTCGACGACGCCCCCATCGACCAGGCCGTCGAGGGCATCGTCAACGGCATCTTCTTCAACCAGGGGCACGTCTGCTGCGCCGGCTCCCGGCTGCTGGTCCAGGAGAACGTCGCCGACCGCGTGCTGGAGTCGCTGAAGCGGCGGATGGCGCAGCTCCGGGTCGGCGACCCACTGGACAAGAACACCGACGTCGGGGCGATCAACTCCGCCGCCCAGCTGGAACGGATCCGCGAACTGTCCGACGCCGGCTCGGCCGAGGGCGCCGAACGCTGGTCACCCCCGTGCGAGCTGCCCGACCGGGGCTTCTGGTTCGCGCCGACGATCTTCACTGGCGTCACCCAGGCCCACCGCGTCGCCCGGGAGGAGATCTTCGGCCCGGTGCTGTCGGTGCTCACCTTCCGCACCCCTGCCGAGGCCGTGGAAAAGGCCAACAACACGCCGTACGGGCTGTCGGCGGGAATCTGGACCGACAAGGGCTCCCGGATCCTGTGGATGGCCGACCGGCTGCGCGCCGGTGTGGTCTGGGCCAACACGTTCAACAAGTTCGACCCCACCTCGCCGTTCGGTGGCTACAAGGAGTCGGGCTACGGTCGCGAGGGCGGCCGGCACGGGCTGGAGGGGTACCTCAATGTCTGAGCGGGTCGCGGTACGCAAGACGTACAAGCTCTTCATCGGCGGGAAGTTCCCGCGCAGCGAGTCGGGACGGTCGTATCTCGTGCAGTCCTCGAATGTGTCACTGGCCTCCCGCAAGGACGCCCGGGACGCGGTGGTCGCCGCCCGCGCCGCCGTGAAGGGCTGGGCCGGCGCGACCGCGTACAACCGGGGTCAGATCCTCTACCGGGCCGCCGAGATGCTGGAGGGCCGCCGCGAGCAGTTCGTCGCCCTCGGCATCCCCGGCGACGAGGTGGACGCCGCGGTCGACCGCTGGGTCTGGTACGCCGGCTGGGCCGACAAGCTCGCCCAGGTCTACGGCGGCGCCAACCCGGTCGCCGGCCCCTACTTCAACATCTCCGCCCCGGAGCCGACCGGCGTTGTCGCGGTGGTCGCCCCGGAGCGCCCGGCGCTACTCGGCCTGGTCAGCGTCATCGCCCCGGCGATCGTCAGCGGCAACACGGTGGTGGTGGCGGCGTCGCCGTCGGAGCCACTGGCGGCGGTGACGCTGGCCGAGGTGCTGGCCACCTCCGACCTGCCCGGCGGGGTGGTCAACATCCTCACCGGCGCGATCACCGAGACCGCGCCGGCACTGGCGGCCCACATGGACGTCAACGCGATCGACCTGACCGGGGTCACCGACGCCGAGCTCGCCACCGACCTGGAGATCAAGGCGGCGGAGAACCTCAAGCGGGTGCTGCGCCCGGCCCCGGCCGACCACGACTGGACCGCCGACCCGGGGGTGGCGCCGATGACCGCGCTGTTGGAGACGAAGACGGTGTGGCACCCCAAGGGGGTGTAGTCGTCTTTCTCGGCCTTTGGGTTTTCCGGGGGAGCCCACCCGCTCCGGGCGGTCAGGCTTGATCCCTGCGTGGGCGGGCTCCCCCGGAAAACCTGACGTGGGCCAGGCTCGCCGGCTGGTTCAGCTCAGGGGTGCTGCCTCGGGGTGGGTTGCCGGTCGGCGGGTGCCGCTCGGCTGCGCCGTGATCGACCTGGCGGGTGGGTGGGGGTCTACTACCGGGGGTAGGATTGGGTGGTGACTCGGTTGGGCGATCTTGAGCGTGCGGTGATGGACGTGCTGTGGGACGTGGTCCCCGGCACGTCGGATGGTGTGACCGTGCGCGAGGTGGCCGACGCGCTCGATGGCCGCGAGCTGGCATACACCACGGTGATGACCGTGCTGGACCGGCTCGCCGGCAAGGGCATGGTCCAGCGGGAGCGTGAAGGGCGGGCCTGGCGGTACCGGCCGACGGCCAGCCGCGAGGCGCACATCGCGCAGCTCATGCTCGACGCCCTGGACCTGGGTGGCAGCCGGGACGCCGCGCTCGTGCGCTTCGCCCGCTCGGTCACCGGCACCGAGGCCGAGGTGCTGCGGGCGGCACTGGGAGACGAGGCCGGGCTGGACACCACCGCCGGTGGCACGGGTGCCGTCGGACCGAACGCGCCGAGCCCGACCGGGTCGGGTGCCGACCTGACCGACCGGGTGGACGGGCCGGTGGGTCGACGACCTGCCGGCGAGACAGCGGAGCGGTAGGGCGCGCGCCATGGCCTACGCCGTGCACTTCGCCGCCACCATGCTGGCCTGCTATCTGACGGCTCAGGTGTTGGCCCGCTCCACCTGGACGTGGCGCAGCCCCCGGGTGGCGATCATCTGCTGGCAGGCCGTCGGGTTGGCGCTGGGTCTCTCCGCGATGGGCCTGCCGATGGCGCTCGGGTTGAGCACGTACGACCTGCCCACCGGAAGTGCGCTGCTCGCCCTCGCCAACGACCTCGGCCACGGCACCCTGCCGGTCGGGATGAGCACCTTCCACCTTGCCGGCGTCGGGGTGGGCTTCGGCATCGGTGCGGTGCTGGTCACCACGACCGTGCGCAGCATCCACGGCACGGTACGCGCGCAGCGCCGGCACCGGGACCTGCTCTCCCTGGTCGCCCGGGACGACCCGGCCGCGCCCGGCGCGCTGGTGCTGGATCATCCGAGTGCCGCCGCGTACTGCCTGCCGGGCGTGAAGCCGCAGGTGGTGGTCAGCGCCGGCACACTGAGCCTGCTGGACCGGGCCGAGTTGGCCGCGGTGCTCAGCCACGAGCGCGCGCATGCCCACGAGCGGCACGACCTGGTGCTGTTGCCGTTCACCGCGCTGTGCCGCGCGTTGCCGTGGTTCGCCTGGGTCCGCGACGCACACGAGCGGGTCGCCCTGCTGGTCGAGATGCGGGCCGACGACAAGGCCCGTGAGCTGCACGCCGAAGCGCCGCTGGCGGGAGCGCTGCGCCGGTTCGCCGCCGCCGGTCACCGAATCACCCCGGCGGGCGCGCTGGGCATGGGCGACCGCGATCTTGATGTACGGGTCCAGCGTCTCCTGATCAGCGACCGGCCACCCCGGGTGCTCGGCGCCACCGCCCTCGCGGTCGCCACCACGCTTGTCGCCCTCCCGGTCTCCCTCTTCCTGAGCTGACGCCAGCGCTCCGCCTGAGCTGACCCCAGCCCCACACGCACCCCACCTCCACCCACCGCACGCACCCGCACTCGCGCCCCCACGCACCGGCCACCCGCGCACCCCACACTTGCGCCCGCCCCGCTTCCCGCGTTCCCGCGCGCCGCGCCCGCCCACCCCGTTCCCCGCGTTCCCGCGCGCCGCGCCCGCCCACCCCGTTCCCCGCGTTCCCGCGTCCTGCGCCCCCTCCCGACCTAGCAAGATCGCGCTCGATCCAGGATCGAGTGGCATCCACGGCCGGCGAGGCCACTACATCCTGGTTCGAGCGCGATCTTGCGAGATCGGGGGCGCGAATCTGAGCGGTGAGCACCGCCCCGGCGGCCGGCACACCCCGACCCGACGGGACGCCAGCCAGCGCGACTCTGCCCGACCGCACATCTACTACATGATGTCGTAGACTTGCCTACGACAGGGCGTAGTAGTCGGACATGTAGAGAAACTACGTGTAGGGTGACTACGACAAGGGAGCCAACACTACGGAGAGCCGGCCATGGACACCCTGCTCCTCGCCCGCCTGCAGTTCGCCACTACCACCTCGATCCACTTCCTGTTCGTGGTCGTCACGCTCGGGCTGGTCACCCTGCTGGTCGGGATGCAGACCGCCTGGGTGATCACGGGCAATCCGAAATGGGAGCGGCTCACGCGCTACTGGGGCCAGCTCTACGTGATCAACTACGTGCTCGGCATCGCCACCGGCATCGTGATGGAGTTCCAGTTCGGGCTGAACTGGAGTGGCCTGTCGCGCTACGTCGGCAACGTCTTCGGCGCACCACTGGCCCTGGAGACGCTTGTGGCGTTCTTCCTGGAGTCCACGTTCCTCGGGATGTGGATCTTCGGTTGGCACCGGCTCCGCAAGGGTGTCCACCTCGCGTTGCTGTGGGGCGTGGCGATCACCGCGTACGCCTCGGCGTTCTGGATCATGGTGGCCAACTCCTGGCTGCAGAACCCGGTCGGATACGAGGTCCGCGACGGGATCGCCCACCTCACCGACTTCGGCGCGCTCCTCACCAACCCCACCCTCGGCATGGCGTTCGGGCACGTGGTCTCGGCCGCGGTGCTGGTCGGCGGGATGCTGATGGCGGCGGTCAGCGCGTGGCACCTGCTCCGGCGTACCCCTGACTTCGCGTTCTTCCGCACCTCGCTGCGGATCGGCCTGGTCACCTCGGCGCTGGCGATCTCCCTGGTGCAGGGCTTCGGTTTCGCCCAGTTCGGCGCGGTGGGCGAGGTGCAGCCGACCAAGTTCGGCGGCCAGAGTGCGGAGGCCCAGGCGCTGATCGCCGAGTGGACCGTCCGGTTCGGCCCCGGCGACTACACGCCACCGGTGCTGGCCAGCGTCGGGCTCGGCTTCATGATCCTGACCGGTTTCACCCTCGGCTGCGTCTGGTTCCTGCTGCCCCTGCTCTTCCGCGACTGGATCATCCGGCTGCGCTTCCCGCTCTGGCTGATCCTGTTGGCGCTGCCACTGCCGTTCGTCGCGGTGATCCTCGGTTGGATCTCCCGGGAGGTCGGCCGGCAACCCTGGGTGGCGTACGGGCTGCTCCCCACCGAGCAGGCGGTCTCCCCGGTCGGCGCACCGCTGATGCTGGCCTCGCTGATCGGATTCAGCCTGCTGTTGGGCGCCCTCGCCGTCACGAACTGGGTGCTGCTGGCCCGACACGCCAAGCGCGGCGCGATCGACCCGGCCCTCGGCCGCCCGCCGGCGACGCCCGATGAGCCGGCCCTTCCCGAACCCGCCCTCGTCTGAGGATCTGAGGAGAAGACCGTGGACCTCGCCTGGTACGCCCTGCTCGGCCTCTTCTTCGCCAGCTACCTGGTGCTCGCCGGCTACGACTACGGCGTCGGGCTGCTGCTCGCGCGGGGCGCAAGCCCCGCCGGGCGGCGGGCCGCGCTCACCGCGCTCGGCCCGTTCTTCCTGGGCAACGAGGTCTGGCTGGTGGCCGCCGTGGGCATCCTGTTCGGCGCGTTTCCGGTGCTGGAGGGTGAGTTGCTCGCCGGCTGTTATCCGGCCGTCGCCGGCGCTCTGGTCGGCGTCATCCTGGTCACCGCCGGGGTGCAACTGCGCAGCCGGCACGCCGACGAGCGGATCCGCGCCCGGTGGGACCGCATCGTGACGATCGGCAGCGCACTCGCCGCACTGGGCTGGGGTGTGGTGCTCGCCGCACTGCTGCAGGGCGTACCCCGCCAGGCCGACGGGCACGTCGCCGGAGTGTCGCACCTCGCCACCCCATTCGCGGCCGCCGCCGGGCTGGCCATGGTCGCTCTGGTCGCGGCACACGGCGCGACCTTCCTCGCCCTGCGCCTGCCGGCTGCCGAGGCCGCCGTGCTCAGCCGCACCGCCCGCCGGCTGGTGCGGGTGGCGCTCACCGCGGTCGCGCTGGCCACCGTCGTGGGCCTGCTGTCTGCCCGGGTACGCGACGCGGTCCAGCGGCCGACGGTGGCCGTACTCCTGCCGGTGCTCCTCGTGGTGGCGCTGCTGGCGGCCCGCGCGGCGCTGGCGCGGCGGCGGCCGGGGTGGGCCCTGGTCGCCACCGGCACCGCCCTGGCGCTGCCGGTGGTGCTGGTCGGCGCGGCCCTCTGGCCCTACGTGCTGGTGTCCACGACCGACCCGGGGGCCTCGCTGACGGTGGCCGACGCGGCCGCCAGCGCACCGACACTGCGGCTGCTGGGCTGGGTGGCGCTGCCGCTGGTTCCGGCCCTACTAGGCTTCCAGGCGATGTGCTGGTGGGTTTTCCGAGGACGGACCGACGGTAGGGCACCGGTGTACTGGTGAGCCGCCGTCCGTTCGACCCGCGTCTGCTGCGCCGGGTCCCCGCGGCCCGGCGCGACCTTGCCGTGCTCGCGCTGCTGGGTGTGGTCGCCGCCGGGTTGATCGTGGCGCAGGCCACCGCGCTCGCGTCGGTGCTGGCCACCGCCGTGGACGGTCGGCTGGATCGGCAGGCGTTGGCCGGCTTCGTGGTCGCGGTCGCGGCCCGCTCGGCGCTGGTCTGGGCACAGGGCACGGTCTCGGCGCGGGTCGCCGCCACGGTCAAGGCCGCACTGCGGGCCGACCTGCTCGGCGCGGTGGGCCGGCACGGCCCCGGTTGGGTGGCCGGGCAGCGGGCCGGTCAGCTCGCCACCCTGGCCGGGCGCGGGTTGGACGCGTTGGACGCCTACTTCACCGGGTACCTGCCGCAGTTGGTGCTCAGCGTGACGGTGCCGCTGGCGGTGCTGGCCCGGGTCGTCTTCGCCGACTGGAGTTCGGCGGTGATCATCGCGCTGACCCTGCCGCTGATCCCGGTCTTCGGCGCACTGCTCGGTTGGCAGGCGCAGGCCGCCACCGAACGGCAGTGGCGCCGGCTGTCGCTGCTCGGTGGGCACTTCCTGGACATGGTCGCCGGGCTGCCCACGCTGCGCGCGTTCGGGCGTGCCCGGGCGCAGACCGACGTGGTGCGCCGGATGGCCGACGGGCACCGCGTGGCCACCATGAAGACGCTGCGGATCGCGTTCCTGTCCGCGCTGGTGCTGGAGTTGGTCGCCACCCTCTCGGTGGCCCTGGTCGCGGTGCCGGTCGGCATCCGGTTGCTCGGCGGCGGGCTGGCCCTGCAGACCGCGCTGCTGGTGCTGCTGCTCACCCCGGAGGCGTACCTGCCGCTGCGGTCCGCCGGCAGCCGCTTCCACGCCAGCATGGAAGGGCTCGCCGCGCTGGACGAGGCACTGACCATCTCGGCCGCGCCCGCCGCACCCCGGGCCGCCGAGGGCGCCACCACCCCGGACGCGCGACGCGAGATCCGGTTCGAGGGGGTGACAGTGGCGTACGAGCGGACCACCGCGCTGCGCGACGTGACCCTGACCATCCGGCCCGGCGAACGGATCGCGGTCATCGGGCCCAGCGGCGCCGGCAAGAGCACCCTGCTCGGCCTGCTGCTCGGTTTCGTGACCCCGACAGGTGGCCGGGTCACCGTGGACGGGGTCGACCTGGCCACCGCCGACCTGGACGCCTGGCGTCGGCAGCTCGCCTGGGTGCCGCAACGGGCCCACCTCTTCGCCGCCTCGCTTGCCGACAACATCCGGCTCGGCGCACCGGACACCCCCGCTGACGCACTCGCCGCCGCGGTGCACGACGCCGCCCTGGACGACGTGGTGGCCGGTCTGCCGGACGGCCTGGACACTCTGCTCGGCGAACGCGGCCACGGGCTGTCCAGCGGGCAGCGGCAGCGGGTCGCGCTGGCGCGGGCATTCCTGCGTGCCGCACCTGTGGTGTTGCTCGATGAACCGACCGCCCGACTGGACACCGCGGCCGAGGCGGTGGTGCTCGACGCCACCCGCCGGCTGGTCGCCGGGCGCACCGCGCTGCTTGTCGCACACCGACCGGCACTGCTCGCCGACGCCGACCGGATCCTGCGTGTCGAGGACGGTCGGGTCACCGAGCTGACGCCCGAGCCGACCGGAGGGGCGCCCCGATGACCGCGGCACACGGACCGGACCCGGCAGACGCGCAGCCGGCCGCCGCCGCGCAGGACGGGCCGGTCAACGCCGCACCGGGTGGGCAGGCCGCCGCCGCACCGGACGGGCAGTTCAACGCCGCCGCCGCAGCGGGCGGGCGGGGCGCCGCAGCGGGCGGGCGGGGCGCCGCAGCGGGCGGGCGGGGCGCCGCCGAGCGGGCCGTGTTGCGGTTGGCCCGGCCGTACCTGGGCCGCCTGGTTGGTGCCGGGCTGCTCGCGGCCGCCACCGAGTTCGCCGGGCTGGCCCTGATGGCCACGGCCACCTGGCTGTTGATGAGCGCCGCCGGTCAGCCCCCACTGGACCGGCTCACCGTGGCGATCGTCGCGGTCCGGGCGCTGGCGATCAGTCGGGGCGTGTTGCGCTACACCGAACGGCTCGCCGGGCACGACGCGGTGCTCCGCATGATCACCGACGTCCGGGCCCAGGTGTTCGCCACCCTCGCGGCCCGCCGCAGCGCCGTACACCGGTCGGGAGACGTGCTGAGCCGGCTGGTCTCCGACGTCGAGGCGGTTCAGGATCTGCTGCTGCGGGTGCTGGTCCCGGGCTCGGCGGCGACCCTGGTCGGTGTGCTGGCGGTCGCCGGGGCCGCGTTGATCTCGCCGCCGGCCGCCGGGGCGCTCGCCGCCGGGCTACTGGTTGCCGGTGTGGCGTTGCCCGCGTTGGCCACCGTGGTCACCCGCCGCAGCGCGGCCGAGGTGGCTCCGCTGCGCGGCGCGCTGGCCACCGACGCGATCGACCTGACCCACGGTGCCGCCGACCTGGCCGCCTTCGGGGCGACCGACGGCATGCTGCGCGTCGCCGAACAGCGTGCCCGCCGGCTGGCCCGGCTGGAACGCCGACTGGCCGCCACCGGGTTCGCGGTGGACGCGGCCGGGGTGCTGACCGCCGGGTTGACCGCCGCGGCGGTGGTGCTGGCCGCGCTGGCCGCCGACGTGCCGGGGGTGCTGGTGGGCGTCCTGGCCGTCGGCGCACTGGCCGCCGTCGAGGTGACACTGGCGCTTGTCGCGGCGGCCCGGCAGTGGACGCAACTGCGGCCCGGCCTGGCCCGGGTGGCCGCGCTGCTCGACCCGGGCACGCCGGCTCGTCCGGCCACGGACGGCAGCGCCGACCTGGCCGGCCCACACGAGCTGCGCTTCGACGACGTGACGGTCCGGTACCGGGCCGGCGCGGCGCCCGCCCTGGCCGGCGTCAGCCTGGACCTGCCGGCGGGGCGCAGGATCGCGGTGGTCGGCCCGAGCGGCGCCGGCAAGAGCACCCTGGCCGCCGTGCTGACCGGCGCCGTCCGGCCGGTGTCCGGCCGGGTCACCCTGGACGATCAGGACCTGTCGGCGTACGCCGAGGAGGCGCTGCCCCGCGCGGTCGGCGGGCTGCTCGCCGAGGCGTACGTCTTCCACGCCACGGTGCGGGAGAACCTGCTGCTCGGGCGTGCCGGGGCGGGCGAGGAGGAGCTGAGCGCCGCCACCGCCGCCGCCGGCCTGCTGGAGTGGGTACGCGCCCAGCCGGCCGGCTGGGACACGCTCGTCGGCGAGGAGGGCGGGCAGCTCTCCGGTGGCCAGCGGCAACGGCTGGCCCTCGCCCGGGCCCTGCTCGCCGCACCGCCCGTGCTGGTGCTCGACGAGCCCACCGAGGGGCTGGACCCGGCCGCCGCGGACGCGGTGCTCGCGTCCGCTCTCGCCGCCACCCCCGTCGGGCACTCGGTGCTGCTGATCAGCCACCGGCTCAGCGGGCTGGCCGGGCTGGACGAGATCGTCGTCCTCGACGCCGGGCGGGTGATCCAGCGGGGTCGGCACAGCGAGCTGGTCGCCACCGACGGCTGGTACCGGGACCAGTGGCTGCTTCAGGCGGCGGCCGAACGGGGTTACCTGGCGCTCGCCCCCTGACCGTCCTCCGGGGCCGACCAGGGTTCCCCCCGAGGCCGGTCTGGCGAAGTCGTGGCAGGGTGGTGCCATGCCGCGCTGTGAGGACGTGTTGGTCGACGAACACCTGCGGGAGTTGGCTGCCCGGCTGCAGGGGCCGGCGCGGCTCAAGACCGACCTGCTGACCGAGGCCCGGCACGGGCTGCTGGACGCCGTCGAGGCGTACCAGCAGAGCGGTGTGCCCCCCACGGAGGCGCAGCGCCGGGCGGTGGTCGAGTTCGGCTCACCGGCGCAGTTGCTCCCCTCCTGGCAGGCCGAGCTGGCGGTGGGCGCGCTGCGCGGCCTCTCCCTGCGGATGCTTGCCGTCGCCGGGGTGGGGATGGCCGCGGGCGACCTGACCTGGCGCGGGGCGAGTTGGAGCGACGGCCCCCGCCCGCCGGCCGGTTACGTGCTGCTCTCCCAGTCGGTCGACTGGATCTGGCTCAGCACGCTGCTGGTCGCGGTGGCCGGTCTGCTGGTGGTCGCGGCGAGCGCCAGGTCGCCACGACCGGGCCTGGCCGTGGCGCAACGCGCGGTGGGCGCCGGCCTGACCGGTCTGCTGGCCCTTGGCATGGTGGCTGGCTGCGCCCTCTTCACGTGGTCACTCAACCTCTGGGACGAGGCGCTGCGCTGGCCCCCGATGATCATCGGTGCGGTGCTGGTGGGCGGGGCGTACTTCTCGCTGACCCGCGCCACGCGCGGCTGGCTGCTGGCCATCGCCCGCTGACCCGGGCCGGGGGTCAGGCCGAGGTGACCGGCGGGCTGCCGGGACCGAGGAACCGACCGACGGTCAGTTGGAACTCGTGCCAGCCGGCGCGCTCCCCGGCCAGCGCCCGGCGGCCGGAGTCGGTGAGCTGGTACGTCCGCCGTTCCCGACCGTTGACCGTGCTCCAGGTGCTCGCCACGTGCCCCGCGCGTTCCAGACGACGTAGCGCCGGATAGATCGTGCCGGTGGGCAGGTCCAAGCTGCCGTCGCTGCGCTCACGCAGCGCCTCGATGATGGCGTAGCCGTGCTGCTCGCCCTGCTCCAGCACGGCGAGCAGCAGAGCGTCGAGATGGCCGTGCAACGACTGGGCCTTCATACGTAGCTACGCTACTTGTCGAACGGCCGCTTCGCCAGCGGCAGCCACCAGCAGGTCGAACCCATGCGCCAACCGGCCACCGGGGTGCGGGCTTCGGTCACCCAGGGCCGCCGACTAGGGTATGTGCCCAGAGTCACTCGCCGGTCAGAGACCCGGCGGGTGGGCAACCCGAAGCACACGGAGGTCAGCGTGGCCCGCCAGTCGCCCCAACGGCCCGACGCCGACGAGCCCGAGCTCGACGACACCACCGGCGCGGCCGAGCCAGATCAGGCCGAGGAGACCGACAGCGCGTCGGCCTCGGTCGACCGTTCACTCTGGGACGAACTGCGCATCGATCCGGTGGAGATCGCCCTGCCCGCCGGCACCGGCTTCACGCTGCGGGCGTACCGGCCGGCCAGCTCGCTGACCCCGACCGACGTCACCGAGCGCGACCAGGACGACCCGTTCCTCGCCCGCCGCCAGGTCGTCGAGGAGGAGGACGACGAGACAGTCGTCATCCTCGACGAGGAGCTGGCCGACGAGTTCGCCGACAGCGACGAGGACGAGTCGACGGGCCGCCGTGCCGCCGGCAAGACCGAGGACGAGACCGAGGACGGCGAGGCCGTCACGGACGAGGCGGACGACGAGGAGGTGCCGGTCTTCCTCAGCAACCAGGGCAAGCTGCTGCTGTTCAAGACCCCCGAGTCGTTGGTCAGTTTCATCCGGTCCGGTGCTCCCAACGATCTGTCCCAACTGGACAGCTGGAATGAATTGTCCGAACGGGTGGAGCCGTCCGACATCGCTCCGCTCGACGAGGACACCTACGAACTCGACCTGGTCGTAGAGAATCTGCGCGGCGGGCACGACACCTGGGATTCGACCCTGCTGATCGAGGCGGGCGAGATCGCGCGGGACATCTCGTACGCATTGCGGCTGCCTGCGGTACTCGACATGCTCTCCGCCGGCTCCAGCCTGGACGACCTGGACGAGGCGCTGCGCGCCACCACCAACGGCGGGATCGGCGCTTTCATGGGTCGGCGGCGGCTGAAGAAGATCGGAGCACAGACCGCGAGTTTGGGTTGGCGCACCATTGTCGGCAAGATCTCTGCGGTGGTGGACTGGCGCGACTGACCCGTACCGGGGAGCATCAGTTGCTGGCAGAGGAAAGACCTGTCCCGGGAGGAGGACGACGCCGTGGCGCTCGTGCGCGTTTACTGCGGTCTGGCCTCGGCGGATCCGGCTGACCGACCGGCCTCCGCCGGCTCGACGCTGACGTCCGCTGTGGTCGACGACGCAGGCCGTCTGCTGCATGTCTGCGAGATCAGCGACGACGCCGCTGGCTACGCCCAGCTCGTCGCGCTGCTCGTGGAGCGGTCGGGCGGGCCGAGCGGTGCGGCCATCGCCGCCGACAGCGACGACCACACGGTCACCTCGCTGCTGAGCGCGGCGGGTCGGCCGTTGGCCATCGCCGACGACGACTCGGTGGACGACTTCGCCGAGCGGTTCGCCGATGACGACTCGTTGGAGGAGATGCAGTCGCCTCCGGCCGAACGACGGGCCGTCGGCCTGGCCCGCGCGTTGCAGGCGGGCGCGCTCTCCGCGGTCACCCTGCCGGCGCCCCGGGACCTGGCCGGCTACAAGCAGGTGCTCTCCGCGCACGCCGCCCTGGCCAGCGGTCGGCACTCCGCCGCCGTGGCGCTGCGCGAGGTGCTGCGTGAGCTCTACCCGGCGGCGCTGCGCGCGTACCCGGATCCGGCCGAGCCGGTCTCGCTGGCGGTGCTGGACGCGCTGCCCGAGCCGGGCATGCTCGGCGGCACCGTCGCCCGGGGCCGCGAGGTGTCCGTCGCGGCGGATGCCATCGCCGCGCACCTCGCCGCCGATGGGGTCGCCGACGCCGAGGAGATCAACGAGGCGGTCACCGCGCTGCGGGTCGCCATCTCCGAGACGCCGCGCCGCGCCGCGGTCAACCGGGCGCTCACGTCCGCGGTGGCCGAGACGGTCCGTCAGGCCGTCGCCTCCGTGCGGGCCTGCGACGCGGGGTGTGAGGCGCTGGTCAGCGCGCTCAGCTCCCGGGTCAGCACGCCCGCCCAGGCGCCCGGTCGCCGTGCCGCTGCCCGCCGTGGCGAGACGGTCGGCGAGTTGACAGGTCTGGCCGGCAACAACGCGGGGCTGACCGGTCTGGCCGGCACCGGTGCCGGTCTGCGGTCGGTCCGACCCACCCCGCCCGCGGTCGACCCCGCACCGGCCGTCGGTCGGCGCAGCCGCCCCGAGCCGGTCCCCGGTAACGCACCGCTGGCGTCCCCCCGCCCACTCGGGCCGCCACCGGTCGCCCCGCCGCCGGTCACGCCGCCGCCGGTGGCACCCCCGCCGATGGCCCCGGCGGCGATGGCTGGCCCGCCGTCGTCCACGCTGCCCGGGCGCACCGATCCGATGCCCAACCGGATCGACGGCCCGACCAACCGACCGGTGTCGTCTCCTCCTCCTCCGCCGCCCGGGATCACCCCGATCGCACCCGCGCAGCGGGGCATGGTGCCGCCGGCCGAGGCCGGTGAGCCGTTCCGGCCGACGCTGACCACCGCCGCGATCAACCACGCGCGCGCGGAGCGGCAGCGCACGGTCATCCCGCCTCGCCCCAAGACCAACGGCGAGCCCCGGCCGAGTCACCTGCAACGCCCGGTCGAGGAGCCGCCGACGGGCGGGTTCAGCGCCACCGATCTCAGCATTCCGGTGCCGACCCCCCGGCCTGGTCAGGAGTCGGCACCGCCCGGCTCCCGGGCCAACTGGCCGCTTGTCAACAACCCGGAGGACCCGGCCGACAGTTCGCCGAACAACCCGGCCCCCTACTCGTACGGTGGCGGCCGCGGCATCGACGCGCCGACCGACCCCGGTCGTGCCGACGGTCGGGTCACCCCGCCCTGGTTGGCGGACGACCTGCCCCAGGAGCCCCCCATGCTGCGGCTGGTGGAGCCACCGCCGCTCGCTGACCGGGCGCTGCGCGAGGGGCTCAACCCGCCGGCCGACGCGCACCTGGAGACACCGCCGTTGCGGTTGGTCGACCGGGAGCAGGCCGCTCGCGGCGGTCGAGTGGCCGCGCGCACCGACCGCACCGCGGAGCACCGGCCGGCACCCCCGGTGGAGCACCGGCCACCTCCGTTGGAGCGCCGATCGCCTCCGGTCGAGCACCGCCCGCCACCGGTCGCCGACGAGGGCGACGGCGACCTGCTGATCTTCGCGCAGGCCAAGTCGGCCTGGTTCGTCGGTCAGGCCGAGGAGTCCGACCTGGACTGGTCGACCACTGCCGACACCGGCTGGCAGGCCGCCGAGCAGGCAGCCCGGCCCGCGGTGGGTGCCGAGACCAACGCCGGGCTGCCGAAGCGCGTGCCACAGGCCAACCTGGTCCCTGGTTCTCCGCTGCGCGAGGAGCGCCCGTTGCGGATAGTGCGTGATGCGGCGAGCCTCGCGGAGAACACCACAGGTTACTTCCGTGGTTGGCGCCGCGGACAGGAGATCGGCGGCTTCGCGGTGGGTGGTCGGCCCGGTCGCGAGGCGGCCGGCGGCTGGGACTTCAGCCGCGACCACGGCGACCGCGACGACGACCGGGAGTACGAGTACCGCTCCGCCGGTTACCAGTCCTGACCGGCACCAACCTCTGCCGTCCGCGAACGCGCCCCCAGTCAGCTGACTGGGGGCGCGTTCGCGTCAGCGCGGTGACCTGCGGACACGACAACGCCGCTCCTCGAAGATCGTGGAAGAGCCGCGCCCCGCAAGGGGACCGACGCCTTCCAAGTCTCAAGAAGCGGCGCGAAGAGCGCGACGGGCAGGGCGCGACGCCCGATGGCGGCCGGAGCCACCACCGGGCGTGCGGTGCCCGATCAGGCCGGGGCGACCGCGCGCGTACGGCGCATGGTGAGCACGTACTCGACAAGCGAGATCAGCACGTGCTTCGTCGACTCCCGGTTACGGGCGTCGCAGGCCACCACCGGCACGTCGCTCGAGATCGCCAAGGCGTCTCGAACGTCCTGCGGGTCGTGGTACTGCATCCCGTCGAAGCAGTTGATCGCCACCAGGTACGGCAGGCGTCGGTGCTCGAAGAAGTCGATCGCCGCGAAGCAGTCGGCCAGCCGGCGCGTGTCGACAAGCACGACCGCACCGATGGCGCCCCGAACCAGTTCGTCCCACATGAACCAGAATCGGGTCTGACCCGGCGTACCGAACAGGTACAGGATCAGGTCACGGTCGATCGAGATCCGGCCGAAGTCCATAGCCACCGTGGTCGTCGTCTTACCCGGCACCTGCCGGGTGTCGTCGACGCCCACGCCGGCGGAGGTCATGATGGCCTCGGTGGTCAGCGGCGTGATCTCCGAGACCGAGCCGACCAGCGTCGTCTTACCGACGCCGAATCCACCGGCGATAACGATCTTCGCCGACGTCACGCGCCCACTCGGGTTCGGTGGGCGGTGCGACATGTCAGAGCCTGCGAAGTCCACTCAGCACCCTCTCCAGCAGTTCAGTGCCCACCGCGTCGTCGGAGTCGTCCAAAATGGTCGGCTCGTGAACCGCGACCAGGCCGTCCGTCGCCATGTCGGCGATGAGCACCCGGGCCACACCGAGCGGGAGCTGCATCCGCGCCGCGATCTCCGCGAGCGATTGCACACGACCGTCACACAGCGCGGCGATGTACTGGTGTTCGCGGCCCTGGCCGCCGTTGCCATTGGCAGCGGCCCGGCCGCGCACCGTCGTCTCGACGAGCGCCTCCAGCGCGATGTCGAGCCGGGGACGGGTACGACCGCGGGTCACGGCGTATGGACGCACCAACGCTCCGGTTGGTTCGTCACGATCGGCCATCTCGCCGCTCACCCCCTTCGTGCCCGCTACCGGCTCCCACCGGTGAAACCCGTCGTTGTCGTCGTTGCAGTCTTGCCGACCTCACGATCGGCGAGGCGTCAGCCCAGCATGCCCGCAGCCGCACGCGGCTGCGGGGTAAGCGCGTCGCCCACCCGGTCGACCAGCAGCGCCATCTCGTAGCCCACCTGGCCCACGTCGGAGCTGCGGGCGGCCAGCACGGCGAAGGAGGAACCGTCCGAGATGGACATCAGGAACAGGAAACCATTGTCCATCTCCACGACGGTCTGCAACACCGCGCCTCCCTCGAAGCAGCGGGCTGCCCCCTGGGTCAGACTGACCAGACCCGAGGAGATCGCGGCAAGCTGATCGGCCCGGTCGCGCGGCAGATCCCGTGACGACGCCAGGAGTAGGCCGTCCGCCGAGACGGCGACCGCATGCGCGACGCCGGGCACCCGGTCGGCGAAGTTGGCCAACAGCCAACCAAGATCCTGCGTAGTTGTCATCCTTCTTGCTCCTTCTGCCCGCTCCCGGCCACCGGGCCTGAGCCAGACTGCGAGGATTGCCCTCCCGGAGTTGCCTCCGGGCTGGTCGGGTTGTCCGAGGTGCTACGCCCTCGCTGCACACCCCGGTGGTAGGCGGAGAGCAGGCCACGGACCGCCTCCGGGGAACGGCGCTGGACCGAGGTGGCGGGCTTCTCCACCGCACCCGGTACGAGTTGCGCCATCGGCTTGCGCTTCGGCAGACCGGTAGTGGTGGTCTCGCTCACCGGTGCCGCGCCGGCCGCCGCCGAAGCAGCACGCCAGCCGTCGTCAGCCGCGGTCTGCCAGCCGTTGCTCTGCGGTTGGGGCCGGCGGTTCGGCAGGCTCTCGGCGAGGCTGGGGCGGGTGCCCTCGTTCGCTGTGGAGCCGTTGTCCCGCGGCGCTCCTCCGGCCGTCGGAGTGTCTGCCATCGGTGTGTTACCTGTCGTCCCGGGTGGTGTCTTGTGGACTGTCCGACCGGTGGCCTCGACCGTGGCGAACTGCTGGGTCGCGGAGTCGCCGTTCGTGCTCGGCTGGGCGCCGGCGGCGGACTCCTCCGCGCCCGGGCGGCGGGTACGGAACCAGGCCGACTCCAGCTCCCGGAAGATCGGCAGCTCCATCGTCTCGTCCGCGTACCGCTGCCGGTTCTGCGCCTGCGATTGCTGTGGCGCCGGCCGGGTCTGCGGAGCCGGAGCTGGCACCGGTGCCGGCGGCTGGGCCGCGGCGGGCGGCTGCTCGCCGGGTCGCGGCACGCGCGGCAACTCGGTCGTCATGTCCAGAGCGGCGGCGAGCCGCTCCGGCACCGGCGGGGTCGCCGCGTCCCGGTCGCCACCCGGCACCGGCGGCCAGGCCGGGGGTGCGGGGGCGCTGGGCGCCTGCGCGGGTGGGGTGGACCGGGTGGCGAACCCGCTGAACGACTGGCTGGACGCCGGTGGCACCGAGTACGGCTGAGCCGAGTACGGCTGACCGGACGCCGGCGACGCGGACACCGGCGAGGCGGACACTGGCGGACCAGCGTACGGCTGACCGGAGGCCGGGGCGGCGGACACCGGCGGACCGCCGTACGGGGCACCCGAGTAGGGCTGCCCGGAGTAGGGCTGACCCGAGGCCGGCGAGGCGGAGACCGGCGCACCGGAGTACGGCTGCGCGGAGACCGGCGGCACCGAGTACGGATGCGTCTCGGGGCTGCTCGGCAACTGCCGGGGAATGGACGGCTGCTGACCGGTGGTCGGAGCGTCGTCCCCGGAGCGGCGCTGCGGCAGCGGGTCGATCGGCTGACCGTTGGCCGGCCGTGGGGTGAACCCGTCGCCGCCGTTCGTCCCGGCCGCACCGGTCAGGTCCGACCAGGCCGGCATCGAACCGTACGCACCGGCGTTGGCGGGGGTGCCGGCACCGTTTCGCGATGCCGGCTCGAACGGACGACCGCCGAGGGTGACCTGGTTGCCGGACTCGCTGGAGCGCGGGTGGTTGCCCAGCGCGGGCAGCGCACCGAAGACCGGCGTGGGCCCACCCTGCTGGGGGCCACCGGCCGCGGGCAGGGCCGGCGGCTGCTGGACCCGGCCGGAGAGTGCCCGGGGCACCAGCACCGAGGTGGGCAGGGTCACGTCGGCGACCGTGCCGCGGTCGGAGCCGGGGCGCAGTTCGACCCGGACACCGTGCCGGGACGCCAGCCGGGCGACCACGACGAGGCCCATCATCCGGGACACCGCCACGTCCACCTGCGGCGGCGTGGCGAGTCGCTCGTTGAGGTCGTGCAGCTGCTCGGCGCTGATGCCGATGCCGCGGTCCTCGACGTAGAGCGAGGAGCGGTCGCCGACCCGGCGGGCCTCGACCATCACCTGCGAGTCGGGCGGCGAGAACGCGGTGGCGTTGTCGAACAGCTCGGCGACGAGGTGCACCAGGTCGTTGACCGCGTGCGCGGCGACCTCGATGTCCCGGTCGATGACACCGAACTCGATCCGGGTGTAGTGCTCGACCTCGGACTGCGCGGCGCGCAGCACGTCGATGAGAGCGGCCGGCTCACGCTGCACACGTGTGGAGTCGGCGCCGGCGAGCACCAGCAGGTTCTCGTCGTTGCGGCGCATCCGGGTGGCCAGGTGGTCGAGCTGGAACAGCTCGGCCAGCCGGTCCGGGTCCTCCTCGCCGCGCTCCAGTCGGTCGAGGTGCCCGATGAGGCGGTCGACCAGGATCTGTGAACGGCGGGCCAGGTTGACGAACATGGTCGCGACGGAGGCGCGCAGTGCGGCCTGCTCGGCGGCCGTGCGGACGGCTTCCAGGTGGACGGCGTTGAACGCCTCGGTCACCTGACCGAACTCGTCCTTGCTGCGCACCGGTAGCGGTTCGGCGATCTGGTTGGCCAGCTGCACCGGGGAGAGCTGCCCGACGACCTGCGGGTCGCGCAGTCGGGCCACCGCCTGGGGCAGGCCGTACTGGGCGACGGAGAGCGCGCCCTGCCGCAGCTCACGCAGTGAGCGGGCCATCGAGCGGGCGACCAGGTACGCGAAGAGGATGGCGAGCAGCAGCATGCTGAGCAGCAGGCCGGTCTCCAGGAAGACCTGGCGCTGGACGTCCGAGCGGAGGGTGTCGGCCCCGGTGACCACCTCACTGTCGAGCTTCCGCTCGACGGTGCGGATCAGTTTGGCGTTGGCCGTCATGGCGGCTTCCCACTGGTCCGGCTTGAACGGCGCGTCGCGCATGTCGCCGGTGGTGTTGCCGTCGATCCAGCCGGTGTAGTTCTGCGCCTCCCGGCGGTCGCCGCCCGCGACCGTCTGGTCGTGGAACTTCGCGTCGTCCGGGGTGGCCACGGCCTTGAAGCTCTGGAGCGCCTGCTGCTGGCCGGTGCCGCTGGCGATGTAGTCGGTGCGTAGCGCGGGCGTCAGGCGCTTGCCACCCTTCACGCCCAGCGCGCGGTGCACGACGACCCGGCGTGCGGCGAGGAACTCCTTCTCCCGGGCGACCGCCGCGGCGGCGCGCATCCGGTCGCTCAGGTCGTTGTCACCGGCGAGCTGCGTGGCCGAGTCGCGGATGGCGAGCAGGTCGCTGATCAGGCCCTCGTACGCCTGGACGGTCTCGGTGAGCGCGAGCTTGCCGTTGAACACCTGGCTGCGGATGCCGGACAGGTCCTGCAGGTTCTGGTCGATGCCGTCGAGCAGCGACTCCAGGCTGCTCGGCAGGTCCTCGACCTCGGTCCGCTGCTGGCGGTAGGGGCCAGCTTCCTGGTCCACCCGGGAGTTCACCCGGTTGTAGGCCTCCTGGTACTGAGCCGTCGGCTGCGTCCCGTCCGCGCCCAGCAGCAGCACGGCGGCGGTCCGCTCGTCCTGCAGTGCGTCGACCAGGTCACCCGAATAGCTCGACAGGTTGGCCAGGTCGCCGGCTCGGTTGGCGTTGTTGAGCGTCTCCACGTGGTCGACAAGACCACTGGTGCCCACCACGACCGTGGCGATGGTCGGCACGATCATGATGAGACCGAGCTTGGACCAGATCGGCATGTCCCGGAGCCGGCTGGCCGGCCGGCGCAGCCGCGACAGGAAGGAGCCCGCCGTCTTTGGCCGTTTGCTCACGTCACCGCCCTCGCGATTACAGCTTCAACGCGTTGCCTCCGGGCAACGCCCAGCGACCGACCCGGCGGGTCGGACCCCCGAGATTCCATCACGCCGGTCGACAAGAAGAAAGCCCAGGTTGTCACCTACCGAAGGTGTGATGAGATGTTGATGCGATTTGATAGCAGTCCGTCTGGCCGGAGTAACTGAAGGTAATGGAACATCCGCACCGCGTTGTCCTCCTCGCCGGGCCTTCCGGGTCCGGAAAGTCGTACATAGCGCAGCAAACCGGCCTCCCGGTGCTCTGCTTGGACGACTTCTACAAAGACGGCGATGACCCTACGTTGCCGCGACGAAACGACCAGGTGGATTGGGAATCACCAGAGTCCTGGGACGCCCCGAGTGCGGTGGAAATCATTGCCCAGCTCGCTCGTGAGGGCCGAGCCGATGTGCCGGTTTATGCGATCGGCGCAGATCGACGGGTGGCCACCCGGTCATTTGATCTCGCCGGATCGCCACTTTTCGTGGCTGAAGGGATTTTCGCCGCCGAGATCGTCGAGGAGTGCCGTCGCCGAGGGCTGTTGGCCGGGGCGTACGCGCTGCGCCGGCCGCGCGGTGCGACCTTCCTGCGCCGGCTGGCCCGCGACCTGTCCGAGCAGCGCAAGGCACCCCGGGTGCTGGTCAGCCGGGGCGTGGCGCTGTTGCGGGCCGAGCCGGCGGTGCTGCGTCGGCAGACCGGGTTGGGCGCGGAGGCGACCCGTGCCCGGGAGGTGCTGCGTCGGGTGGCCGGCCTGCTCGCCGGCCACCCGCACGCCTGAGCCGATCAGGCCAGCAGGTCGGCGTACGCCGGCTTGATCACCTCGTCGATGATCCGCAGCCGTTCGTCGAAGGGGATGAAGGCGCTCTTCATCGCGTTGATGGTGAACCACTGCATCTCCTTCCAGCCGTAGCCGAAGTTCTCCACCAGCAACGACATCTCCCGCGACATCGAGGTGCCGCTCATCAGCCGGTTGTCGGTGTTGACGGTGGCCCGGAACCGCAGGTCCCGCAGGAGGCCGATCGGGTGCTCGGCGATCGAGGCCACCGCGCCGGTCTGCACGTTCGACGAGGGGCACAGCTCCAGCGGGATCCGCTTGTCCCGCACGTACGCGGCCAGCCGGCCGAGCGCGCCGTCGGGTGCGATGTCGTCGACGATCCGCACCCCGTGACCGAGCCGGTCCGCCCCACACCACTGGATCGCCTGCCAGATCGACGGCAGACCGAACGCCTCACCGGCGTGGATGGTGAAGTGGAAGTTCTCCCGCTGCAGGTATTCGAAGGCGTCCAGGTGCCGGGTGGGTGGGAAGCCCGCCTCGGCGCCGGCGATGTCGAAGCCGACCACCCCGGCGTCCCGGTGCCGTACGGCCAGCTCCGCGATCTCCTGCGAGCGGGCGGCGTGACGCATCGCGGTGAGCAGGGTGCCCACCCGGATGCTCAGGCCCGCCTCGACGGCCTGGGCGGTGCCCTCGGCGAACCCGGCCAGCACCGCCTCGACGACCTCGTCCAGGGTCAGATCCTGCTCCAGGTGCTGCTCCGGGGCGAAGCGCACCTCGGCGTAGACCACCCCGTCGGCGGCCAGGTCCAGTGCGCACTCGCGGGCCACCCGACGCAGCGCGGGCGGGGTCTGCATGACCGCCACGGTGTGCGCGAACGTCTCGAGGTAACGCTCCAGGGAGCCGGAGTTGGCCGCTTCCACGAACCAGCGTCCGAGCGCCTCGGGGTCGGTGGTGGGCAACTCGTGGCCCACCTCCGCGGCCAGGTCGACGATCGTCGCCGGCCGCAGCCCGCCGTCGAGGTGGTCGTGCAGCAGCGCCTTCGGAGCCTTGACAATGTCCTCGTACCGGATAGTTGCGACCATGCTCAGACCCTAGCCAGCGACGGATATGACCGGGTGTGGGAGGTCGCTCCACGTCCCGGCTCCGACCCGGATCGGCCGGAACTAGGCTGAACGGCATGGAAGCACCACGGTGCGGGGCGACGTCAGGCCGGGCCTGACGTGGACCCCCGCATCCTCGACCGGCTGCGCTGCCCGGTCTGCGGCGAACCCCTGGGGCTGGCCACCGACGCGAGGGCCCTGCGCTGCCCACGGCGGCACAGCTTCGACATCGCCCGCCAGGGCTACGTCAACCTGCTCACCGGCCGGGCCCCGCACGTGGGCGACACCGCCGAGATGGTCGCCGCGCGCGCGGACTTCCAGGCCGCCGGGCACTACGACGTCATCTCGGCAGCCCTCGCCGCTGCCGCGACGCAGGCCACGCCGGGCTTCGGGGCGTACCCCCTGGTGGTGGATGCCGGCGCCGGCACGGGCCGGTATCTCGGCGCGGTGCTGGCGGCGCTGCCGGACGCCGTGGGTCTGGCCCTGGACGTGTCCAAGCCGGCGCTGCGCCGTGCGGCCCGCGCGCACCCCCGGGCCGCCGCGGCGCTCGCCGACACCTGGCAGCGGTTGCCGCTCGCGGACGCCTCGACCGCCGTGCTGCTGAACGTCTTCGCCCCGCGCAACGGCCCGGAGTTCCACCGGGTGCTCGACCCGGCGGGCACCCTGCTGGTGGTCACACCCGACACCGACCACCTCACCGAGTTGGTGGGTGCGCTGGACCTGCTGCGGGTGGACCCGGACAAGGCCGAC
Source organism: Micromonospora sp. NPDC048898 (assembly GCF_043198035.1). Taxonomy (NCBI): domain Bacteria; kingdom Bacillati; phylum Actinomycetota; class Actinomycetes; order Micromonosporales; family Micromonosporaceae; genus Micromonospora; species Micromonospora sp. NPDC048898. Next base: position 1,178,777 of record NZ_JBICUF010000001.1, read on the forward strand.
CGGGTGACCGGCAGCCTGGGCGGGCACTTCACCCTGGTCAGCTCGGCCGTGCACCGGGCGGAGCTGACCCTGGCCCGGCCGGAGGTCGCCACCGTGGTGGGGATGGGCCCGAACGCGTGGCACACCGACCCGGAGGCACTGCGCGCCCGGCTGGCGGCGCTGCCCGAGCCGGTCCGGGTGACCGTGGCGGTGCGGGTCGACGCGTACCGACCTCGCTGAACTCAGGTGGAGAGGTCGACCTCTTCCCAGCCGGGCGGCTCGTCGTGGTACGGCCCGCGCAGGATCACCGCCCACTCCAGCGCCCAGCGGCGCTGCCCGATCGCGTTCGCGTCGACCAGGCCCGGCGCCCGCCGACCGTCGCGCTCGGTCTCCAGGTACGCCCAGTCCAGGCAGTAGTGCAGGTCGAGCAGGGCGGCCGCGTCGGCGGGGTGCTGCGGCGCGGTGAGGATCCGGGAACGCCAGCGCGGGAACGTCTCCCCCTCGGCGATGTGCGGCAGCCGCTCGACCAGCCGCTCGTCGACGGCCAGGGTCGGGTCGAGTTGCTTGCTCAACCCGAGCACCCAGGCCAGCGCGAAGAGCGCGTCGTGGTGCAGCACGAACGAGCGGTGGTCGCCCTTGCCGCCCATCACGAACTGCCACTCCGGCGGCGTGACCATCTCGACCAGGTGCGAGCCGAGCAGCCAGCTCATCGCCGCCTCCGGGGGCATCCCGAAGCAGCGGGCCAGGATCAGGTGCAGCACGGCGATCCGCGCCTCGATCTCCGCCGTGGGGCGCAGGTCGATCTCGTCCCCCGGCTCCCAGACCAGCGGAAACTGGGCCGGCGGCAGCGGCAGACCGAGCCGGGACAGCTCGTCCAGGCTCGCTTCGCGCACCTCACGTGGGTTGGGAGCAGCAACGGTCACGGCGGGTCTTCCTGTCTGCTCGCGCCGGCTCGACGCCGGTTGTCCCCCCTTGGCCTGCGACAATAGCGCTCCAAGGTGACCGACACCACGCCACCCCGACCCCTGTTTCGCCTCAGCCGATGCGTTCGATGACCAGCGGCGTCGCCGCCGGGGCGGTCGGCGCGATCCGTACCGCGTCGGCAGCCTCGGCCAGCGCCGCCGGAATCCGCGTCGCGTCCTCGGCACGCAGCTCGTAGAGGGGGTCACCGGCCCGGACCGGGTCACCCGGCCGCCTGTGCAACACCACCCCGGCCGGCACGCTGACCGGGTCCTCCTTGCGGGCCCGACCCGCGCCGAGCCGCCACGCCGCAACCCCCATGGCGTACGCGTCGACGGCCGCGACGTGCCCGTCCCGCTCGGCGCGGACCACCTCGACTTCGTTCGCGGCCGGCATCGGCGCGTCCGGGTCGCCACCCTGCGCCCGGACCATCGACCGCCAGGAGTCCATCGCCCGGCCGTCCCGCAGTGCCGCCGCCGGGTCGGCGTCCGGCAGGCCGGCCGCGTCGAGCATCTCCCGGGCCAGCGCGAGGGTCAGCTCCACCACGTCGGCAGGTCCACCTCCGGCCAGCACCTCGACCGACTCGGTCACCTCCACCGCGTTGCCGATCGCCAGGCCGAGCGGGGTGGACATGTCGGTGAGCAGGGCGACCGTCCGAACGCCGTGCGCACCACCCAACTCGACCATCGTGCGCGCCAGCTCGCGGGCCTGGTCGACGGACTTCATGAAAGCACCCGAGCCGACCTTCACGTCGAGGACCAACGCGCCGGTGCCCTCGGCGATCTTCTTGCTCATGATCGAGCTGGCGATCAGCGGGATCGCCTCCACGGTGCCGGTCACGTCGCGCAGCGCGTACAGCTTGCGGTCGGCCGGGGCAAGCCCGGCACCGGCCGCGCAGATCACCGCGCCGACCTCGTCGAGCTGGGTGATGAACTCGTCGTTGCTCACCGTGGCCCGCCAGCCCGAGATGGACTCCAACTTGTCGAGCGTGCCGCCGGTGTGCCCGAGCCCTCGGCCGCTCAACTGCGGCACGGCCGCGCCGCACGCCGCCACCAGCGGGGTGAGCGGCAGAGTGATCTTGTCGCCGACGCCGCCGGTGGAGTGCTTGTCGACTGTCGGCCGGCGTACCGCCGAGAGGTCCAGCCGCTCGCCGCTGGCGATCATCGCGGCGGTCCACCTGGCGATCTCCGGCCCGGTCATGCCGTTGAGCAGGATCGCCATCGCCAACGCCGACATCTGCTCGTCGGCGACGACCCCCCGGGTGTACGCGTCGACCACCCAGTCGATCTGCGCGTCCGACAGCACCCCGCCATCCCGCTTGACCCGAATAACGTCAACAGCAGCAAAACCACTCACTCTGTAGTTCCTTCTCACGTCGTCGTGCAGATCCAGACCGGCGGCCCGTGCCCAGGTCGGGGCGGGGGCCGACCGTGCCCGGCGGAGGGATCAAGCCTGACCGCCCGGAGCCGGGCACGGTCGGCCCCCGCCCCCCAACCTCAACCCCACCGAACCGGGATCTCCAAAGGCGGCTCACCCTCCCCAGCCCAGAAGATCGTGCCGGTCGCGTCGACCACCACCACACGCGGTGTCCGGGCCAGGCCCCAGGTGATCGCCTCGGCCGGCTCGTCCCAGCTCGGGGCCTCCTCCAGCACACCGGTCTCGGCACCGACGTCGTCTCCGGCCGACCGCTCCCAGTACGCCGTCCAGACCTGCTGCCCGGCCGACATGTCCGGGTGCACGAAGACGGTGCCCCGGCCACGCCAGGCGGCCAGCCGCTCCGGGACCACCGGCAACGGCGTCTCGCCGGTCACCGCCTCCAGGTCCTCCACGCCGAAGGCGTGCGGCAGCAGCTCCGCCATCCGCAGCGGGCGGGTCTTGCTCTCGATCAGGCACTCCGGCCCGCCGTGCTCCCAGAGCAGTTGCCGGCACCGCCCGCATGGCATCAGCGGTTCACCTGTCGCGTCGACGCAGGACAGCGCGACGAGTCGACCGCCACCGGTGGCGTGCAGCGAGGACACCACGCCGCACTCGGCGCACAGCGTCACCCCGTACGCGGCGTTCTCCACGTTGCAGCCGACCACCACGCGGCCGTCGTCGACAAGCGCGGCCGCGCCGACCGGGAACGTCGAGTACGGCGCGTACGCGTGCCGCATCGCGTCGGTGGCGGCGGCGCGCAGGCGCGCCCAGTCAATGTCGGTCATGCCACCATTCTGCCCAGGCGGCCCAGGTCAGGAGCGGGCAGGGCGGGGTCCACGGGCGGACTGTACCTACTGGTATGTACAGTGACACCATGGACTCGCGACAACTACTCGTCGACACGATGAGCCAGCTCATGTGGGAGCGCGGCTACGCCGACACCAGCCCGCGTGACGTTCGCGAACGGTCCGGCGTGGGCCAGGGCAGCATGTACCACCACTTCCCCACCAAGCGGGATCTCGCGCTCGCCGCCCTTGAGCGCAACGTCGCCGATCTGCTGCCGGCCGCGTCCGAACTCGACGGCCCAGGCGACCCGATGGCTCGGATCGAGGCATACCTGATGCGTCCCCGCGACGCCCTCAAGGGCTGCAAGGTCGGCCGGATGACCCAGGACCCGCAGGTCCGCGAGGACCCGGTGCTGCTCGCCCCGGTGGCACGCGCGTTCGCCCAGGTCCGCGTCCGCTGGGTCACGGTGCTACGCGAGGCCGTCGCCGCGGGCGAACTGAGCGACGACCTCGACCCCGAGCAACTCGCCAACACCCTGATGGCCGTCCTACAGGGCGGCTATGTGCTCGCCATCGCCCAGCAGGACCCGGGCCCGTTCGACGATGCCCGCGCCGGTGCTCTCGGCCTGCTCCGGGCAGCGGCACCAACCGGGCCCGCCCACGAGAACAACAGGAGGAGCTGAAGCCATGACGGTACGCATCGGCATCAACGGGTTCGGTCGGATCGGGCGCACCTACCTGCGCGCGGCCCTGGCCAACAACGCCGACGTCGAGGTGGTCGCGGTGAACGACCTCACCGATGCCCGCACGCTGGCCACCCTGCTCGAATGGGACTCGGTCTCCGGCCACCTGGACGGCGTCGCCTACGACGGTGACGCGATCGCCGTGCAGGGCACGCGCATGAGGGTCTTCGCGCAGTCCGACCCGGCCACCATCCCCTGGGGTGACGTCGGCGCCGACGTCGTCATCGAGTCCACCGGTCACTTCACCGACGGCGGCACGGCGGTGGCCCACCTCAAGGGCGGCGCGCGGAAGGTCATCATCTCGGCGCCGGCCAAGGGGGACGTCCCCACGTTCGTTCTCGGCGTGAACGACGACAGCCTCGACCCGGACAGCCACGACGTCTTCTCCAACGGCTCCTGCACCACGAACTCGCTGGCGCCGCTGGCGAAGGTGCTCAACGACTCGTTCGGCATCGAGTCGGGACTGATGACGACGATCCACGCCTACACGGGCGACCAGCGGCTCCACGACGCGCCACACTCCGACCTGCGCCGCGCCCGCGCGGCGGCCGTCTCGACCATCCCGACGTCGTCGGGCGCGGCGAAGGCGATCGGCAAGGTCATCCCGGAGCTCGACGGGCGTCTCACCGGCGCCGCACTGCGCGTACCCGTCGCGACGGGCTCGATCACCGACCTCACCGTGGTCCTCCGCCAGCGCGCCGACGTCCAGGAGGTCAACGCGGCGTTCCGCGAGGCCGCCGCCTCCCCGGGGCTGCGGCGCTACCTGCAGTACTCGGAGGCGCCGCTGGTCTCGGCGGACATCGTCGGCAATCCCTACTCGTCGGTCTTCGACGCGCCGCTGACCGAGGCCGTCGGCAACCAGGTCAAGGTGTTCGGCTGGTACGACAACGAGTGGGGCTTCTCCAACCGCCTCGTGGAGTTCTCCGAGCGGATCGGAACGGCCGCGGCGGCCTGACGCCGTAGAGGGCGGGCGCTGTCATCGTGCCCGGCGGGGCATCCCGCCGGGCACGACTACGGGGCCTCAGCCCTTGATGTACGGCTTGCCGTCGGCGGCCGGCGCCCGGACCCGGCCGACCAGGCCGGCGACCGCGAGGATGGTCGCCAGGTAGGGCAGCATGGCCAGGAACTGGCTGGGGATCGAGCTGCTGATCGCGCCCAGGTAGGTGGCGAGCTGGTCGGCGAAGCCGAAGAAGAGCGCGGCGAGCAGCGCGCCGGTCGGGTTCCAGCGGCCGAAGATCAGTGCGGCCAGCGCGATGAAGCCCTTGCCGCCGATCATGTTCTTGGTGAACGAGTAGAGCGCCAGCGTGTAGGACGCGCCGCCGATGCCGGCGACCACCCCGGCCAGCAGCACGTTGCGGTAGCGGACCCGCAGCACCTTGACGCCGAGCGTGTCGGCGGCGATCGGGTGCTCGCCGACCGAGCGGGTGCGCAGACCCCACCGGGTACGGAACAACCCGATGTGGATCACCAGCACCAGCAGCAGCCCGAGGTAGAGGAAGATGTTGCCGCGGAACAACGCCGGCCCGAGCACCGGGATGTCCTTCAGCAGTGGGATCTCCCAGTTGCTGAAGCGTGGCGCGCTGTTGTATTTCGCCGCGTCGGTCTGCATCAGCCGCTCGTAGAGGAAGCCGGTGACGCCGACCGCGAGCAGGTTCAGCACGATGCCCATGACGACCTGGTCGACCAGGTAGCGGATGGCGAAGACGGCGAGCAGCAGCGAGATGAACGCACCGCCGATGGCGGCGGCGACCAGACCCACCCAGACGCTGCCGGAGATGCTGCCGAACAGCGCGCCACTGAACGCGCCCATCAGCAACTGGCCCTCGATGGCCACGTTGACCACGCCGGATCGTTCGCAGAGGACGCCGGCGAGCGCGCCGAAGATCAGCGGCAGGGCCAGGATGAACGTGCCCCGGATGATGTTGACGAGCGGCATGAAGTTCTGCCCGGCCGGCGCGGCGGAGACCTGCCAGCAGAGGAACGAGAGCACGAAGCCGGCGAGCCCGACGCCGAGCACGGGGAGGAACCACCGCTTCGGCACCCCGGCGAGCAGCGCCGCGCCGGCGGCGATCGCGATGATCCCGAACAGGATCGCCCCGATCGTGCCGTTGATCTCCAATGCGGCACCGGCCGCGTCGTCGCTGAGCGTGAACCGGGCCTGCTGGTCGGTGGCGAGCGCGCCGAAGAGCACCGCCGCCAGCAGGCCGAGCGCCAGCAGGGTGAGGCCGACCTTGCGGCTCCGGGTCCAGAAGCCCTGGTGGACCGGGGCGACCGCGATGTCGGGGACAGCCATGGTGGACATGAGCTACCAGCCCTTCGCCAGGCTCGTCTGCAACCGGGCGGCGCGCGCGGCCCGGAGCTGGAAGATCGCCTTCACCAGGGCCGGCGCGGCGATGAAGATGACGATCAACGCCTGGAGCACGGTCACCAGCTCCAGGGAGATCCCGGAGTACGACTGCATCCGGTTGCCACCGGCCTGCAACGCCCCGAACAGCAACGCGGCCAGCAGCACACCCCAGGGCTTCACCCGCCCCAGCAGCGCCACCAGGATGCCGTCGAAGCCGATCTGCGCGACCACCAACGGGGTCAGCGCGCTGGCGGTGGAGCCGAGGACCATGTTCGAGCCGCCGAGGCCCGCCAGGATGCCGGCGAAGACCATGATCAGGATGTACGTCCGCGTGACGCTGATGCCGGCGGTGCGGGCGGCGTCCGGGTTGGCGCCGACCGCCCGCAGCTCGAAGCCGAGCGTCGAGCGGTTCAGCAGCCAGGCGACCGCCCAGGTCGCCAGCACGGCGAGCAGGATACCGGCGTGCACCCGCAGGTTGTCACCGAGCAGGCGGGGCAGCTGGGCGGAGGTGTCCACCGCCTTGCTGATCGCGTCGGTACGGTTCGGGTCCTGCACGCCGTCCTGCACGATCAGCCAGGTGAGCAGGTACGTGGCGACGTAGTTGAGCATGATCGTGGTGATCACCTCGTGCGCGCCGGCGCGGGCCTTGAGGATGCCGGGGATGAATCCCCAGATCGCCCCGCCCAGGGCGCCGGCCAGCACCGCCACCAGCAGGTGCAGGCCGGGTGGCAGGGGCAGCAGGAAGCCGGCCAGCGCCGCCAGGATCACGCCGACGGTGGCCTGGCCCTGGGCGCCGATGTTGAACAGGCCGCCCCGGAAGGCCAACGCCACCGACAGGCCCGTGAAGACCAGCGGCGCCGTGTAGGTGAGCGTCTCGGAGATCGGCGCGAGCACGGCCTCCCAACCACCACTGCCGTTCACCCAGGCGGAGAACGCTTCCGGGTCGAAGATCGAACCCTTGAACAGGTTCGCGTACGCCTCGCTGACAAGCGTCCAGCTGGAGTTGATCGCGTCGGACGGCCGCGAGGTGATGTACGAGTAGGTGGACAGCACCGCCGGATCAGAAATGATCATCAGCACCGCACCGACCACGATCGCCAGCACCAACGACAGCAGCGTCACCGTGAAGGTGTTGGCCGCCCAGAGGTTGTCCACGAACAACCGGCCCAGGCTGGGCTCGGGCCGCTGGTCCGGCGCCGACGTCGCCGCCGAACGGTCCGGTTCGGTCGCCGACTCGGCCCGTTCGGTGTTGCCGAGCGCGTTCTGCGCGGCCTGCGCCTCGCTCGCCGGCCCCTTGTCCGGGGAACCCGACTGCGACGTGGGGTCGCTCATGCCGTCACTCCGCTTCGCTGCGTGCCGCCATGAGACACCAACGCCCTGCAACGATGATTCGCTCGCTGACGCTCGCTCATGCCTTGTCCTCGTTCGCGGGGCCTGCGTCGCTCGCCGGGCCCCCGTCGGCCGCACCGGGCTCGTCGGCGGCGGGTGTCGCGACGGCTTCGTGGGCCTCGTCCGGGCTGATGCCGGCCATCAGCAGGCCGATCTCCTCACGCGGGGTGTCCGGGCCGACGACGCCGATGATCCGACCGCGGTACATCACCGCGATCCGGTCGGCCAGCCCGATCACCTCGTCCAGCTCACTGGAGACCACCATGACGGCGGTGCCGATGTCCCGCTCGCGGATGATCTGGCTGTGGATGAACTCGATCGACCCGACGTCGACGCCACGGGTCGGCTGGGCGGCGATGAAGAGCTTCAGCGGCCGGGACAACTCCCGGGCCACGATCACCTTCTGCTGGTTGCCGCCGGAGAGGGTGCCCACCGCAGCGTCGGCCGATGAGGTACGGACGTCGAACTGCTCGATCCGTTCCTTCGCGGAGGCGGCGATCGCCTCCGGCCTGAGCGCGAGCCCGGCACCGAACGGCGGCCGGTCGTAGATGTCCAGCACCAGGTTCTCCGCGACGCTGAACTCCTTGACCAGGCCGTCCACGCTGCGGTCCTCGGGCACGTAGCCGACGCCCGCGCGGAGCACCTTCTTGGGCTTCCAGCCGTCGATCCGGTCCCCGACCAGGCTGACCGTGCCGGCGAGCACCGGGCGCAGTCCCATGATCGCCTCGATCAGCTCGGTCTGACCGTTGCCCTGTACGCCCGCCACGCCGAGCACCTCACCGGCGCGCACGGTCAGGTCCACCCCGTCGACCGCGCGGATCTGCCGGTCGTCGTCGACGACGAGCCCGGCCACCTCCAGCACCGGGTCGCCCGGCGTGGCCGGGGACTTGTCCACGGTCAGCCGGACGTTACGCCCGACCATCAGGGCGGCCAGCTCGTCCCGGCTGGCCTCCGGCGAGGCGGTGCCGACGGTCTTGCCGCGTCGGATCACGGTGATCCGGTCGGCGATGGCCTTGACCTCGCCGAGTTTGTGGGTGATGAAGACGATCGACTTGCCGGCGGCCTTGAGCGACCGCATGACCGTCAGCAGTTCCTCGGTCTCCTGCGGCGTGAGCACGGCGGTCGGCTCGTCCAGGATGAGCAGGTCGACGTCGCGGGTGAGCGCCTTGACGATCTCGACGCGCTGTTGGATGCCGACCGGCAGGTCCTCGATCACCGCGTCCGGGTCGACCCGCAGGTTGTAGCGCTCGGACACCTCGGTGACCTCGCGCCGGGCGCGACGCCGGTCCAGGAAGCCGGCGATGCCGCCCCGGGTCTGCTCGGCGCCGAGCATGATGTTTTCCGCGACGGTGAACACCGGCACCAGCATGAAGTGCTGGTGCACCATGCCGATCCCGGCGCCGATCGCGTCGGATGGGCCCCTCAGCTTCAGCGGCTTGCCGTCGACCAGGATCTCGCCCTCGTCGGGCTGGTAGAGCCCGTAGAGCACGTTCATCAGTGTCGACTTGCCCGCGCCGTTCTCGCCGAGCAGGGCGTGAATCTCTCCAGGCTCCACCGTCAGGTCGATGTGGTCGTTGGCGACCAGATCACCGAACCGCTTGGTGATGCCGCGCAGTTCGAGTCTCAGCGCAACCTCCTGGAGTGCGAGCGATGGTGCAGCCTAGCTGCCGTCGACCGGACCGGACCGGACCGGCCGACGTGGTGCGCGATCGGCCGCTCCGACCCCACGGTCACCCGCGGGGCCAGAGCGGCCGGTCGGTCGTACCTGTCCCCCGCCGACCCCCCGATGATCTCACCGGAGGGGCCGGCCGGTCGTCACTTGGTCGGCTGGGCCTTCGAGGTGACGGTGATGGTGCCCGCGGCGATGTCCGCCTTGATCTTGTCGACCTCGGCCTTCAGCTCGGCCGGAACCTTGCTGTCGAAGTCGTGGTACGGGGCGATCGAGACACCGGTGTTGGCCAGGGTGCCGACGAAGCCCGGCTTGGCCGGCAGCTTGTCGCCGGCGGCGGCCTTCACCACGGCCTCCTTGACTGCTTCCGGGATGTTCTTGACGACCGTGGTGATGATCGCCGAGCAGTCCGGGGTGCTCACGCAGCCGTCGACGTCCACCCAGATGGTGCTGTACTTGCCGCCGGACGCCTTGGCCGCGGCGGTGGTGCCGAGGCCGGAGCCGCCGGCGACCGGCATGATGATGTCCGCGCCCTGGGCGACCAGCGCGTCGGAGACCTTCTTGCCCTCGTCCTGCTTGGCGAAGTCGTTGGTGAAGGAGCCCTTCTGGGTCTCCTTGTTCCAACCCAGCGCCTGGATGTTCTTGCCCTTGGTGGTGTTGTAGTACTTCACACCGTCGACGAAGCCGTCCATGAAGATGGTGACCGGCGGGATCGGCAGACCACCGTAGGTGCCCACCTTGCCGCTCTTGCTCATCCCGGCGGCCAGGTAGCCGGCCTGGAACGCCGCCTGGGCGGTGTCGAACTGCATCGGGTAGACGTTGGCGTCACCCGGGTTGGCGTCGACGATGCCGAACTCCTGGTTCGGGTTCGCCTTGGCGATCTTCGAGGTGGCGTTCTGCATCAGGCCACCGACCGCCAGGATGAAGTCGCACTTCTGGTTGACGTACTGCGTCAGGTTCGGCTCGTAGTCGGCCTCGGCCTTGGACGCGACGAACTTGATGTCGATGTTGTCGTTGGCGGCCTTGGCGTCCTGCAGACCCTTCCAGGCCGAGGTGTTGAACGACTTGTCGTCGATGCCGCCGACGTCGGTCACCATGCAGGCGCTGAACTTCTTGCCGCCACTGCCGGCGTTGTTGTCATCCTTGGGGGCCTCGCCACAAGCGGCGGCGGTGAGCGCGAGCCCACCCACCGCGACGATCGAGGCGATCCGCATCCCACGCACCGAGCGCAAGACGTCTCCTTCCCATTGCTCACCGCGCCTAGTGCGGTGGCAGCCCATCAGCCGACCTGCGGTGTGCCGCCGGCTGTCCCACGTTACGGACGGGAGCGTACGCCCGCGCCCACCCACCGGCCGACAATCGTGCACGACTGTTGAGCGCCTGTTACCCGGGTGTAACCCTTGCGTGGGGCAGGTCACTCCTGAGGCTGGTAGGCGCGTGTCCCGGCGTCCGCAACATCCGCTTTCGGGGGCGGCTGCCCCTCTCGGACGTTACCGCCAAAAGACCGCGACCGCCGCGTTGACCAGGGTCAGACCGACTATCGCGAGGAAATGGCCACGGTTTACCACATCCCGCTTCCGGGAGAAGAAGACCATGACGAAGATCAGCAACGCGATGACCAACTTCGTCACGAGTTTCGCGAGTGCCGGCTCGTCGCCGTCGCGCAACGGGGCGGAGAGGCCGAGCCCGGTCAGCAACTGGATCACCGAGCCCCAGAGCATGGCCTGGTTGATCCGGATCCGGCCGCTGACGTATTGGGCGATCGCGCCGCCGAGCAGCAGGGCGAAGCCGATCAGATGGACATAGAGGAGAATGAGTCGCAGCGCTTCCACGTCACTCATCCTCCCCTATCAACGACGCTTTGTAGTAGGGGGTCGGGCCGCTCGGCGCGTCGCCGCCGGCGTGGCGGCTGGCCGGGCCGCTCAGCCGGGGTCGGCGCAGAGCTGGGAGATCAAGGCGGTGCGGGCCCACTCTTCCCACGTGTCCGGTGACCAGTCGCGGTCGCGGACAAAAATCAGGTAGAGCTGTGGGCTGAGCAGGCCGAACAGCAGGTCCGCCGCCATCTCGACGGAGAGGCCGGGACGGGTGTCGGGCTTGCCGACCAGGGCTTCGGCCGCTGCGTACTGCACGGTGTAGCGCGGGTCGGGGCCGTCCGGCCACTGTGCGGCGATCTCAGGGTCGGTGGCTGCGGCAGCCGCGATCAGCGGCATGATCGGCGCGACCCGGCCCAGGATTTCGCGGGTGCCGTGGACGTGCGCGCGCAACTGCCCGGCTGCGGTGGGCTCGGCGCACGCGGCGCGGAACCACTCACGATCCATGGTGGCGATCGGCTCGGCGTCCCCGGCGATGGACGTGTCGACGACGTCCTTGAACAGCGCGCGCTTGTTGCGGAAGACGAAGTAGACCGTCTGGACGGCTACGCCAGCCCGGTCCGCGACCTCCTGCAGACTTGTCGCCCCGTAACCCTGCGTGACGAATAGCTCGCGAGCCGCCTCGACGACCTTTTCACGGGTGCGGCGTGAGCGCTCGGCTCGCTTGTCCGGCCGCTTGACCTTCTCCATATTGCGAGCCTATCTTTAGAGTACATCACTAGAGTTCAACTCTAGTTTTAGGAGGAGAGCGGTGAACCAGCCAAACGCCACCCAGAAGCCGGAACCTGACCTGGCCTCGACGCAACGCGACCCGGAGGAGGAGTCCGTCCACCGCGCACTGGAGGGCTACTACCGCACCGGCAAGCCGCCGTGGGACACCGGCGTGACGCCGCCCGAGCTGGTCGACCTGGTAGAGGGGCACGGCGCGCTGCGACCCGGCCGCGCCCTCGAACTCGGCTGCGGCACGGGGACCAACGCCATCTACCTCGCACGGCACGGCTGGGAGGTGGCGGCCGTCGACCTGATCGACCGCGCCGTTGACCAAGCCAGGGAGAAGGCTGCGGCGGCGGGAGTGGCGGTACGGCTGCTGCACGGAGACGCCACCCGCCTCGACGGGCTGGACGTGCCGGGCCCCTTCGACCTGTTCTTCGACCTGAGCTGCTACTGCGGGGTCCCGCTACACCGCCGCGACGCCTACGCCGCCGGGCTCACCCACCGCGCCGCTCCCGGAGCACTGTTGCTGATGTTCGGGTACGGCCCCGAGCCGCTCGGCAATCCGACCACCGAGATCACCTCTTGGGCGGCGGGCGTCACCGCCGACGAGCTGCGCGCCAGGTTCCCCGGCTGGGAACTACTCGACGTCACACCGGGCACCAACTCGGTGCCGACCTTCTGGTTCACGCTGCGCCGCGACGCCTAGCAATCTTCGGTAGCATGCCCCAGAGTTCAGTCGGAATCACCGATGGGATTCCTCGCTCGGAGCCTGCGGGCCGCAGCCGGTAGTCAGCAAGAGTTTGCAGACGATGGAACGGCTTGCGGGACGCGCCGCAAGAACTTGCCGGTGGGCTAAGGTGCCGCCATGCGCGCTCGACTGTCCGACATCGCCCAGCAGGCCGAGGTCAGCGAGGCCACGGTGTCGCGGGTGCTCAACGACCGTCCCGGCGTGGCCCCGGACACCCGGCAGGCCGTCCTCACCGCACTGGACGTGCTCGGCTACGAGCGCCCGGCCCGGCTGCGCAAGCGCAACGCCGGGCTGGTCGGCCTGGTGGTACCGGAGCTGGACAACCCGATCTTCCCCGCCTTCGCCCAGGTCATCGAGTCGACCCTGGCACAGAGTGGGTTCACCCCGGTCCTCTGCACCCAGACCGCCGGTGGCGTGACCGAGGACGAGTACACCGAGATGCTGCTGGACCGGCAGGTCTCCGGCATCGTCTTCGTCTCCGGGCTGCACGCCGACGCCGCCGCCAACCACGACCGCTACCGTGCGCTGCTCGCCCGACCGCTGCCGATCGTGCTGGTCAACGGGTACGTACCCGACATCGGCGCCCCCTTCGTCTCCTGCGACGACCGGGAGGCCGCCGAGCTGGCCGTCGCCCATCTGGTCGCGCTCGGGCACCGACGGATCGGGCTGATCACCGGCCCGGACCGGTTCGTCCCGGTGCGACGCAAGGTGGCCGGCTGGCGCTCCGCGATGACCCGACTCGCCGGTGTCGCGGAGGCCGACCTCGGCCCGCTCGCCGAGCTGTCGCTGTTCGGTGTGGAGGGTGGCGAGGCCGCGGCCGGCCGCCTGCTCGACCGCGGTGTCACGGGCGTGGTCTGCGGCTCCGACCTGATGGCGCTCGGCGCGATCCGGGCGGCCCGCCAGCGCGGCCTCCGCGTGCCCGACGACGTCTCCGTGGTCGGCTACGACGACTCGCCGCTGATGGCCTTCACCGACCCGCCGCTGACGACCATGCGGCAGCCGGTCGTCGCGATGGCGGTGGCCGCCGTCCGGGCGCTGGTCGACGAGATCAACGGGTACGGCGCTCCGCACTCGGAGTACCTGTTCCGCCCGGAGCTGGTGGTGCGCGGCTCGACCGCCGTCGTACCGAGTGCCGCACGGCTGCCTTACGCAAGAACTGCTTGACTCTTGCAACTGCGAGGCGGCATATTGCTCCGATGATCAGCACCGCCACCCCGCCCCGGGCCGGCGTCTGGTTACCACGGCGCTGAACGGGTAAGACCTTCTCGACCTGGTCGTTCGTCGTGCCCCGCGCCGGCGGGCGACTGGGCTACCGGCCCCTTGTGGTGGGGGGTGAGGTGCCACCGGCGCCGCGCGGAGTCCGCTCCGCGTGGCGCCGGTGTCCGTGTGACGCGGGTGGTGTGACCCGCAACCGTCGCGGGTACCGCATCGGGCACCGTCGCTACGGAGGTGACCCGATGGGGGTACGGATCGCGCAGTGCACGCTCGACGTCGAGGACCTGGACGTGATGGTCGCGTTCTGGTCGGCGGCGCTCGGCTACGAGGTCGAGCAGGGCGACGACGGCAGCGCCAAGCTCTGGCCGCCGGGGCAGCCCTCCGCCGCCGCGCCCCCGGTGTGGTTGCAGGGCTCGGGCACCGCCAAGCGGGGCAAGAACCGACTGCACCTCGACCTGGTCGCGGACACGGATCCCGAGACCGAGGTACGACGGCTGCTGGGCCTCGGTGCGCGGCACATCGACGTCGGGCAGACCGGGACCGAACGGTTCACGGTGCTCGCCGACCCGGAGGGCAACGAGTTCTGCGTGCTGGATGGTCCGCCGACCCGCTGACGGCCCGGGGTCACTTCGCGGTGAGCAGCGCCGCGATCCGGGTGAAGCCCTCGCGTACCTCGGCCTCGTCCGGCGGCTCGGCGGGCGCACCGTGGCCCGCCTCGTCGGCGGCGGCGTCCAACTCCTCGTCGATCACGTCCTCGAAGTCGCCGTACAGGTCGGCGCCCTCGACCTGGCGGGCCTCGTCCTCGGCGGCGACCTGCGCGGCGGCGATCTCACTGCGGATCTCGTCGGCCGACAACGCCGGCAGCAACGGCTCCACCACCGCCATCAGTTGCTCCTCGGCCACCACCGCCTCGGCCAGCGCCAACGCGTGTGGCCGCTCGTACGGCCCACAGACCACCGGCTCCCACTCGTCGAGGTCGCCGAGCGGACCGAAGGTGATGATCCACGGCAGACCGAGGAGCGGCGAGTCGGCCGGCAGGTCCAGTGTCATGAGTGCGCCCACCGGCTCATCATGGTCCGCGAACGCGAGCGCCGACGGCTTTCGGTTCAGTTTTCGCCCGTCCGGCGGGTGATCGACGCCCTCAGCCGGGGCGGGTCGCATCCAGGGCTGCGCGGACCAGGGCGAGTGCGGTGGCCGGCAGTACGCCGAGCCGTGCCGCCTCGGCCGCGTAGCCGGCCGCCGCCCGCTGGAGCCGGTCGACGGCGTCGTCCCGCCCGGGGGCGACGAACGTGCCGTTGCGCCCCCGGGTCTCCAGCAGACCGGCAGCCTCCAACTCCCGGTACGCCCGGGCCACCGTGTTCGCCGCCAACGTCAGGTCGGCGGCGAGCTGCCGGACGGTGGGCAGTCGACTGCCCACCGGCAGCCGACCGTCGCCGATCAGCTCGGCGAGTTGCCCGCGAACCTGCTCGTACGGGGGCACCGACGAGTCCGGGTCGACCGAGATCAGCACCTGCACACCTTCCGTCCTCAGCCCGCACCGCCCGGCGTACCGGGATCGGTGTCCTCGTCGATCACCTTCGGCGCGGCGGGGGTCTCCGCCAGGTCCACCACCCGACCGTTGGTGCTGGTCGCGAGCAGGGCCGCACCGAACAGCACCAGTTGGTTGAGCAGGTAGAGGTAGAGCAGCAGACCGACGGCGCCGGCCACCACCGTGTACGCCGGGTTGCGCTCGGTGCGCACCACGTAG
This sequence comes from Micromonospora sp. NPDC048898, assembly GCF_043198035.1. Classification (NCBI taxonomy): domain Bacteria; kingdom Bacillati; phylum Actinomycetota; class Actinomycetes; order Micromonosporales; family Micromonosporaceae; genus Micromonospora; species Micromonospora sp. NPDC048898. The sequence goes on from NZ_JBICUF010000001.1 coordinate 1,194,360, forward strand.
TAGCGCCCCACCGTGTTCAGCAGGGTGATGCCGACCGCGACCAGCAGCACCACCGGACGCAGCCGGGACCGGCTCATCCGCAGCCGGGGCACCGCGAGGAGCAACGCGGTGGCGAGTACCGCGTTGACAAGCACGCTGAGCACCGCGCTGATCGTGGTGAGACCGACCGACCCGGTGCTGCGCAGCAGGAAACGCAGCAGCGACTCCAACGCGTCCACCGCCGCGACCGAGACACCGAGCAGCACGAAGATGCCGATCATCACGCCCAGGTCGACCAGCCGCCGGATCACCAGGTTGCCGGGCTGCTGGTTGAGCGCGTACATCAGCCGCTGCGAGGACCGGATGGCCTCCACCCAGCCGATCCCGGTGAAGACCAGGATGACCAGGCCGACCACCCCGACCGTGCCGCTGGAGTTGGCGATCTGCTCGGCGTCCAGGAAGGGCAGGTTCTCCTTGAGGAAGCCGGCCGCCGCCGCGCTGACGTCGTCGTTGTCCTCCAGGATCGCACCGAAGATGGAGAACGCGACGAGGGCGAGGGCGAACACCGCGAAGAAGCCGTAGTAGGCGATCGCGGCGGCCAGCCGACCGGCCAGCACCTCGCCGTACAGGGCGCCGGCGCGCCAGAGGTGATCGAAGAGCCCCGACCGGTGGCGCGCGGCGCTCACCCAGCGGTCGATGGCCGCCTCGATCCCGCCGATCACGTTCACGCGATCATCCTCGCCGATCTCCCACCGCCGTAGTGGCAACCGGCTCCCGATGCTCACCTACCGGCGCGTCGCCGACGGGTCAGTCGCCGAGGCGGAAGTCCCGACGCGGCCGCCACCGGGCCTCCCCGCTGTGCGAGAAGAGGGTGAACGCGTCGACCTCGAACATCGCGGAGAAGTCGGCCAGATCCTCGTACACCTTGTCCAGGGCCTCCGGAGCCACGTCCTGTGCCACGGTGACGTGCGGATGGTACGGGAAGCGGGCCCTGCGGTGTAGGTCCGGCGCCGCGGTGATGGCGGCGGCCAGCAACTCACACTCGCTGATGCCGGCGGCCACCGCGACGAACACCACCTGGGTGACCGGCCGGAACGTGCCGGTGCCCCGCAGGTGCAGCGCGAACGGCAGGTGCGCGGCGGCGACGGCGGCCAGGTGCCGCTCGACGGCGGGCAGATTTGCCGTCGGGATCTCGGTGGGCCCGAGCAGCGTCACGTGCGCGGGCACCGCCAGCGGGTCGCCGGCCTCGATCCGTCGCCGGGTGAGCTGGGCACCCCAGGGCTCGGGAATGTCCACCGCGATGCCGATCTGGATGGTGTCGCCGGTCGGCGGCACCCCGCCACTGCGATCCACGCTTCGCGCCGCCCCTCCGGCCACCGACCCGTCCACCTGTCCCGCGGCGCTACTCGCCGCGTACGGGCGGGAAGAACCCGACCCGCTCGTACGTGGAGCGCAGGGTCGCCGCGGCCACCGCGCGGGCCTTCTCCGCACCGGAGGCGAGCAGCTTGTCCAACTGCGCCGGGTCGTCGAGGTACGCGCGGGTGCGCTCCTGGACCGGACGGACGAAGTCCGCCACCACCTCGGCCAACTCCTTCTTCAGGTCGCCGTAGCCGCGGCCGGCGAACGCGGCCACCAACTCGTCGATGCCGCGACCGCTGAGCGCCGAGTGGATGGTCAGCAGGTTGGACACACCCGGCTTCGTCTCGGCATCGAAGACGATCTCCCGACCGGTGTCCGTCACCGCCGAGCGGATCTTCTTCGCGGACCGGGCCGGATCTTCCAGGAGGTCGATGATGCCGGCCGGCGAGGACGACGACTTGGACATCTTCGCCGTCGGGTCCTGTAGGTCGGTGATCTTCGCGGTGTCCTTGACGATGTGCGGCGCGGGCACCGTGAACGTCGGGCCGAACAGCGAGTTGAACCGCTGGGCCAGATCCCGGGAGAGCTCCAGGTGCTGGCGCTGGTCCTCCCCGACGGGGACCGCGTTGGCCTGGTAGAGCAGGATGTCGGCGGCCTGCAGGACCGGGTAGGTGAACAGCCCGACGCTGGCCCGCTCGTTGCCCTGCTTCTGCGACTTGTCCTTGAACTGGGTCATCCGGCTGGCCTCGCCGAAGCCGGTGATGCAGCCGAGCACCCAGGCGAGCTGCGGGTGTTCGGGCACCTGCGACTGCACGAACAGGGTGCTGCGCTCCGGGTCGAGACCGACCGCGAAGAGCTGGGCGGCGGCCACCCGCGTCCGCTGCCGCAACAGCGCCGGGTCGTGCCCCGCGGTGATGGCGTGCAGGTCGACCACGCAGTAGAACGCGTCGTGGGTCTCCTGTAGTGCCACCCAGTGCCGTACCGCGCCCAGATAGTTGCCGAGGTGGAACGAGTCGGCCGTCGGCTGGATGCCGGAGAAGACGCGGGGACGGGCGGGAGCGTCGGACATGGCGATAATTCTGTCAGCACGCAAGTGGGTCCGTCATGACGGGCTGGCGGGTCGGCTGCGGCCCGCCGTCGTCGGGGTGCTGACCTCGGGTGGTGCGGCCGGGCCGACCCGGCGCGTCGGCCCGGCCGCCGTCTGCCGCGTCGACGTGCCGTGGTGCTCGTGTTGTTGCTCGCGGCGCTGTTCCGGCACCCGGACGGCGGAGACCGCGAGCCGGGCCACCCGGCGGCCGTCCAGGGCGAGGACGCGCAGCAGCCAGCCGCCCGCCGGGTCGGCCGGATCCGGTCCGACGTCGTCGGCCGCCTCGCTGGGCACCGGCACCTCGTCGCCGGTCACCGGGAGCCGACCCAGCGCGGCCATCACGAACCCACCGACCGTCTCGTACGGCCCGGCGGGCAGCGCCAGCCCGGTCCGCTCGGCGAAGTCGGCGAGGTTGAGGCGACCGTCCACGACGGCCGGCAGGCCGGCGCGCACCGGGTCCGGAGTGGCGTCGTACTCGTCGCGGATCTCGCCGATCAGCTCCTCGATGAGGTCCTCCAGCGTGACGATGCCGGCGGTGCCGCCGTACTCGTCGACCACCACCGCCAGGTGCTGGCCCTCCCGGCGCATCTCGGTGAGCGCGGGTAGCACCCGTTTGCTCCCGGGCAGTCGCTTCACCTCCCGGGCCAGCTCGCCGACTGTGACACACGGATCGGCGTCCGGGCGCAGCAGCACGTCCCGCAGGTGCACGAAGCCGACCACGTCGTCGTGGGTGCCGTCGGTGACCGGGTAACGGGTGTGCGTTTCGGCGCGTACCAGCCGGGCAGCCTCGGTGATGGTGAGCCGCGCCGGGAGGAAGACGACCTCGGTGCGCGGCATCATCACCTCGCGGATCAGGCTCGCACCGGCCACCAGGACCTCGTCGATGATCCGCCGTTCGTCCGGGTCGAGCACCGTGTTCGCGGCGACCAGGTCCCGCAGCTCGGCCTCGGTGATCCGCTCCCGGCCGGCCGCCGGCCCGGCCCCGAGCAGGTCGGTGACGAGTCGGGAGGCACCGTCGGCGGTGCGGACCAGCATCCGGGCGACGGCCCGGGCGAGCGGCCCGGGGTCGCGACGGGGTCGCACCCGCACGCGTCGCCGGAGCCCGGTACGGGCCACTTCCCGCATGACAGAGATGGTAGACACCGTTGGCTCACCGCACCGGGGGTTCGCCGGACGAGCCACACATGTTCGGCTCTGTTTAATCATGAAGGATTATGATGGAATAAGGATGGCGGTGCCGTCGGCCAGCGTGCCGGCCGCAGCCCTTAGGGTGATCAGCGAAGGCCACGTCCCGGGCGGGCCAGGCAGGAGGCAACGACGTGAAACTGCTCGTCACCGGGGGCGCCGGCTTCATCGGCAGCGTGGTGACCCGGATGCTGCTCGACGCGGGTCACCAGGTGGTCGTCCTGGACGACCTGCGCACCGGGCACCGCGAGGCGCTCGCCCCGGACGCGACCCACGTCGAGGCGTCCATCCACGACGCCGCCCGCGTCCTCACCCGCGACGCCGGGTTCGACGGGGTGCTGCACTTCGCCGCCCTGATCGCCGCCGGCGAGTCGATGGTCAAACCGGAGCTGTACTGGCAGAACAACACGGTCGGCAGCCTCGCCCTGATCGACGCGGTCCGGGCCGCCGGTGTGCCGCGGATGGTCTTCTCCTCCACCGCCGCCGTCTACGGCAACCCCACCGAGCTGCCGATTCCGGAGACCGCCGTCAAGGCGCCCACCAACACGTACGGCGCCACCAAGCTCGCCGTCGACATGGCGCTCACCTCCGAGACGATCGCGCACGGGCTGGCCGCCGTGTCGCTGCGCTACTTCAACGTCGCGGGTGCCCACCTCGACGGCGACATCGCGATCGGCGAACGGCACGACCCGGAGACGCACCTGATCCCGATCGCGCTGGAGGTCGCCGCCGGCCGACGGGAGAAGCTCCAGCTCTTCGGCGACGACTACCCCACCGTGGACGGCACCTGCGTCCGGGACTACATCCACGTCGCCGACCTGGCCCGCGCGCACCTGCTGGCACTGGACGCGGCCACCGGCGGCCAACACCGGATCTACAACCTGGGCAACGGCAACGGCTTCACCAACCGCCAGGTCGCCGACGTGGTCCGCGAGGTCACCGGGCACCACCTGCCCGTCGAGGTGGCCCCGCGCCGCGAGGGTGACCCGGCCGAGCTGGTCGCCTCCTCCGCGCTGGCCCGCGACGAGCTGGGCTGGGTGCCGCAGAAGCCGACCCTGCACGACATGGTCGGCGACGCCTGGGCCTTCTACCGCGCACACGTCCTGGAGCAGCAGCCGTGACAGACCCCACGCGTGCCGTGGCCGACCGGGCCGCGGCCGGCTTCACCACGCGGTACGGCGGCCAGGCCGCCGGCCGCTGGGCGGCTCCCGGCCGGGTCAACCTGATCGGCGAGCACACCGACTACAACGAGGGGTTCGTGCTGCCCTTCGCGCTGCCGTTGCAGACAGTCGTCGCCGCCGACCGGCAGGACGCGGAGCAGTGGACGGTCTGGTCCGAGCTGTCCGACGAGACGATCACCTTCGGGGCGGACGACGTCGCCGAGGCAGGTCGGGTGACCGGCTGGGGCGCGTACGTCGCCGGGGTGGTCTGGGCACTGCGCGAGGCCGGTCAACCGGTGCCGGGCGCGCGGCTGGCCATCGCCTCCGACGTGCCGCTGGGCTCCGGGCTCTCCTCCTCGGCCGCGTTGGAGTCGGCCGTGCTGGCCGCCCTGCTCGACCTCGGTGGGCTGGAGCTGCCCGCGGAGCTGCAGCCCCGGCTGGCGCAGCGGGCCGAGAACGTCTACGTGGGCGCGCCGACCGGGATCATGGACCAGTCCGCGGTGATCCGCTGCCGTGCCGGGCACGCCCTCTTCCTGGACTGCCGCGACGAGTCGGTCGAGCAGATCCCCTTCGACCTGGACGCCGCCGGCCTGGCGGTGCTCGTCATCGACAGCCGGGCACCGCACCGGCACGCCGACGGTGAGTACGCTGCCCGCCGCCGTTCCTGCGAGGCCGGAGCCGCCGCGCTCGGCGTCGCCGCGCTGCGGGACGTGAGCGTCGACCAACTCGACACCGCGCTGGCCCAACTCGACGACGAGGAGACCCGGCGACGGGTCCGACACGTCGTCACCGAGGACCAACGCGTACTGGACACGGTGGCACTGCTGCGCGCGGCCCGGGTCCGCGACATCGGCCCCCTGCTCACCGCGTCGCACGTCTCCATGCGCGACGACTTCGAGATCACCGTGCCGGAGATCGACACGGCGGTCGAGGCGGCGTTGGCGGCCGGCGCGCTCGGTGCCCGGATGACCGGCGGCGGCTTCGGCGGCTGCGTCCTGGCCCTGATCGACGCCGACCGCGCCGACGAGGTGGCCGCCGCCGTGACCGCCGCGTACGCCGAACGAGGCTTCACCGCCCCCGGCACCCTGACGGTCCTCCCCTCCCCCGGCGCCACCCGCCTGCCCTGACCGGTGGGTTGGTGATCGTGCTCGAACATGGAAGTAGTGGCCTCGCCCGGTGGGTGAGGCCACTACTTCGTGGATCGAGCGCGATCTTGCCGCAAACCGGGGGAACGGGGCCGGGTTAGCCGGCTTCGACGATCATGGCGGCGCCGACCGTGCGGTTGGTGGTCTCGTCGATGATGACGAAACCACCGGTGGTGCGGTTGCGGCGGTATTCGTCGGCCAGCAGCGGCACCGTCGTCCGCAGCCGCACCCGGCCGATCTCGTTGAGCCGCAGCTCGTCGGCCGACTCGTCGCGGTGCAGCGAGTTGATGTCCAACCGGTAGTGCAGCCCACGCACGATCGCCCGTGCCGAGCGGGTGGTGTGCTTGATCGCGTACCGACCGCCGACCCGCAGCGGGGCTGTCTCGTCCATCCAGCAGACCATCGCCTCGATGTCCTGCGCGACCGCCGGTGCGTTGTTCGGCCGGCAGATCAGGTCACCCCGGGAGATGTCGATCTCGTCGGCCAGTCGTACCGTCACCGACATCGGGGGGAACGCCTCCGGCACCGGCCCGTCGGCGGTCTCCACGGCGGAGATCCGGCTGGTGAAGCCGGACGGCAGCACCATCACCTCGTCACCCGGCTTGAGCACGCCGGAGGCGACCTGACCGGCGTAGCCGCGGTAGTCGGTGACGGTCGTCGACTGGGGGCGGATCACGTACTGCACCGGGAACCGGACGTCGACCAGGTTGCGGTCACTCGCGATGTGCACCCGCTCCAGGTGGTGCAGCAGCGACGGGCCCTCGTACCAGGGCATGTTCTCCGAGCGGGCGACGATGTTGTCACCGCGCAGCGCCGAGATCGGCACCACGGTCAGGTCGGGTGCGTCGAGCTTCGCGGCGAACGCGGTGAACTCGTCGGCGATCCGTTCGAAGACCTCCTGCGACCAGTCCACCAGGTCCATCTTGTTGACACAGAGGACCAGGTGCGGCACCCGCAGCAGGGAGCACAGGAACGCGTGCCGGCGGGACTGCTCGACCAGGCCCTTGCGGGCGTCCACCAGGATCAACGCCAGATCGGCGGTGGAGGCGCCGGTGACCATGTTGCGGGTGTACTGGGTGTGCCCCGGGGTGTCGGCGATGATGAACTTGCGCCGGGGGGTGGCGAAGTACCGGTACGCCACGTCGATGGTGATGCCCTGCTCCCGCTCGGCCCGCAGACCGTCGGTGAGCAACGCCAGGTTGGTGTATTCGTCACCGCGGGCCGCGCTGACCGCCTCGACGGCGGCCAACTGGTCGGTGAAGAGCGACTTGGTGTCGTAGAGCAGCCGACCGATGAGTGTCGACTTGCCGTCGTCCACGCTGCCGGCGGTGGCGAACCGGAGCAGGTCCATCGCCCGCGCCTCGGCGGCCGGGGCCATCATCTCGGTGCTCATCAGAAGTAGCCCTCCCGCTTGCGGTCCTCCATGGCGGCCTCGCTGACCCGGTCGTCACCGCGGGTCGCGCCACGCTCGGTGATCCGGGTGGCGGCCACCTCCTCGATGACCTTCTCCACGGTGTCCGCGTCGGAACGGACCGCGGCGGTGCAGGAGGCGTCGCCCACGGTGCGGTAGCGCACCTGTGCCTTGAACCGCTCCTCACCCGCGCGGGGGCGGAAGAACTCGTTGACCGCGTAGACCATGCCGTCGCGCTCGATCACCTCACGCTCGTGCGCGTAGTAGATCGAGGGCAGCGGGATGCGTTCCCGGGCGATGTAGTGCCAGACGTCCAGCTCGGTCCAGTTGGACAGCGGGAAGACGCGGATCGACTCACCCGGGTGGTGCCGGCCGTTGTACAACGACCACAGCTCCGGCCGCTGGTTCTTCGGATCCCACTGGCCGAACTCGTCGCGGAAGCTGAACACCCGCTCCTTGGCCCGAGCCTTCTCCTCGTCGCGCCGGGCACCCCCGAACAGCGCGTCGAAGCGGTGTTTCTCCACCGCGTCCAGCAGCACCGGCGTCTGGATCCGGTTGCGCATCCCGTCGCCGGACTCCCGGACCATGCCGCTGGCCAGGGCCTCCGGCACGCTCGCCACCACGAGATGCAACCCCAGCTCGGCGACCCGCTGGTCGCGGTATTCCAGGACCTCGGGGAAGTTGTGCCCGGTGTCGACGTGCATGACCGGGAAGGGAATGCTGGCCGGAGCGAACGCCTTCTGCGCCAGCCGCAGCATGACTATCGAATCCTTGCCACCGGAGAAGAGCAGCACCGGGCGTTCCATTTCGGCGACCACCTCGCGCATCACGAAGATGCTCTCCGCCTCCAGGGCGTCCAGGTGGGAGACCCGGTAGGCGGCGGGGGTGGTCATGACACCGGCTCGATTCGCTCGATCATCCGATTTCCAGACCTTTCCGGTCGGACATGTCAAGAAAGTGCCCTCAGGCTACCCGGAATGTCTCTGCAACGCTGCAAGCAACCGAGTGGCGAGATCCTTGCGACAGACCAGCAGGTCCGGCAGGCGCGGATCCGCCTCGTTGTATTTCAGCGCAGAACCATCGATCCGGGAAGCGTGTAGTCCGGTGGCCGTCGCCACAGCCACCGGTGCCGCCGAGTCCCACTCGTACTGACCACCGGCGTGAATGTAGGCGTCCACCTCGCCGGTGACCACGGCGGCGATCTTCGCGCCGGCCGAGCCCATCGGCACCAGATGCGCCCCGACGTCCTCGGCCAGGTCGGTCAGGAAGACCGGCGGCCGGCTCCGGCTGGCCGCCAGGCGGATCTTCCGCTCGCCGGCGGTCGCGGCCTCCACAGTCATCGGCGGGTACGCCGGCGGGTAGTCCGTGCCCAGCACCCGGTGCTGCGCCGGCAGCCCCACCGCCCCCGCGACCAGCCCGTGCGGGCTCGGCGCGTTACGCGCCCAGAGCGCCACGTGCACCGCCCAGTCCGAGCGGCCCTCCTCGGAGAACTCGCGGGTGCCGTCCAACGGGTCGATGATCCACACTCGGTCCGAGGTCAACCGCGACACCGCCCCGGTGTTCACCTCGGCGGCCCAGGCCAACCGCGACCCCTCGTCCTCCTCGGAGAGCACCGCGTCGCCCGGCCGCCACTTCGCCAACTCCGTGCGGATCAGGTCGTGCGACACCTTGTCCCCGGCCGACTTCAGCGCGCCGGTGTCCGCGAAGCCCATCTCGGCGCGCAGGTCGAGCAACGCCTGCCCGGCCCGGGACGCCAACCATCTGGCGAACGCGCCGTCGATCATCGGAGGACTGGTCATCTGCCCGCTCCCGTCGCCTCGCCGCGACCCGTGCCCGCACGGACCGATTCGCCGCGACCCGCGTCGTGGTCGCGGCACGCCGAAAGGCGCAGACTACCGGCCAACCGTTTCCGATCCGGTACGCCCCGCCCGACTCAGCCCCCGTGGTAGAGGTTCTGCGTCGGCTCCACACCCTTGACGATCACCGACTCCACCACGTCGGCGGCCCGGTCGACCAGGAAATCCAGCTCCTTGCGCTCTGCCGTGCCGAAATCCGACAGCACGTAATCCGCCGGATCCTGCCGCCCCGGCGGTCGGCCGACGCCGAACCGCACCCGGACGTAGTCCTTCGTGCCCAACGACTTCGACATCGACCGCAGGCCGTTGTGCCCGCCCTCGCCGCCGCCGAACTTGACCCGCACCTGGCCGAACCCGATGTCCAACTCGTCGTGCACGGCGATCACCTGCGTCGCCGGCACCTTGTAGAACTGCGCCAGCGCCGCCACCGGCCCGCCGGATAGGTTCATGTACGTCAGTGGCTTCGCCAGCACCAGCTTCGGCCCACCGAACCCCAGCCGCGCCTCGCCCACCTCGGCCACCGCCCGCTTGTGCCGGCCGAACCGCGCACCCAACCGCCCGGCCAGCAGGTCGGCCACCATGAACCCGACGTTGTGCCGGTTACCGGCGTACTCCCGACCCGGGTTGCCCAGGCCGACCACCAGCCACGGCCCCGCCACCTCGTCCGTCACGACCCGTCCCTCTCGCCGTCCATCCCACCGGATACGCCGACAGGCGCTCCCGAACGTCCGGGAGCGCCTGTCGCAAAGCTGGAACCGATCAGGCCTCGGTGCGCGCCTCGGTGGTCTCTTCGCCCTCGGCGGTGTCCGCGCCCTCGGAGCCCTCGGTGGTCTCGCCGACCTCGGCCTCGGCCTCGTCGGTGGCGGCCTCGACCTCGGGCAGCGTCGCCTCGAGCTGCTCGGCGGTCGGGGCGGCGGTGATCGACGCGACGGTCAGCTCCGAGTCGACGGCCAGCTCGACGCCGGTCGGCAGCTTGACATCGCCGGCGGTCACCAGGGTGCCCGCCTCCAGGCCCTCGATCGACGCCTCGAGGTGGTCCGGAACCTTGGTGGCGTCCGCGGTCACCGAGAGGGTGTCGTGGTCGTGCACGATCAGGGTGTCGCGGGCGGCCTCGCCGGTCAGCTGGACCGGGACCTCGACGGTGACCTTCTCGCCCCGGCGGACCAGGATCAGGTCGACATGCTCGAAGGTGTCGCGGATCGGGTCACGCTGGATCGCCTTCGGCAGCGCCAGCACCTGGGTGCCGTCGGCGATGTCGATCGCGAAGAGCTGGTTGGCACCGCCCTTGCGGATCGCGGCGGCGAACTCCCGCGACGGCAGCGCGATGTGCTTGGGCTTCTCGCCGTGACCGTAAAGCACGGCGGGCACCTTGCCGGCCCGGCGGGTACGGCGGGCACCACCCTTGCCGAACTCGGTGCGGGGCTCGGCGCTGATCTTTACCTCGGACACGGGGAAACTCCTGATGCTTTCGCTGCGGCGGCTTGTCGTCTGGCGGTGCTGGGGCGAGGGGCTCGCTGGGGCTCATGCGTCATGAACGACTGCCCGGAGCACCGCGTCGATGACGGTGCCTCCGTGCGGCGCTTTATCAGCGGCCCGCCGGGCACCCTCGCCGTGGCAACCGCACCAGTCTACCCGAGCTGTTTCCAGGGTTTCCGGCAGTCCCCGTTCACGGCTCCAGACCGGCGCGTCGGTGGTTTCCACCAGCGCGCCGGCCTCGTTTTGCGTCAGTCTGCCAGCCCCGTTCCCCCACTGGGCTCGGGCTCAGCTCAGACCACCGAACAGGGTGGTCACCGAGCCGTCGTCGAAGACCTCCCGGATCGCCCGCGCCAGCAGCGGCGCGATCGACAGCACGGTCAGCTTGTCCAACTGCTTCTCCGGCGGAAGCGGCAACGTGTTGGTCACCACGACCTCGCTGATCGAGCTGTTCTTCAGGCGCTCGGTGGCCGGGTCGGACAGCAGCGCGTGGGTGGACGCGACCACGATCTCCGCCGCCCCCGACTCCTTGAGGATGTCCGCGGCCTTGGCGATCGTGCCACCGGTGTCGATCATGTCGTCGACGATCAGGCAGACCCGACCCTCGACCTCGCCGACCACCCGGTTCGCCACGACCTGGTTCGGCTTCATCGGGTCACGGGTCTTGTGGATGAAGGCGAGCGGGCAGCCGCCCAGCCGGTCGGTCCACCGCTCGGCCACCCGCACCCGGCCCGAGTCCGGTGCCACCACGGTCATCGGCCGGCCGGCGTACTTGTGTTCCACGTACTCGGCCAGGATGTCCATCGCGAAGAGGTGGTCCACCGGGCCGTCGAAGAAGCCCTGGATCTGCGCGGTGTGCAGGTCGACGGTGAGGATGCGGTTGGCGCCGGCGGTCTTCAGCAGGTCCGCCACCAGGCGGGCCGAGATCGGCTCCCGACCACGGTGCTTCTTGTCCTGCCGCGCGTACGGGTAGAACGGCAGCACCACGGTGATCCGCTTGGCCGACCCCCGCTTCAGCGCGTCCACCATGATCAGGGTCTCCATGACCCAGGTGTTCACCCCGTGCGTGACGGACTGCACCACGAAGGCGTCCGAACCACGCACCGAGTCCTTGAACCGTACGAAGATCTCACCGTTGGCGAACTCGTACGCGTCGGCCGGGGTCGGCGCGACGCCGAGCACCTCACCGATCTCCTTGGCCAACTCCGGAAAGCCACGTCCGGAAAAGAGCATCAGGCTTTTGCGGTTTTCGGCGACGATGCTGCCCATGGGCCCGTCTGCTCCCGTTTTGTCGGCGGTACCCGACCCGGTGGTGGTGGGTCAGGGACTATTCGGTTGCAGTATCTCCCGTGCCGGACGCGCCGCCCACCGTCTCGGTCACCCCGTGGATTGCCTCACTGTCGCTTGCGGGGCGGGCCACCTCCGACGCACCCTCGGCACCGCGCACCGCACGCTCGGCAGCCGCCGCGGAGATCGTTCCGGCCCGCTTGCGCGCCACCCAGCCCTCGATGTTGCGCTGCGGCGAGCGGGTCACCCCGAGCGCGCCCGGCGGCACGTCCTGAGCGATCGCGCTGCCCGCCGCCACGTACGCCCCGGCACCCACCTCGACCGGCGCGATCAGGCTCGTGTCGCACCCGACGAACGCGGCCTCGCCCACGACCGTGCGGTGCTTGTGCACGCCGTCGTAGTTGACGAAGATCGTCGCCGCGCCGATGTTGGCCTTCGCGCCGATCGTCGCGTCACCCACGTAGCTGAGGTGCGGCACCTTCGCACCCGGGCCGATCTCGGAGTTCTTCACCTCGACGAACGTGCCGACCTTGGCCTTCTCGGCCAGCTGGGCGGCGGGCCGCAGGTACGCGTACGGCCCGACGCTGGCACTCGCACCGACCTCCGCGCCGACGGCGTGACTGCGGATCACCGACGCGCCGGGGCCGACGATCGTGTCGATGAGCGTGACGTCCGGCCCGACCAGCGCTCCCGCACCGACGACCGTGCCGCCGCGCAACTGGGTGTTCTGGTCGATCACCGCGTCGCGGTCCAGTGCCACCGTCACGTCGATCCAGGTGGTCACCGGGTCCAGCAGGCTCACCCCGGTGCGCATCCACGCCTCGTTGACCCGGTCGCGCAACAGCCGGCGCAGCGTCGCCAGCTCCACCCGGTCGTTGCAGCCCAACGTCTCGGAGTGGTCGACGGCGACGTGCACCGCCACCGGCTCGCCTGCCGAGCGGAGCAGACCGAAGACGTCGGTGAGGTATTCCTCGCCCTGGTCGTTGTCGGTGGAGAGCTTGCCCAGCGCCGCACGCAGCCGCACCGCGTCGAACGCGTAGATGCCCGCGTTGATCTCCCGGATCGCGCGCTGCGTCGCGTCGGCGTCGCGTTCCTCGACGATCTGCTCCAGCCGGCCGTCGGCGTCCCGGACGATCCGCCCGAGGCCGGTCGGGTCGGGCACCTCGGCGGCCAGCACGGTAGCCGCCGCGGCCGCCTCCTCGTGCGCGGTCACCAGCGCGCCGACCGTCTCGGGGCGTAGCAGCGGCACGTCCCCGTTGATCACCACGACCGTGCCGGCGCCCTCCGGGACGGCGTCCAGCGCGATCCGCACGGCGTGCCCGGTGCCGAGCTGCTGGGCCTGGAGCACCGGTGTGGCGTCCGGAGCAACCTCGGACAGGTGCGCCCGGACCTGGTCGGCGCCGTGCCCCACCACGACCACGGTCCGATCCGCGGCCAGCGGCGCGGCGGCGCTCAACACGTGCCCGAGCAGCGTCCGACCGAGCAGGGGGTGCAGCACCTTGGGCAGTGTCGACTTCATCCGCTTGCCCTCACCGGCGGCGAGCACGACGACGGTACGAAGGTGAGGCTGGGGCACGACGTGGCTCCCGTCGGGACGGCGGACACTCTCGCGGCCATGCTAACCGCGGGGCCCGGCACCTTCCCCTCTTACCCCCACCCGAACCTAAAACGGACGTAGGGGGCAGCTCGGCCGCCAGGGTTCGAACCTGAAATACGGGTACCAAAGACCCGGGTGTTGCCAATTACACCACGGCCGATCAGCGACGCGAGGACGTCGCGCGGGTGACGGACATCCCGCCGCTACACCTTAGCGCCCCGGCCGCCGGACGCCATCGCTCATCCCCGCCAGCCCAACCACTGATCGCCCCACACAGCCGCCGCCAACCGTCCAGACGCCGGGCCACCACGTGCCCACCACCCCGATGATCATGGCGTTATCGCCCAACCCGCCGACGACACGCACAGATAACTCCATGATCAACGCACCGGGGCGACGCCGTCGCCTGAATGGTGCCTCACCTGCGAGTTTGGCCGGGTACGCGAGGGCTTTTCGAAACTTCCCCGTGCGATCTACGGTGCCCTAAGTTACGGTGACGTAGGCGTAGCTTCGTGACCGTCCCCCGTCCCCCTGCGAGGTCTCATGTCCACCACACTGCTCGATCCCAACCCGCCCGCCAGCGGTCCCAAACCACTCACCGACGGCAGTCAGGCCAACGGCATCCTGGCCGCCCTCTGGGCCTTCGTCGTGATCCCCTTCGTCGCCCTGCTGGTTGCCGTGCCGGTCGCCTGGGGCGGCTGGCTGGGCTGGAGCGACGTGATCATCGGCTCGGTCTGGTACGTCGTCTCCGGGCTCGGCATCACCGTCGGCTTCCACCGCTACTTCACGCACGGCTCGTTCAAGGCCAAGCGTTGGCTGCGGGTGACGCTGGCGGTGGCGGGGTCGCTGGCGGTGCAGGGCGAGATCATCCAGTGGGTCGCCGACCACCGGCGCCACCACGCGTTCTCCGATCTGGAGGGTGACCCGCACTCCCCCTGGCGCTTCGGCACCAGCTTCTGGGCGTTGACCCGGGGCCTGTTCCACGCGCACGTGGGCTGGCTGTTCCGGCGGGAGTTGTCCAACCGCGAGCGTTTCGCGCCGGACCTCATCGCCGACCGGGACATCAGCCGGGTCGACAGGCTCTTTCCCGCGCTGGTGGCGATCTCGCTGCTCGGCCCGGCGCTGATCGGCGGTCTGGTGACCTGGTCCTGGCAGGGCGCGCTCACCGCGTTCTTCTGGGCCGGGCTGGTCCGGATCGGCCTGCTGCACCACGTCACCTGGGCGATCAACTCGGTGTGCCACGTCTACGGCGAGCGTCCGTTCGCGATGCGCCAGGGCGACCGCGCGTCGAACTTCTGGCCGCTGGCGATCCTGTCGTTCGGCGAGAGCTGGCACAACCTGCACCATGCCGACCCCACAAGCGCGCGGCACGGCGTGCTGCGCGGCCAGGTGGACATCTCCGCCCGGGTGATCTGGTTGTTCGAGAAGACCGGCGCGGCGACGCAGGTGCGCTGGCCAAAACCGGAGCGCCTCGCCGCGAAGCTGGTGAAGCCGGTCGCACCCCGGTAAATCCGGGCGGTGCGTCAGGATGACGCCTGGCAGGATGGCCGGATGACCGAGCGACGCGGGGGGACCGGACGGCTCGGCAGACGGGGGCCGGGCCCGATCCGGGTCCGGTCGGACGGCGCGGCAGGGCGGTCGGACCGCCGGCCAGTGAGGCGACGACGTGAACGGGCACAGCGGAGGCACCATTCCACGGCAGGGCGTCACCGAGCGCCAGCTAGGCGGCGACATGCCTGAGGTCACCGATGGTGACAGCGTCGGCGGCCGACGGCTGACACCGTCAGCCCCGGCACCCAAACCCAAACCGACCTCCCGGGTCCGCATGTCGGCGGCCCAGCGCCGCGAGCAGTTGATCGCGACCGGCCGGCAACTCTTCGCCGAGCGTGGCTTCGACGCCACCTCCATCGAGGAGGTGGCGGCCCGCGCCAAGGTCTCCAAGCCGGTGGTATACGAGCATTTCGGTGGCAAGGAAGGGCTCTACGCGGTGGTGGTGGACCGGGAGGTCCGCGCCCTGCTCGACCGGATCACCACGGCGTTGACCGCCGGGCATCCACGGGAGCTGCTGGAGCAGGCGGCGCTGGCCCTGCTGACCTACATCGAGGAGGAGACCAGCGGCTTCCGGGTGCTGGTCCGCGAGTCCCCGCTGATGTCCGGCACGGCCAACTTCAGCAGCGTGATGAACGACGTCGCACACCAGGTCGAGCACATCCTGGGCGCCGAGTTCAAGAGCCGGGGGTACGACCCCAAGCTCGCCGAGCTGTACTCGCAGGCGCTGGTGGGCATGGTGGCGTTGACCGGCCGCTGGTGGCTGGAGGTGCGCAAGCCGCGCAAGGAGACGGTGGCGGCGCACCTCGTCAACCTGGCCTGGAACGGGTTGTCGCACCTGGAGGCGAAGCCGACGCTGATCACCGCCCGGCGGCACTGACCATCCGTCAGCGGCGGTGCACGTCGGCCACCGGGTGCTTGCGGTTCTCCAGCTCCGCCTCGGCGTGCTCCGGCGGGCCGACCTTGTCGTAGAGGCCGGTGCCGAGCAGGATCAGGCCGAACAACATCGACACGATCACCGTCGACATCGAGAAGTTGAGGAAGTTCGCGCCGGTCTGCAGCACCGACATCGTCAGGATGCTGGTCACCAGGAACACCACGCCGGCCGTGAGGTTCATGTAGTGGCCGAGGTTGGTGCGCCGTGACGCCCCGATGATCAGGACGACTCCGAAGACCACCGAGGCGAGTGAGAAGGCAAGGTTGGTCCGCAGCCCGAGGGCCCAGGTGCTGTTGCGGGCGAAGAGCGGGTCACCAATCGTCTCGGCGACGCCCCAGACGCCGAACACCAGGATGTAGACGCCGATAAGACCGGAGAGGACCCGGTAGAGCGGCCGTGCCGGATGGTTGACCGGAAAGTGCGGCATACCAGACCCCATCCACCTGAGTTAGACCATTTCAGGAGGATTGTCGCCCAACCAAGAGCCAACTGTCCGAAGAACCAGAAAGCCGGAAAGGGTCCGCCGAATGGCTGGACCAGGTCAGGCTTTCGCCGGAGCCCGAGCTGCGCAGGGATCAAGCCTGACCGCCCGGAGCAGTTCGGGCTCCGGCGAAAACCCACAACCGCAACCACTAAAGCTCAGAGAACAAGCCGAGCCTTCTGGAAAGCCTCCGCCTCCTCCTCCGAACCGACCTTGCCGTACATGCCCACCATGAGCAGCACCAGGGCGACAGTCATCACGACGATGACGGTGACGATGCTGAAGTTGAGGACATTGGCGTCGGTCCGGATGAAGGCGAGGCTGGCCAGGCTGATCACCATCAGGGCGTACGACAGCCACTGGTTGATCGCCACGTCGATGTTGCGCCCGAGCGCGGTGCCGACCAGCACGACGACCCCGAGCAGCACGCTGAGCAGCCCGAGGCCGAGGTTCGTGCCCTGACCGAGGACCCGGGTGTCGTCCTGGGCGAGGATCTCGTTGCCGGTGCTCGCGATGATGCTGAGCACACCGAAGACCACCAGGTACAGACCGGTCAGCCCGCCGATCGCCCGGTAGATCGGCCGCGCGGGGTGGTTGACGGGGGTGTGGGCCATGTCTGAGTCTCCAACGCCGTGGGGTAGGTGTCGCCGACGATTGTCCCGCATGTGGCGGTGTGACGCCGCACACGGCCCCCGGGCCGGTGCGTCCGGCCCGGTCAGCTCTCCGGAAGCTCCTCGGCGAGCGTCATCCAGGTCTCCTCGATCCGCTCCCGCTCGGCGCGCAGATCCTTGAGCTGGGTGTCCAGCTCGGCAACCCGCGCGTAGTCGGTGGCGTCCGCGGCGAGCTGGTCGAGCAGCGTGGTCTCGCGCTGGTCGAGCTTGCCGAGCTGCCGTTCCAGCCGGGTCAGCTCCTTGCGGGCCTGGCGGACCTCGGCGGCGGACATGCCACCTCCCGAGGCCGCGGCGGACGCGGCGGACGACGTGCCGCCCGCCCGCGGAGGGCCGGCCCGCTCCGCGGTCCGGGCGAGGTACTCGTCCACACCGCCGGGCAGGTGCACCAGTCGGCCGTCGCCGAACATCCCGTACGCCGTGTCGGTGACCCGCTCGATCAGGTAGCGGTCGTGGCTCGCCACGATGATCGTGCCGGGCCACGAGTCGAGCAGGTCCTCCAGGGAGGCGAGGGTGTCGGTGTCCAGGTCGTTGGTGGGCTCGTCGAAGAGCAGCACGTTGGGCTCGCCGGCCAGCAGCCGCAGCATCTGCAACCGGCGTCGTTCCCCACCGGAGAGGTCACTGACCGGGGTCCAGAGGCGGCGGTCGTCGAAGCCGAACACCTCGGCGAGCTGCGCGGCGGAGACCTCCCGGTCGCCGAGCTGCACCCGGCGGGCGACCTCCTCCACGGCTTCCAGGACCCGCAGGTGCCCGGGCAGCTCGGTGAGCTCCTGGGAGAGGAACGCCGGGCGCACTGTGGAGCCGGTGTTGAGGCGGCCGCCGTCCGGTCGGGTGATGCCGGCGAGCATCCGCAGCAGCGTGGTCTTGCCGGCGCCGTTGGCACCGAGGATGGCGATCCGGTCGCCGGGGCCGACCAACCAAGTGACGTCGCGCAGGATCTCCTTCGGGCCGGCGTGCAGCTCGACGCTCTCCAGCTCGTACACCTGCTTGCCCAGCCGCGAAACCGCCATGCGCTGCAACGACATGGTGTCGCGCGCCGGCGGCACGTCGGCGATCAACGCGTTCGCGGCGTCGATGCGGAACTGCGGCTTGGAGGTCCGGGCGGGCGGCCCCCGGCGCAGCCAGGCGATCTCCTTGCGGAGCAGGTTCTGCCGGCGGGCCTCGGTCGCGGCGGCGACGCGCTCGCGCTCGGCGCGGGCGAGGGTCCAGGCGGCGAAACCACCCTCGTAGGCGCGGACGGTCTGGTCGGCGACCTCCCAGGTGTTGGTGCAGACCGCGTCCAGGAACCACCTGTCGTGGGTGACCACGACCAGGGCGCCCTTGCGGCCGACCAGGTGCCGGGCCAGCCAGTCGACACCGCCGACGTCGAGGTGGTTGGTGGGCTCGTCGAGAATGAGCAGGTCGGAGTCGCGGACGAGGAGCGCGGCGAGCGCCACCCGACGGCGTTCGCCACCGGACATCGGGCCGACCGGCTGGTCCAGGCCGAGGTGCGGCATGCCGAGGCCGTCGAGGATGGCCCGCACCCCGGAGTCGCCGGCCCACTCGTGCTCGGCCCCCATGCCCTCGGCGAGCCAGGCGGTGCCGAGCACCACGTCCCGGACGGTGGCCTCGGGGGCGAGGGTGAGCTGCTGCGGCAGCCAGAGCACACGCAGGTCCCGGCGGTGGGTCACCCGGCCGTCGTCGGGGTCCTCCTGCTTGGTGAGCAGCCGCAGCAGGGTGGACTTGCCGGCGCCGTTGAGGCCGACCACGCCGATCCGGTCGGCGTCGTCCAGGCCGAGCGAGACGTCCGTGAGCAGCCGCCCCGCGGCGCCGTACCCCTTGGACACCCGGTCCAGATTGACGATGTTCGCCACGTTCCACCCTTCATGATCAAGGCGTCCCGGTGCCGGCGGGCACCTGGACGCCTGCCCCAAGGGTACGCGGCCCCGCCCTCCTCCCGCGATCTTGCACTTACTGTCGCGACGTAAGGGGAC
This sequence comes from Micromonospora sp. NPDC048898, assembly GCF_043198035.1. Lineage (NCBI taxonomy): Bacteria > Bacillati > Actinomycetota > Actinomycetes > Micromonosporales > Micromonosporaceae > Micromonospora > Micromonospora sp. NPDC048898. The sequence goes on from NZ_JBICUF010000001.1 coordinate 1,213,506, forward strand.
AATCCACCTCATCTCGGCGACCGAAAGTGCAAGATCGGCGGGGCGTGGGGGCGGCGGGGCGTGGGGGCGTGGGGTCAGCCGACTCGGGCGCCGGCTACCGGGCCGTGTGCGACCCGGGCCTGGCGGCACACGCCGGCGGCGGTCAGCTCGGCGGCGATCCGCTCCGCGTCGGCCGCGTCGGCGGCGAGGAACACGCAGGTCGGCCCGGAGCCGGAGACGATGCCGGTGAGCGCACCGGCCGCCTCGCCGGCCTTGAGCGTGTCGGCCAGCGCCGGGCGCATGGCCAGCGCGGCGTCCTGGAGGTCGTTGCCGAGCGTCCGGGCCAGCACCCGGGGGTCGCGTTGGCGCAACGCACCCAGCAGCGCGTCGGTGCTGCCCAGTGGTGCACCAGCGGCACCGGAGTCGCGGAGCCGGTCCAACTCCCGGTACGCGGCCGGGGTGGACAGGCCGACGTCGGCGATCGCCACCACCCAGTGCCAGGAGGTGGGGCGGACCAGCACCGGGCTGACCGCCTCGCCCCGGCCGGTGCCCAGCGCGGTGCCGCCGTAGATCAGGAACGGCACGTCGGAGCCGAGGTCGGCGGCGATCCCGGCCAACTCGTCGCGGGACAGCCCGGTGCCCCAGAGCGCGTCGCAGGCCACCAGCGCGGCGGCCGCGTCGGCGCTGCCACCGGCCAACCCACCGGCAAGCGGGATCTGCTTGCGCAGGTGCAGTCGGGCGTGTGGCAGCACGCCCGCGTATCCGGCGAGGGCGTGCGCGGCGCGGATCACCAGGTTGGTGTCGTCCAGCGCCAACTCGCCGGTGCCCTCGCCCTCCATGGTCAGGGCGAGCGTGTCGCCCCGGCGGGCCGTCAGCTCGTCGTAGATCGAGATGGCGTGGTAGACGGTGTTCAGCTCGTGGTAGCCGTCGCGGCGCAGCGGGCCCACCCCGAGGTGCAGGTTGACCTTCGCGGGCACCCGGACCCTCACCGGCCCGATGGCCCCGCGCCGCTCGTCCTCGTCGTCAGGTCGCCACGCCTCGGTCACGGGGTGATGTCCCGCACGTGCAGGCGGATGTCGAACGGCTTGGCCACGATCAGCTCCTCGGCGGAGTCGGCGGCCAGCTCGTACCGGCCGTCGACCAGGTCGTACGCGTACACGTGCACCGGATTCTGCTCGATCCGCCAGTAGTGCGGGATCCCGGCATCGGCGTAGTCCGCAGGCTTCTCCAACCGGTCCCGCCGACGCGTGCCGGGCGAGACGACCTCGACGGCCAGCATGACCTGCTCAGCATCGAAGTAGTGGCTGGTGCCAACGAGGGGACGGCGCAACAGCACCACGTCCGGCTCAAGGGTGTTGCGGTGGTTGATCGCCACTCCGATGGCGGTAGCTGGCGACAGATCCAGCGGGGCGTGCTGTCGCAGCCACATCCAGAGCAGGCTGCTGATGTTCTGGTGGTCATAGGTGGGGGAAGGGACCACGACGAGGACTCCGTCACGTAGCTCGACGCGGGGGGCGTCGTCGGGCAGGGCCAGCACGTCCTCGATGGTGTGGTTGGCCAGTCGCTGCCGGACCGGATCCGGACCCCATATCCCCTGGGCGGTGGGCTCGATCGGCTGCGCGGTCACTCGTACACCTCCTCGGCGGGCACGGCGTCAGCCTACTTCGCGGCCCGCGTACCGGCCGGAGCCGACGCGGCGATGGCGGCGAACTGCTCGACGGTCAGCGACTCTCCGCGGGCGCCGGGGTCGACACCGGCCGCGGTGAGCGCGGCGGCGGCCCGGTCCGGGCCACCGGCCCAGCCGGCCAGGGCGGCGCGCAGCGTCTTGCGGCGCTGCGCGAACGCCGCGTCGACCACGGCGAAGACCTGCGCCCGGGGTACGTCGGCGCGGGGTGGTTCGTGGCAGGTGAAGGCGACCAGGCCGGAGTCGACGTTGGGCACCGGCCAGAACACGTTCGGCGGCACCTTGCCGGCGCCTCGGGCGTGGGCGTACCAGGCGAGCTTGACCGACGGGATGCCGTACACCTTGGAGCCGGGACCGGCGACGAGCCGGTCGGCGACCTCCTTCTGCACCATCACCAGGCCGTGCCGCAGGGTCGGCAGCACGGCGAGCAGGTGCAGCACCACGGGCACGGCCACGTTGTAGGGCAGGTTCGCCACCAGTGCCGTCGGTGCGGGGTCGGCCACCTCGGCGGCGGCGATGCGCAGCGCGTCGGCGCGGTGCACGGTGAGCCGGTCGGCGTCCACGCCGGCGTGCCGGGCGACGGTCTCCGGCAGCGCCCCGGCGAGCACCGGGTCGATCTCCACGGCGTGCACGTGCCCGGCGACCGGCAACAACCCCAGGGTCAGCGAACCGAGCCCGGGGCCGACCTCCAGGGCCACGTCGTCGGGGGTCAGCCCGGCGGCGGTGACGATCCGGCGGACGGTGTTCGGGTCGTGCACGAAGTTCTGGCCCAGCTTCTTGGTGGGCGCGACGCCCAGCCGGGCGGCGAGTTCCCGGATCTCCGCCGGGCCGAGGAGACCGGTCATGCCGGGCAGCGTAGCGACGGGGTCGGGGCCGACCGTCGGGCCGGGCTCACCACGGGCCGAAGGCCCGGTCACCGGTGGCGGAGATGGCCGCGCACAGCTCGTCCAGGTCGTTGCCGGTGGTCGCGGCGAGCGCGCGGACGGTGAGCGGGATCAGGTACGACGCGTTCGGCCGGCCCCGGTGGGGCGTCGGGGTGAGGTACGGGGCGTCGGTCTCCACCAGGATCTGGTCCACCGGGGTGAGTGCGGCGGCCTCACGCAGGGCGGTGGCGCTGCCGAAGGTGACGGTGCCGGCGAAGCTGAGCAGGTAACCCCGGCGGACGCACTCGCGGGCGAACTCGGCGTCACCGGAGAAGCAGTGCAGCACCACCGTGTCCGGAGCACCCTCGTCGTCGAGGATCCGCAGCACGTCGGCGTGTGCGTCCCGGTCGTGGATGACGAGCGTCCTGCCGTACCGCTTGGCGATGGCGATGTGCGCCCGGAAGCTCGCTTCCTGCGCGGCCCGCCCCTCGTCGCCGGTGCGGAAGAAGTCCATTCCGGTCTCGCCGATCCCCCGGACCCGGTCGCGGGCAGCGAGGGACTCGATCTCCCGCAGCGCCTCGTCGAGGTCGGTCAGCCGGGGCGCCTCGTTGGGGTGCAGCGCCACGGTGGCCAACACGGCGGGGTACGCCTCGGCGGTGTCCGCGCCCCACCGCGAGGAGGCGACATCCACGCCCACCTGGACCAGCCGGTCCACGCCGACCTTGCCGGCCAACGCGATCGCCACACCGACCGGGTCGTCGGCCGGCCCGCCACCGGGCACACCCGCCTCACTGACCGTGATGTCCAGGTGGGTGTGGCTGTCCAGCACCGGCCGGGGCAGCGGCTCGGGGGCGGGCGGAAACTCTCCGGCCCGCCGGGCGGCACGCTCACGACGGGATTCAGTGGGCTCGCTCATCAGCCACAGCATCACACACCGGGCCTGTCCATCTGCCCGCCACCCGACGTTCACCCCGACTACGCCGCGCGACTCTACCGTCGCCGCGTGAGCGAGCGCAGCGAGCGAACCAGGTGGCACAGCAGCCTGGCGTCTCACGCCGCTGCCGAGCGCAGCGAGGCGGTGGCGTGAGACAGCGAACCGGACAGGGGGAGGTGGCAGCATGAGCGTCACCCCTCAGGTCGGCGCGGCCGGCGAACGCACCGGGTTGCACGTGGCGTTCGGCGGTGGCGTCTACCCGGCCGAGGAGATCGCCCGAGGTGCCGCGTACGAGCTGTTCAGCGCCGACGAGGTGGCCGGCTTCGAGTGGGCGCCCCGACCGGGCAGCGCCCTGCCGTGGCGGCGGTTCGTGCACGTCACCGAGGTGACCGCGGTGCACGGCGCCGGCGAGCCCTCCGACGAGCCGGAGACACCGCTGATGGTGCCGGCGCACCGCGAGCGGGGTTGGGCGTACCTGCACCAGCTCAGCCAGCAGCCGGCCGCGGCGGGGGACCCGACGCTGGCCGCGGCACGGGCGTCGGCGGTGGTCCGGCGGGGCACCCGGATGGTGAAGGTGCTCTCCGCCCAGCAGGTCGCCGGGTACCTGCGGGGCTGGCTGCCGCACGGCTTCTGCTACCGCGAACACGATGTGGCGCACCTGCGTACGCCGGCGGCGACGACGGTGCTGCGCACCGACGGTGAGATCGGCCGGGACGGCCCCGAGGTGACGTACGCGTTGCGCTGGCGGGCGTCCGACCCGGGCGACTACGACGTGCCGGTGGGCGAGGCGCACCGCGGCCTGACCGCGTTGGCCTCCCGCGACCGGCTCGGTGCGCCGGTGCTGGGCACGGGCTTCGTGCCGAGCAACGCGCAGCTCATCCCGGAGTTCGTCACCCGCGACTTCGCCGACCTGCCGATGCCGGCGAACGCCGCCCTGCTCGCCTACCCGGCCGAAGGGGTCGAGGTGGTGCTCTACACCTACCAGGCCGAGCAGCGCGGGTGGCTACGGATGGTGGGGCCGCAGTGGCGGCACCTGCTGACCGCGGTGCCGGGCCTCTCCCCCGACCAGGAGTACGTGCCGAACGCCGACGCGCCGCGCTCCACCCAGTTGGTGGGGCTCTACGGCGACACCGAGTACGAGGCGGTGGCCGACCTGCCCGGCGGGTTCCGGGTGTTGGCGATGACCCGGGCGGCCCGTTACCCGGTCAGCGCGGTGGCCCGCCGGGTCCGGTTCGCGCAGTGGCGGGGCGTGCCGTGCCTGGTGCTGCGGGAGGAGGCCGGCTGGCTGCGGGTGCGGCTGCGCCACCCGAACCCGGACGCGGTGCTGACGACCGGCGCGCAGTGCCACGAACGTGGCGTCTACGAGGCCTGGGCGCCGGGCGCCGAGGTCACCGACGACCAGGTGATGGACGCCCGGTACGCGATGTGACGGCCCCCGGTCGGCAGGATGCCCTGCCGCCCGGGGGCCGGGCGTTCAGTCGGCCAGCCGGGCCAACTCCTCGTCGACGATCGACGGGTCGAGTTTGCGGAACACCGGCTTCGGGGTGGCCAACGGCCGGCCCGCCTCGATCGACACCGACTCCCAGCGCGCGCCGACCGTGTAGTCCCCGGTCAGCACCGGGTACGACGGGCCGCCATCGAGGTCGTCGACCTGCTCGATGACCGGCATCGGCGCGTGTACGCCGGTGCCGCCGAGCAGCTCGTGCACCTGCTGCGCGGAGTGCGGCAGGAACGGGGTGAGCAGCGTGTTGGCGTCGCTGATCACCTGGAGGGCGACGTGCAGGATGGTGCCCATCCGGGGCTTGTCCGCCTCGTCCTTGAGCTTCCAGGGCGCCTGCTCGGACAGATATCTGTTGGCCTCGGCGACCACCTTCATGGCCTCGCCGATGGCCTGCTTCTGCCGGTGCCGGCCGATCAGGTCACCGACTCCTGCGAAACCGGCGCGGGACACCGCGAGCAGCGCCTCGTCGGCCTCGGTGAGCCCGGCCGGGTCGACCGGCGGGATCGCACCGAAGTTCTTCGCCGCCATCGACACACACCTGTTGACCAGGTTGCCCCAGCCGGCGACCAGCTCGTCGTTGTTGCGGCGCAGGAACTCGGCCCAGGTGAAGTCGGTGTCGTTGCTCTCCGGGCCGGCGGCGGCGATGAAGTAGCGCAGCGCGTCGGCGTCGTAGCGCTCCAGGAAGTCGCGAACGTAGATGACCACCTTGCGGGACGAGGAGAACTTGCGCCCCTCCATGGTCAGGTATTCGCTGGAGACCACCTCGGTGGGCAGGTTGAGCCGGCCCAGCTCGCCCGGCTCACCGTCGCGGGAGCCCTCGCCGGAGTATCCGGAGAGCAGCGCCGGCCAGATCACCGAGTGGAAGACGATGTTGTCCTTGCCCATGAAGTAGTAGGAGCGCGAGTCCTTGCCCTCCGCGTCGGTCGACCACCACTTGCGCCACGCCTCCGGGTCGCCGGAGCGGCGGGCCCACTCGATGGAGGCGGACAGGTAGCCGATCACCGCGTCGAACCAGACGTAGATCCGCTTGTCCGGCCGGTCGCGCCAGCCGTCCAGCGGGATGGGCACGCCCCACTCCAGGTCGCGGGTGATCGCGCGGGGCTGGAGGTCGTCGAGCAGGTTGCGGGAGAACCGCAGCACGTTGGGCCGCCACCCGTCCCGGGTGTCCAGCCACTGCCGCAGCACCTCGGCCAGGGCGGGCAGGTCCAGGAAGAAGTGCTCGGTCTCGACGAACTTCGGAGTCTCCCCGTTGATCCGTGACTTCGGGTCGATCAGGTCGATCGGGTCGAGCTGGTTGCCACAGTTGTCGCACTGGTCGCCCCGGGCGCTGTCGTACCCGCAGATCGGGCAGGTGCCCTCGATGTACCGGTCGGGCAGGGTGCGCCCGGTGGACGGCGAGATCGCACCCATGGTGGTCTTCGGCACGATGTAGCCGTTGCGGTACATCCCCTCGAACAACTCCTGCACCACCGCGTAGTGGTTGCGGGTGGTGGTGCGGGTGAACAGGTCGTAGGAGAGCCCGAGGCCGTGCAGGTCCTCGACGATCACCCTGTTGTACCGGTCGGCCAGCTCGCGCGGGGTCACCCCGTCGGCGTCCGCCTGCACCTGGATCGGGGTGCCGTGCTCGTCGGTGCCGGAGACCATGAGCACGTCGTGGCCGGCCATCCGCATGTACCGGGCGAAGACGTCGGAGGGAACGCCGAAACCGGAGACGTGGCCGATGTGGCGGGGGCCGTTGGCGTACGGCCAGGCCACTGCCGCGAGAACGTGACTCATGAGCAGCAAGCCTAGTGACCCGTCCGGGGCGTCCGCGAACCAATGGGGGGTGCCCGGCCAGCGGACCGGACCAACCACCCCGACCTTTGGTCCGATTTGTCGCCGACACGCGGCTCAACTGCCCGTTCCGCCCTCCCAGTCGGTGTGCAATGAACCTCGTGACTGGCAGACGAGCGGCGTGGGACCACGAGGACCGTCCCAGCGACCCGGCGGTCGGCGGCGACCCCGGCAGCGAGCCTGCCGCGCCACGCGGTGCCGGGATCGCGCCGCAGCCCCGGCTGGTGCCCGGCGTCGACTCCGGTGCGCAGCGGCCCACACCGGCGGGCAGGGCCGGCACACCGGTCCGGCCGACCCCGGCGGCACCGGTGCCCAGCCCAGCCCGACCCGGCCCACCGAGCCCCACGGTCGCCCCGGCCCCCGGCGCGACCCCCGACTCGGCCCCCGGCTCGGACGCCGTCGAGGTGGAGCCGACCACCGGGGCGCCGGTGGACGCCGTGCCGAGTCGGGTGCCCGTCCGGCAGCAGAGCCGCCGGCACCGGGGCCGCCGGCCCGACAGCGACCTGCCGGAGGACGACGGCGCCTTCTGGGCTCCGATCGAGCAGGTGCACTGGGACGGCACCCCGGTCCGGGAGGACCCGTCGCCGGAGCGCGACCGCGGCTCACGACCGGCCGGGCGCCGAGCACCCAGCCGTGCCGTCCCACCACCGGATCCGCTGCCCGGACTCGCCGCGCTTGTGACACTGTCCCTGGTCACGGCCTTCTTCGCGTGGGTCAGCGCCGGCCCGCTCTGGCTCGCGGTCGGGCACTCCAGGGCGGGCACGGTGGTGATCACCGACTGCACCGGCGGCGGGCTCACCCAGCGGTGCCGGGGGATCTTCACGGCCGAGGACGGGCGGTTCATCGCACACGGTGTGCGGGTCGGCGGCGTGCCCGCCGGAGGGGACGCCACAGGTACGCCGCTGCCGGCCCGGATGACCGGCCCCGACGGCGGCACCGCGTACGCGGACACCGGAGTGGGCCGGCATCTGCGCTGGCTACCCGGCCTGCTGGTGATGCTGGGTTGCACCGTCGGGATCGTGCGGTGGACCGGGTCGGCGCGGCTGCCCGGCCGCCGGCACCGCCGCTGGGCCGTGGCCGTCGCCATCGCCGGCCCGACGCTGATCACCGTCGGTTTCCTGGCCGCCGCCTGGTGAACCCGGGTCTCCGCGCGACGATGGGAGCCTCGGTCAGCTGTGCACGATCGTGTAGACGTCCCGGCGGCGCAGCGCGTACTCGGTGGCGACGTCGGTGATGGCGTCGCGGCGCGACCGGCCGGCGGCCTCCCGCTCGGCGACCGCCGCGCGCAGGGTGTCGTCGTCGGGGCGCTCCGGGGCGGTCACCGGGGCCCCGGCCACCACCAGGGTGATCTCACCGCGCGGGTCTCCCTCGGTGGCCCACCGGGCCAGCTCGCCGAGGGGACGGCGGAGCACCTCCTCGTAGGTCTTGGTGAGCTCGCGGCAGAGCGCGGCCGGCCGATCCGCGCCGAACGTGTCGGCCAGGTCGGTGAGCGCCGCGCCGATCCGGTGCGGGGCTTCGAAGAAGACGAGCGTGCGCTCCTCGGCGGCGAGCGCGCGCAGCCGGGACCGGCGGGCGCCGGGAGTGCGGGGCAGGAAGCCCTCGAAGCAGAACCGGTCGCAGGGCAGCCCGGACACCGCCAGTGCGGTGGTGACCGCGCTCGGCCCGGGAGCGACGGTGACCGGCGCGCCGACGTCCAACGCGGCTCGGACCAGCCGGTAGCCGGGGTCGGAGACGCTCGGCATCCCCCCGTCGGTCACCAGGGCCACCACGTACCCGCCGAGGATGACCTCGACCAGCTCGGGCGTACGCCGCTCCTCGTTGCCCTCGAAGTAGGAGACGATCCGACCGCCGACGGTGATGTCGAGATCGCGGGCCAGCCGGGTGAGCCGGCGAGTGTCCTCGGCCGCCACCACGTCGGCGCTGACCAGCACCTCCCGGAACCGGGCCGAGGCGTCGGCGGGGTTGCCGAGCGGGGCACCGAGCAGGATCAGGCGCCCAGCTTCGGACATTTCACCCACGAATTCGTCTCCTTCATCGACAGCTGATACCGGTATCGGGGACGACGGGCGCCACCGGGCACCTTGGCAGCCTACGATCGCCGGGTGACGAGTGCGTCGACAGCGCAGAGCCCGAGCGTCGATCCTGCCAAGATGGTCGAGGTGACGGGCGAGCCCAGTCCCAACCAGGAGCCGACGGCACCGCCTGCCGGTGACGGCGGTGCGCCCGAGAGGATCCGGCGACGGTTCGCCACCGTCGACACCCAACTGGACCGGTTCTCCTGGGCGGCCACAGCGGTGGTGGTGGCCATCGCGGCGATCCTGCGTTTCGTCGGGCTGACAGACATCAAGGGCAAGATCTTCGACGAGACGTACTACGCCAAGGACGGCTACGGGCTGATCAGCCGGGGCGTCGAATGGAACTACAAGGACAACGGCCCGTCGTACGTGGTCCACCCGCCGCTGGGCAAGTGGCTGATCGGCCTCGGCGAGTGGGCCTTCGGCTACCAGGACGCCGACTCGAAGGTCTCCGTACCCGGGCACCTGGTCACCGCCGCACCGGAGCTCGGCTGGCGATTCTCGGCGGCCGTGGTCGGCACCCTGTCGGTGTTGCTGCTGGTCCGCATCGGTCGGCGGTTGTTCCGCTCGACGGTGCTCGGCTGCGCCGCCGGCCTGCTGCTCGCCCTGGACGGCTTCCACCTGGTGCTGTCCCGCACGGCGCTGCTCGACATCTTCCTGTTGTTCTTCGTGCTGGCCGCGTTCGGCGCGTTGGTGCTCGATCGGGACGCCCGCCGTCGCCGCTGGGCGCGGGCCCTGGACGACGGGCTCGACCCGAGCCAGCCGGGTCGGGCCGGGCGCCCGCCGACCGGTTGGCGCACCTGGCCGTGGTGGCGGCTGGCCGCCGGGGTCCTGATCGGGTGCGCCTGCGCGGTGAAGTGGAGCGCACTGTATTTCGTCCCGGCCTTCGCGCTGCTGGTCCTCCTCTGGGAGGTCGGCGTCCGCCGCTCGGCGGGGACCCGCCGACCCTGGCGGGACGCCCTGCTGGACGAGTTGCCCTGGCTGCTGCTGGCCGGCGTGCTCATGATCGGCACCTATGTCGCCACCTGGTCGGGTTGGCTGATCACCGACGACGGCTACTACCGGCTCGCGTCGGCCTACCCGGCCGCCCATCTCAGTGACCGCCCGGTGATCGGCCCGCTGATCAACCTCTACGAGTACCACCGGGCGGCGTACGGTTTCCACGCCCAGCTCGACGATACGCACAAATACCAGTCGTGGCCGTGGCAGTGGTTGCTGCTCGGCCGCCCGGTGGCGTTCCACTGGTCCGGTGACGTCGGCTGCGGCGCGCCGAGTTGCGCCTCCGAGATCCTGCTGTTGGGCACTCCGCTGCTCTGGTGGTCGTTCCTGCCCGCCCTGGCGGCGCTGGCCTGGCTGGGCGTGGCCCGTCGCGACTGGCGGGCCGGCGCGATCCTGCTCAGCGTGGCCGCCGGGCTGCTGCCGTGGTTCTGGTTCGCCCTCGACGGCCGGACGATGTTCTCGTTCTACACCGCCCCGGCGCTGCCCTTCCTGGTGCTGGCCGTGGTCTACGTGCTGGGTGCGATGATCGCTCCCGCCGGAGGTGACGTGGGCACGGTGGCGCCGCTGGTGCCCGGCGACCCGGCCTACGAACGCCGACTTGTGGGCAGCATCGCGGCCGGGGCGTACGTGCTCCTGGTGGCGCTCTGCTTCGCGTACTTCTATCCGATCTTCGTCGGCAAGAACATCCCGTACGCGGACTGGTTGTCGCGGATGTGGCTCGACGGTCGGTGGATATAAGCACCGACAGGCGACGCGCCGCACAGCGCGACGGAGAAGGGCCCGCACGCCGAAGCGTGCGGGCCCTTCTGACATAGACGCGCGCCCCGATCGCCTGCCACGGGGGAAGCGGGCGATTGGGGCGCGCATGAAGAGCTTAACCACCCCGCACCACCGGCACAACGGGTCAACTTAAGTCAGATTTCCGACCGATGGCGGCCGAATCGATGCTTGCCGTCGAGCAGTTGACCGAGGGTGACCCGGCGTGGACCCTGAGCGCGATGTCGATCGGCCAGGGGTGATCGTCGGCTCGGGCGGGACCGGCAGGACTGGAACCCGCACCAACCCGCGCGATCATCCAAAGTGGATCTCACTACACTGCGGGCCGTGATCAACTTCAGACGATCGGCGGCTGTCCTTCTCGGACTGTTGGCGACCACCGCGCTGACCGGGCCGGCCCCGGCGCGGGCAGACGAGGAACAGGCGCCGGAGCCGCCCCGGGTCGAGCTGGTGCTCGACGTCAGCGGCTCGATGCGCGCCGCCGACATCGACGGACGCAGTCGGATCTCGGTCGCCCAGCAGGCCTTCAACGAGGTCGTGGACGCGCTGCCGGAGGAGACCCAGCTCGGCATCCGGGTGCTCGGGGCGACCTACCGCGGTAAGGACAAGACGGTCGGCTGCCAGGACACCCAGCAGATCGTGCCGGTCGGTCCGGTGGACCGTGCCGCCGCCAAGGCCGCGGTGGCGACACTGCGGCCGACCGGCTTCACACCCGTCGGCCTCGCCCTGCGCTCGGCCGCACAGGATCTGGGCACCGGTGCCACCACCCGGCGGATCGTGCTGATCACCGACGGCGAGGACACCTGCGCCCCGCCGGACCCGTGCGAGGTGGCCCGGGAACTGGCCGCCCAGGGCACCAGCCTGGTCGTCGACACCCTCGGCCTGGCTCCCGACGAGAAGGTCCGGCGGCAACTGCTCTGCATCGCCAGCGCGACCGGCGGCACCTACACCGCCGCCCAGAGCGCCGAGGAGCTGACCGGCCGGATCAAGCAGCTCGTCGAGCGTGCCGGCGACACCCACACCCGGGCACCGACAGTCGTCGGCGGTGCGAACGCCTGCGACTCGGCGCCACTACTCGCCCCCGGGGTCTACGCCGACCGGGAGGCCTTCTCCGAGCACCGCTACTACCGGGTGCCGGTACGCCCCGGGCAGGAGCTGCGCGCGTCGGTCAGCATGGCGCTGGACCGCCCCGTGAACCGGGACTACGGGGTGTTGCTGCGGGCCACCGCGGCGGACGGTCGGGAACTGGTCCGCGGCGCGGACGCCGGAAGCGGGCGGGCCGACGTGCTCTCCGCCGGTTTGCGCTGGTCCGCCACCGCCGACGACGAGGATGCCGCGCAAACCGAGGAGACCGCCAACCCGGTCGTCGAACCCACCACCGTCTGCCTGGTGGTGAGCAACTCGTTCGCCCCGCGCCCCGGCACCGCGGCCACCCCGGGCATGCCCGTGGAGCTGACGGTCGACGTGGTCGCCGCCGCCCCCGCACCGGACGGACCGGACCTCGGCCGGGGTTGGGTGCTGCTCGCCCTGCTCACCGTCGCCGGGCTGCTCACCGGTCTACTCGCCGGCCTGCTCACCCGCTGGTGGGTCGCCACCTGGAGGGAGAACTGATGCCTACCGCACTGTTGCGTTCGCTGGCGGCGCTGCTCGCCGCCAGCGGGGCCGCGCTGCTCCCGGCCACGGCCGTCGCCGCGCCGACCCCCTCCCCCGGGGCCACACCGGTGAACCGGGCCGGTACCTCGTTCCTCAGCGCCACCCCGATCTCCGCCGGGCAACCGGTGCGGGTGGACGCCTCGATCGGCGACCACCTCTACTGGTCGTTGCCGGCGACCGCCGGTCAGGTGCGGGAGGTCAGCGCCACAGTCACCTTCCCCAAGGGACGCAGCGGCCCCTCCACCTGGACGGTCGACGTCTTCGACGGGTTGCGGCGTCGCCAGGCGTGCACCGCGGGCGCGCAGACCCCCACCGTGGACGCGAAGGCGACGAGCGTGGCGCTGGGCTGCACGCTGCGCGAGGTACGGCCGTGGGCCGAGCCCTGGTCGGCCGACCCGCTGCCCGGCACGTACGTCGTCCGGCTCTCCGTGACCGATCTGCCGGAGTCGGATCTGGGTGCGCCGATCGACGTGGACCTGCTGGTCGGCACCATCGCCGACCGGGGTTCCTCGGCCGACGACGGCGAGTTGGCTGCACCGCTGGTGCCGAACACCAAGGCGGGCACGGTGCTCAACGCCGTACCCCCGGTCGACCCGGAAGCCGACGACCAGAGCGACCCGCTCGCGGACTGGTTGCCGGACCTCGGCTCGCGCTGGGTCTGGACCAGCATCGGCGGCGTGCTCGCCGCGGTGGCCGGCGTGTTCGGTTTCGCGGTGACCCGACGGCCGCGGCGCCGCTGAACGACGCCCGGACCCGCTGGTGGCCCCGCCCGACGGTGGGGCCACCAGCGGGCTCAGGCGCGCCGGCGACCGCGTGGCAGCCAGCCGATGAACCGGCTCTGCAGTGACATCACCGGGGCGGCGCGCAGATCCTCCGTGGCGGCGGCAAGGCAGGAGCCCAGGTAGACGCTGAGCATCGCCCGGTCACTGCCGTACTCGGCCAGCAGCCGGCTGCGTTTCGTCGCGCACGGCCATTCGTCGCCGCAGGAGCCGCAGCTCCAGCAGGGGGTCTTCGGGGCGTGATCATCGGCCCGCACGCCCGGTCGTTCGGCACCATCGGTCATCGCACGTCCTTCCAGATGTCCACGGGTCTGGCCGGCAGCCGTGCCCGGCCGAGGTTCGATGGTCGTCCCCCCGGAGCCATCAGAGAGAGCGCTGCGCGACCCTCCGGTGATACATCCTTGCGGTACCTTCTCCGGTTGTGGGAGTCGGAAATTTGACGCTTGACCCGATGCTCCATCCCTACCGACGGGTAAGCCAGCACGATGCGTGACCTGTTGCCGTCGACTGTCGCGGTGGCCGTCGCCGGCCCGGACGACTGGGTCGGCGAGCTGCTCGCCGCCGAGCAGGCGTGCCTCAGCGACCAGGCCGTGCCGACCCGCCGGAGGGACTTCACCGCCGGGCGGGTCTGTGCCCGCCGGGCTCTGACCGGGCTCGGCCTGCCACCGACCGCCGTGCCGGCCGCCGAACGCGCGCCGGTCTGGCCCGCGGGGGTGGTCGGCACCATCACCCACACCGCAGGCTACTGCGCCGCCGCGGCGGCGCACACCAGCGACATCCGGTCCGTCGGAATGGACGCGGAACAACACCGCGAGATCAGCCCGGGAGTACGCAGACTCGTGCTGCTGCCCGAGGAGGAGGCCCACCTCGCGCGGTTGCCCAGCGGCATCTTCTGGCCGATCGTGCTGTTCAGCGCGAAGGAGACCGTCTACAAGGTCTGGCATCCGGTCGTCGGGAGCTGGTTGGATTTCCAGGACGCCCGGCTCGACATCGACCCGGACGCGGGCACGTTCACGGCCCGGATCGCGCCGGCCCGGATCGCCGAGGCGGACGTCGACGACCCACCGGCGACGATCAGCGGCCGCTTCGTCGTCGCCGACGGGCTCGTCCGCACCGCCGCGGTGCTCCCTCCGCGCTGAGCCCGGGGCGCTCGGCGCGACGGTCCGGCGGTCGGCCACGCACGGTAGCGTCGGTCGGGTTCCCGGAACCGCACGTACCGAGGCGTCAAGGAGTACGGTGACCCACCCCCAGCCCTCCGTCGGGCCGCACCACCACCAACAGTCGAACCAGCGGTCGTCATTTGTGGCGACAACGCAGCCGCCGTTCTCGGGCGCCGCGTATTCGACGGCCGGCGGTGGGCATCCGGGCACTGGCCGCCCATTCCCGGTGACCGGTCTGCCGGGCTATCCGCTCGTGGCGCCGGCGACGGCACAGACGAACGCCTCCAAGCGAACCGCCGTGGTCGTCGCGATCACCACGGCCGTGCTCACCCTGCTGTGCTGCGCGGGCGGCATCGTGGCGGCGGTCGTCAGCACCAAACAGGACGACGACGCCAAGACCAACGCGATCGGCACCACCGGCTGGAAGTCGTAACCCAGGCGCGGGGCGACCGGCACGCGCGGAGGGCGGGCACCCGTACGGGTGCCCGCCCTCCCTGTCAGTTGTGCCTCTGGCGTCAGCAGCCCGTCCAGCGCACCGGGGTGACTCGCTCCGCGTTGCGGAACCCGACGATGGTGCCCGTGTCCGAGATGGACCGGGCGCCGATGGCCACCCCTTCGCCGCCGCCCGGCAGCAGCCGGGAGGTCGCGCCGCGGGCGACCCGGTCACCGCCCACCACGACGCCCTTGGCGTTGACGTCGCCCAGCCACTGCAGCCGCTGGTCGAGCATCGTGTACGAGCCGTCCCGCAGGTTCCACCGCACCTTGTCCCAGCTGCCGTTCAGGTCGACATTGCCGATCGCCCAGTGACCCGCCGCCGTGCTGACCTGGGCCGTCTGCGCGCCGGGGACCGTGAGTGCGTCGAAGCGGCCGTTCGGCCGGCGGACCCAGCTGGTCCAGGACGCGAATTCACCGGCGAAACCGACGATGGTCCCGTTCGCCGTGATCCCCATCGGCTGGGCGTTGGCCGGGGCGTCGAGCACCTCGACCGTGCCCGGCCGGGTTGCCGGCCAGCGCAGCGCGAAGAACTCCCCCGTGTCGACGTCCGTGCCGCTGCCGACGATGTCGCCGGCCTTGTTGATGGCAATGACGGAGACGCCCGTGGAGGACGGCACCACCGGCAGTTGCTCGACCTTGCCGTCGCGGTACCGCCACGGCTGGCCGGGGCCGCTCTCGCTCCAGCCGTTGCCGATCACGACGCCGTCGGCGTTGACGTCGGCGGGGGTCGCCATGCTCGGTGCCTCGACCTCGGTGAGCCGATCCCCGTCCCAGAACAGCAGCAGGTACTGGTTGTCGGTGCCCTCTTTCCGCAGGGCCGAGCCGGCGACGAAGCGACCCGTCGGGTCGATGGTGTTCGCGTCGGCACGATAGGTGTCGGCCGGGTACGGCAGCGTGCCGATCTTGCAGGTGCCGAGGGCCACCGGCCTGGGCGCGGCGGTCGCCGGGGTGGCGACAGCGACGCCGAGAGAGGCGGCCAGCAGTCCGGTGGTGGTGATGCCGGCCAACGTCCGGCGTCGTGCGGTGCGCGTCATCTTTTCTCCCCGTGTCAGCCCGGGTGATCCCGAGCGCCGACTTCTACTGGTGACACACGCGACCAGGCCGCACGGTTGCAGCGCGTCGGGGAGGAGACTCAGCGGAACTTCTGTGCCCACGGTTGAGCAGCGGTGACGACCGGCCCGCCGGTGCGTACCGATTCTTCGATGGCGAGGCTGATCACATGGTCCTGAGACGCCTCGGCCAGGGGGTACGGCGCCGGGCCCTCGTCGCGCGCCCACGCACCGGTGCGGGCGACGATGTCCGCCACCGCGATGTCGTCGTCGGACATTCCACTGCCGACGAACGGATTGCGATAGACCACGACGCCGTCGAAGCTGATGTGCTTCAGGTCGAGCCCCTCCAGGTTGAGGTCGAGCCCGGTCTGCCGGCGCACCAGGGACGACTCCACAGGTGTCTCCGGGTCGACGAGGCGGACGACCCGGTCGTCCACCAGCTCGCCGAGTGACCCCCGGACCACCAGCCGGCGTGCGCGCAGCGGATTCCACCACTGGTTGTCGGTGAAGTCGTACAGGCCCATCCGTCCGCCGAAGTCGATGGTCGCGAGGGTGGTGGTGAGCTGCTGCGGGGTGCTGTCGGCCCGCCAGCCGGCCGACGACAGCGGGTCGGCCAGCGGTGCGACGAAGGCGCGCGCGCTGACCTCGGCGGCATCGAAGCCGACGCCGAGCAGGCCACGGATCAGGGAGACGGCGTGGTAGAGGTGCGTCGAGGAGAGTTGGACTGAGGTCGGCTCGCCGAGCACCCCGGCGCGGACCAGACCCAGCCGGGCCGCGTGCCCGGGCATCAGCAGGTACTGCTCGGCGACCTGCACCAGCCCGCTGCCGCCGACGTCGGTCCAGAGTGACCGCAACCCCGCCAGGTCGGGGGCGGGCGGCGTTTCGGCGAGCACCGGTACGCCGGCCGCGACCAGCTCGCGGGTCACGTCGGGCGTCACGGGCCAGGGCACCGACACGATGACGAAGTCCGGTCGCTCGTGGGCGAGCAGGTCGGCCGTCGTGCGAAAGGTCGGCACGCCCCACTCGGCCGCGACCACGGCACCCCGCGACTCGGTACGCGTGACCACCCCGGTCACCCGGAACCGTTCCGGTAGGAGGCGAGCCAGGCGGAGGAAGAACTCACCCCGCCAGCCACTGCCGACGATGCCGAACCGGGTCTGGGTCGCCGCTGTCATCTGGGCTCCTCTCGTCGAGACCCGGATGCTAGTCGCCGGCCCCTCGACTGCCCGACGGATTCGAGCCGTACGGGTTCTCGGTCCTTTTTGTATGGCTTGTCGCACCGGCCGAATTTGACCATCAATCCGTGCCGTAATTGGCGGACAGTAATCGCCGGGCAACCGCCCGTGCGGCTGTCATGCTCCAGAGAGGAACGGGGATGCAAGGATCCTGGCGTAAGGCGGCACTCGCGGCCACCCTGTCGATCGTCGGTGTCTCGGCCGGCTTGGCCCTGGCGGCACCCGCGCAGGCGCAGACCGTGGAGTCCGGTTCGGTCTCCTTCGGCGGTGAGCCCGGCGAGGTGATCACCGGTGGCAACTCCTACTCGTACTCCACCGACGACGGCGACCAACTCACGACGAGCAGCCCGCTCGACAACAGCCGCGTGTCGATCAGCATCAGCGGATACAACGGCGACCAGTGGTCCCTCACCTTCGACGCGCCCGGCAGCGCGACACTGACCCCGGGCACCTATGCGGCAACGACCCGGTACCCGTACAACGGGGCCGGCCCCGGCCTCGACCTGTCCGGCAATGGGGAGGGCTGCGACGAGGCTACCGGCGCCTTCACGATCATCAACGCGGTGTTCGGCTCCAACGGCTACGTGCAGACCTTCGACGCCACCTTCGAGCAGTACTGCGAGGGCGGGACGGCAGCTGCTCGCGGCGAGGTGCACATCGCCAACCCGCCGCCACCCGAGCGGCTGGAGCTCCAACTCGCCGTGGCGACCGCCGGCACCGCCAACCGGATAAACGGCAACGCGGTCCTGCACGGCACTGTGACCTGCAGTCAGCCGATCTCGGTGTCACTGGACGGCACGGTCACCCAGATCGTCCGGAAGGTGATCGTTCGCGGCACCTTCTCCACCCAGGTGACCTGCACCCCGGGCAGCCCGATCCCGTGGACGGCCGCGGCCGTCCCGACCGGCACCACCCCGTTCGCCAAGGGCCTGGCCGAGGCCATCACCCGGGCCAGCGGCTACGACACCCACTACGACGAGTACGTCATCGTGAGCGACACCTCGATCGTGAAGCTCACCCGGTCCTGACCCTGTCGACGCCTGGCGGCCGGGCACGACCCAACCGCCAGGCGCTACGGTGGCCGGGCACGGCCTGGCCCCACGGCGCGACAGTGACCGGGCACGACGTGGCCCCGACGCCCGACAGCGACCGGGCACGGCCTGGCGCCAGGCGCCACGGTGGCCGGGTCCGCGACGGAAGCACGACGAAAGATGTCACAGATGGCTGCCAACCCCGTGCGCACCGCGCCTCGCCCAGCGGTCACGACGGCGAACCAGTCACCGCCCTCGTTGGACTACTACCTGATCCTGCCTCGACCCGGTGACCCCGATCCGGCCACCGCGGTCGGAGGCCTCGTCGTCGAGGAGTTCACCCGCGAGCACGACCACGTCAGCACGGGCCTGGACAGCGCGGGCTGGACGCCGGCCACCGGCTGGTGGAGTTCCGCCTCACTCAGCCGTGCCCTCCGCACCGACCCGGCCACGCTGGCGCGGGTGGTGCCCACCTCTCGCGCCGAGGCCGAGGGTCACTACCGCACGCTCGGCGGCGGGAAACTGCCCGACGAGGCGGTGCTGCGCTCGTACTTCCTCGCCCACCAGCCGATCCCGACCGCCGCGCCACTGCGGCTCGGCCCCGCACAACCGCCGGCCGGCTACCACGAACGGCGCGTCTACCGGGTCCTCTTCGCCAAGGATCTCCACCCGGACCAGGTGACGGACCTCCGGGCAAGCTGGCGCACGCCCGATGACGGCACGGGCGCCTCAGCCGCGAGCGGCCACCTGGAGGCGGACGCCAACCAGTTCAGCTGGGAGCTACGACGGGTCGTCAGTGGACACCCCGCTCGGACCGCTGCGCCGCGTCGTACTGCCACAGCTGCGGCACGGCCCGGATGACGCCCGCCACGGACAGGACGGTCAGCACTCCACCCACGGAAATCGCCGGGCGCGGTCCCCACCGCGGCGATCATCGACGCGACCCACAACCGCCCGGTACGCCCGGTGTCGGCCATCGCCACGCCCTCGCAATCTGTGAACGGCAGCCAGTCCGAGAGTGGCCAGTTGGGGACCCCTGGGCAGCTCAGTTCGCAGCTGCGACCAGATCCCGCGTCTTCGTGCGCTTGACCTTCCCACTCGTGGTCACCGGGATGGCGCCGGTCGGAAGCAGCACGATCTTGGCGATGTCGACGCTGTGCTCAGCTGCGGCCATTTTCCGGATCGCCGACTCGATTGCATCCCGGTCCCGGTCGTCCAGCGGGAGCTCGAGCCGAATCTCTGCTGCCATTGCCAGCTGTTCTCCCTGAACCCCGTACGGGACGACGGCGCACCGACGGCCGTTCAGCTCGGCGACGCCACGCTCCACGGCGTGTTCGATGTCCTCAGGCTGCAACAGTCGACCGTTGAACCTGATCAGATCGGCGAGCCGGCCGCAGACGAAGAGCTCGGTCTCCCAGAGGAAGCCACGATCGCCGGTGCGGAAGTACGGCTGATCGTCGAAGGAGCCCGCAAGGCGGGCGTTGAAGACGTCACTGGTGGGACCCTGCCAGTAGCCATGGGCCACGCTCGGCCCGTGCAACCAGATCTCGCCGAGCTGACCGGGCGGGCATTCCTCGAGGCTCTGCGGATCGACGATGCGAACCGCAAGCCCCTCGGGCCGCAGCCCGCAGCTGACCAGTTCGAGCCCGGCAGCAGGATCTTCGACGGCGAAACCGGTCTGCAGGGCGGCTCGGTCGAACCTGACCGTCCGGGGCCCGCCCCGGGGCCGAACGCCGCTGACGAACACGGTGTTCTCGGCGAGCCCGTAGCAGGGCGCCACCGTCTCGGCCCGGAGTCCCGCTAGGCGGAAATGCTCGGCAAACTGGCGCATCGTGTCCGGGCGGACCGGCTCCGCCGCGTTCAGCAGCGCCCTCATCGAGCTCAGGTCCAACTGTTCCACCGTGTCGGCCGGCACTCGTCGTACGCAGAGGTCAAACGCGAAGTTCGGCGCCGCCGTCAAGTTGCCGCCAACCTCACCGATCGTACGCAACCAGGATGCGGGGTCCTTGAGGAACGCCAACGGCGAGATCATCGTCATCGTGCCGCCACGCAGCACGGTGTACATCATGAGCGCCAAGCCCATGTCGTGAAAATGTGGCAACCAGGAGACCATCTCCAGGTCGTCAACCTGAGGCGCGATCCCGCGGTAGAACTCGTCGAGCATGCGTAGGTTGTGCCGGTAGTTGCGGTGGCTCACCAGCACGCCCTTGGGCACCCCGGTGGAGCCGGAGGTGTACTGGATCAATGCCAGATCGTGGACCGGCCTGTCCGGTACCGGGCCGACCGGGGCCGAGACTGCGGCTGGCACGGTAAGTACCGTGCCAGGCACGGATTCCGCCAGCTCCGCTGTAGTGATCGACGCTCGCGCCTGGGCATGCATCGCGGCCATCTCGCCCGCCCGGCCCGGAGGCACTGGAACGGCCACCGCGCCTGCGTACCAACAACCGAACAGCGCCGGCAGGAAGTCCACGTCGAGTGGGAACGCGAGCACGACCCGGTCCCCTGGTCCGACGAGTTCGCCGAGAGACCGGGCCACGGCTCGAGCCCGCTGGTCGACCTCGGCCCAGGTGAGAGTCGGCTGACCCGACACCCGCAAAGCGGGGTGATCGCCGCAATTGAGAGCGTTGCGCTGCAGAAGCTCAATCATACGTATTTTCTCATTTCAAAGACTCGTCGATCCGATGCCCGGGCTCGCGATTCCCAGGTCCTCTGCCCAGCTAGGCCACTGTGCTGCCGTGCTTTTCGGCGAGCGCTTCGTCGATGGTTGTGGCCGGCCCGCTGACCGGGCGCCTGGCGGGTAGCCACAGCGCGGTCGTGAGGGCGCCCAGCAGGCAGACGATCGTGGCGCCGAGGGCTGCGTAGTGCATGGCGGCGACAAAGGCGTCGTTGGCGTGCGCGATCAGTTGCGTACCGTTGGTGTCCGACTGCTGTGCCACCGCGTACGCACCGGATATGTCGTGCCTGGCAACCTCGGCCGCCGTCGTGGGCAGGCCGTCGGTCGCCTCACCGATGCGGCCTCGATAGACGGAGGCAACCACCGCACCTAGCGTGGAGACGCCGAGCGCGCCACCGAGCTGTCGCATGGTGTTGTTGACCGAGGACCCGACACCCGCCTTTTCCGGCGGAAGAGCCGACATGATCATCTCAGTAGCGGGAGGGATCACGTGTGCCATGCCCGCACCGCAGATGAAGAACGCCATGCCGACGACCCAGATCGGCGTCGCGGTGCCGACGACGAGCCAAACCGCCTGGCTGACGGCGACCAGCAACAGACCAGCCGTGCTGACCGCCTTCGGGCCGAAGCGTTTGACCATGGCGGCGCTGCGCGGCGCGAGGGCTATCTGACCGATGGCAAACGGCAGATACAAAGCGCCAGATGCGAGCGGGCCGTAGCCGCGGACCAGCTGCAGGTAGAAGGCAGCCAGGAACAGCGTACCCATTGCCGCAAAGAAGACCAGACCAATGGCGCCGGTCGAGGCGGAGAACACGCGGTTGGTGAACAGCCGCACATCCAGCGACGGAGAGTCCAGTCGTCGTTGGAGGGCCACGAAGCCGGTAAGTACAACGGTTGCGGCGACCAGGCTGCCCCACGCGGACGGAGTGTCGAAGCCGTCCTCGCCGCCCTTGATCACGCCATAGGTCAGGAGAGTGAGGCCGGCGACCGACAACAGCACACCCACCACGTCGAGGCGACCCGACCTGGGCGCTCGTGACTCGGGCACCAACACGGCGACCAGAACAATGCCCAGCACGACGAGGGGAACATTGATGAGGAAGACCGACCCCCACCAGAATCGCTCGAGTAGCAGTCCGCCCACGATTGGGCCGATCGCGACTCCAAGACCAGCAGCGGCCGCCCAGACGCCGATAGCTCGGCCGCGCTCCCGCGCGTCGAAGACGTTCGCGATGATCGACAGGGTGGCCGGCATCACCGCGGCGGCACCCAGACCCATCACCGCGCGAGTGGCGATGAGGTGCTCAGGCGAGCCCGCGTAGGCGGAGGCCAACGATGCGAGTCCGAAAGTCGCCAGACCGGCGATCAAGGTAATCCGTCGGCCCATTCGATCGGCCATGATGCCTGCGGTGAACAGCAGACCGGCGAAGACCAGGGTGTAAGAATTGATCATCCACTCGAGCTGGCTCTGCGTGGCATCCAGCCCGTGCCGCGGATCGGCGATCGTTCGCAGCGCAACATTGAGAACTGTGGTGTCAAGGACGACCACCAGCAGGCTGATGATCAGCACGCCGAGGATGCCCCACCGGCGCGGCTGCACTGCCGGCGTGGAAAAGGGTGCCTCCATTACTTTCTCCGATCCGGAGTGGAATGACATTCCTCCCTGCCTACGGCACCAGGTGAGGAGCGGTCGAAAGAGGAGTGATCCGTACTGGGGTTGTGGGTACGGACGGTTTCGCTCATCCGCCGTACCCACACACCAGCAGGTCCCGCCAAGACCGGTTCAGTTCAGAGGCCCTGAGGGAAAGCAACCCCCGCACGTGCCGGCAGCAGCAGACGAGGCGAGATCCTCGAAGCTGCCTCGATAGCTGCTGCCGTTCTCGTTCAGGATGTAGACATCGTTCAAGTTCGTCAGGCCGGAGTAGGGGGTAATGAGCACCTTGCGCCCGGACTGGTTGATGTGTTCAGCGAGAAGCACGAATTGATTCGTGTTGTTCACGATCGAGGAAACGGAGTCCTGAAGGCTGGCCCCGTTGGTGTAATGGCTGTTGCGGAAATCATTGATGACCCCCACATATCCACCGCTGGCCGGGTTCAGCCGAGGCTGAACGCTCGCGCTCCCGGTGGCGTTGGTGTTCTGGTACAGGCAGACCCAGTCTGTCGGGCAGGGATATGCCGCCTGTGCGGTGCCGGGGAGGAACCCGAGGCTGAGGATGGTGGTGGCGACAGCAACGGGCGCGCTCCAGATCATGCGTCTTTTCACGAGTTTCCTTGTGCTCTGTTGGTTCAGGACGGCAGTCCTGCCAATGACCGCGCGTTGGTGCGCAGTGGCCTTGGTCACAATTGCTCCTGGACCTCAATGGATACGACGCAATCCTGGCCGCCCGGCCGCCGTGTGGCCGTCGTGATTCGCGGGGGAGGCCATCGCGATCGGCGATACTGGGGAGGTGGAACTTCGCCAGCTCGACTATTTCGTCGCCGTCGCCGAGGAAGGCAGCATCAGCAGGGGTGCCCGGCGGCTGCTGGTAGCCCAGTCCGCGGTCTCCACCACGATCCAGAAGCTGGAGCGGGAGTTGGGGATGCCTTTGTTCTCGCGAGACTCTGCCGGGATCGTCCTCACCGATGCCGGCAGAGCGCTGTTACCCGAGGCCCGGGCGATGCTCATCGCCGAGCGCCGTGCCCGTGAGAGCGTCGATCAGGTACGCGGGGGCGTACGTGGGACTGTTCGCATCGGAACACTGGTTGCCATCGGCGCCCGGCCCGCCGCACGAGGACTGCTCGTCATTGACCTGCCGGCGATCCTGGGCCGGTTTCATGTGACCCATCCGCTGGTTACCTTCCAACTCCGCAGCGCGCAGCAGGGCTCCGCTGCCCACCTGGCCGCAGTGGTCGCTGACGAACTCGACCTCGCCCTGGTCGGAGCGGCGGACCCCCCGGCCGGGGTTCGGCTGCACCGGCTCGGCACGGTGCGGCTGTCATTTGTCTGCCACCGACGCCACCGCCTCGCCGATGCCTCCTCGGTCACCCTCGACGACCTGGCCGACGAGACGTTTGTCGACTTTCCTGTCGGGTGGGGTAACCGAATCCTCGCCGACCGGGCCTTCGCCAGCGCCGGCATCGTTCGCAACATCCCGTTCGAAGCAGCCGACGCTGACACCGCTCTCGGCCTCGTCCGCAACGGCCTCGGAGTCGCACTGCTGTCCCGGACCGGCATCGAGAGCGACGGCGTGTCGATCATCAACATTGTGGACGCCGATCTCGACCTCCCCGTCTCCGTCGCCGCACCCAACGATCGACAACTGTCGCCCGCCGCCTCGGCGCTTCTGGCGACCATCCTGCGCACCGCCAGTCGCTCGTAGGCCAGCCGCGGCACGCATGGCACTCGCCGTGCCCCATCGACACGGCGATGGTGCACGGCCGGGGCCTGCAGGTGCTGAGCCAACCGGCACCTTCGGCCGCTCGCAAGCCAAACATCGCGGCCTTCGACGTCCGCGCCTACCGCGAACCGAGCGCTTCGGATGGCGCCGGGCTCGTTGGTGCGTGCTCTCAGTGTCACGCCTCGGTTGAGACTGTCAGAATCCTGTCTGAGGAGCAGGTTCGCGGCGGCAAGGAGAAGGCATGAGTGACGGGAACGACAAGATCATCGTTGAGTTTCGCGCCAACGGTGGGCAGGTCGGCGGTCAGTTCGCTGGCGCACCGCTGCTGCTGTTGCACCGATCGGGACCAAGAGCGGCCAGCCCCGCGTCAACCCGATGATGTACCAGAAGGTGGACGGCGGCCACGCCGTGTCCGCGTCCAAGGGCGGTGCGCCCACCAATCCCGACTGGTACCACACCCTGCTTGCTCACCCCCGGTCCAAGCGGAACCCCATCTGCACGCCGTCGGGCCCTTGTGGCGGACGCCAAGGTCGGTGACCACCGTCCGCCCAACTGCTGGGTGACGCTGCCTGCCGCCGCCAGGATTTCCATGAAGGCTGGGCCCGGTGATGAACTCAACCATCGCATCGGCGGGTGTCGCCAGGGGTTGAGCAGCCAGATACAGGTGTCCGCGCTCGTGGGGCTTAGGGCCGGGGTCTTCATCACGCAGCACGCGTAGCTGTCGGCCAACGTCATGCTGTGTCTGGGGCTTCGTCCTGCTGACGAGACGCTGACAAATGATCAAGGGCGGGTTCCCCGTCATCCGGAAACCCGCCCTTGACCTGCTGCTTCTTGGTGGAGCTGAGGGGATTTGAACCCCTGACCCCCTCGATGCGAACGAGGTGCGCTACCAGTCTGCGCCACAGCCCCCCACCGGCGAACCGGCTTCGGTCCCACCCGGCTTACACCGGGCGGGCCGGCAGCAAGGCTAACAGGTCGCCGGCTCCCACCGCGAATCCGCCCCCGGTGCGGCGCTCCGCCCAACCCGGAGATCCACTCGGGTTCCTGCAAACCGGGGCATCCGGGACGCCCCGACACCCCACTTTCCTGAAACCCGAGTTGATCAAGCCACCGGCCGGGACCCAGGCCGAGCCACCGGCCGGGACCCAGGCCGAGCCACCGGCCGGGACCCAGGCCGGGACCCAAGGGCGTCGGCGGTCAGGCGCCTCGGCCGGCCTCGTAGGGGCGCCCGCGTAGCCCGCCGGACCGTCGGTACGAGACCGAGCCACCGTTGACCGCCGCTGGCAGGTCGCCGGGGCGGTCCAGGCCCATCGCGGCTCGGCGTACCCCCTCGCGTTGGGCCGCCAGGCGGCGCTGCGCCTCTCGGCGGGCCGCAGCCCGGCGGGCCTGTTCCCGGCGCACCTCGGCCTGCCGGGCGGCCAGCCAGGCCGCCTCCCGGGCCCGGGCGCGGCGGCGGCGACGCCCGGCGAGGGCGCGACCGCGCAGGTGGACGACGTAGACGGCCAGGAGCAGGAAGGTGACCGCGAAGCCGATCCAGAAACCGGGGCTGGCGAACAGCACGCCGACCAGCTCGACGACGTTGAGCAGCAGCAGAGCGGCGAGCACCCGACGACGCCGGTAGACGGCGGGGGTGTGCTGGCGGCGGGGCGGCGGGCGGCGGCGGGACCGCTTCGATGCCGGCGGCACGGCGCGCAGGCGACCGGAGCGGCGGCTGGCCGGAGGTGCGGAGACCGGTGCGGTCAACGCTCCGGTGGCCGCATCCTCGCTCAGGGTGACGACAAGTGCGCGCGGAGGGTGGACCGGGCTCCGACCCGGCACAGTACGGCGCCGCCGGCGGCGCTGGAGCACCCGCGCCGTCGACTGCGCCCGCTCCGCCACCAACCGCTCGGTGGCGTCGTACCGGCGAACCAGCGCCGGGGCCAGGGCGAGCAGGCCGGCGGCGGCGAGGACGGCGAGGAGCACCGAGGTCGGCACCCTCACCCCTCCCGTCACCGAATTCGGAGCAACCGTCGCCCGACCGCAGGATCTTCCACCGATCGCGCCTGGGTGCGTGGATCGTCCGGCCGGGGAGCGCTTGCCGCAGCTTGCAGTTACTTGAGGTTACGGCGCGCCGACCAGGATGCCGCCACGCCGCGCCGATCCCGTCCGTGGGACGGCCTCTACCGGGCGTTGGCGCGTACCCGATGCCAGCGGGCCAGCAGGCCACCCTCGGCGGCGATCTCCTCACTCGTCATCGCGTATCCGATGTGGTCGCGCCACGCGCCGTCGATGTGCATGTAGCGCACGTGGTACGACTCCTCGCGGAAGCCCAGCTTCTCCACCACCCGCCGCGACGGGCGATTCTCCGGGCGGATGTTGACCTCCACCCGGTGCAGCCCGCCCGGACCGAACGCGTGGTCCACGGCGAGGGCGAGCGCCGTCGGGATCACGCCCTGCCCGGCGACCCGGGCGTCCACCCAGTAGCCGACATAACCGGAGCAGAGCGCCCGTCGCACGATGCTGCCCACGTTGATGTGCCCGACCAGCCGGTCCCGGTTGGCCTCACGCAGGCAGACCGCGAATGGCATGCCGTCACCCGCTCGGGCCGAGCGTCGCTGGTCGCGGTGCACCCAGCGGAACGCGGCGGGTGAGTTCAGCTCGTCCCAGCCGCCGGGCAAGGATGACTCCCAGGGCGCCAGCCAGGCCCGGTTGGCCCGCCGGATCTCCGACCACGTGGCGGCGTCGGAGCGCCGGTAGGGCCGCAGCAACACGGGGCCGTCGGCCAACTCCACCGGCCAGCCGGGTGACCGCGCGGGTCCGAAGAGACTCACCCGCACAGTCTCCCGCGCGGGACCGTGTCGTGCGCAAGTGGACCCGCGGTGGTCCGGCGACCACGCGGCGCGGAGGCCGACCGCGAGCGGACCGAGCCGGCCGAGCGGACCGAGCCGACCGGGCCGACCGAGCGGACAACCGTCATCGGCGGCGGTCGAGCAGCAGGACGTCCACGGTGGAGCCGGCGGCGGCGGTGGTGACCCGCTCACCGAGCACCAGCAGCCCGTTGGCCTCGGCCAGCCCGGAGAGGGTGAAGGGCCCACCGCTGAGTGGCTGGACCGTGTATCCGCCACCGCGCCGCTCGGCGACGTGCGCCGGTCGGAATTCGCGCAACCCTGCCGGGGACGACACGGTCTCCAGCAGGTGCGCCCGCACGCTGGGACGGAACACCGGCTCGGCGCCGGCGAGCAGTTGGATGGCGGGGCGGGCCAGCACCTCGAAGCCGATCAGCGCGGCGCCCGGGTCGCCGGGCAGGCAGACCACCGGCACCTCCTCGGCGCCGACCGTGCCGAACCCGAGCGCGGTGCCGGGATAGAGCGCCACGTCGGTGAACGTGACCGGCCCGGCACGGCCGCCCTCGCGGCGGGACAGGATGCGGCGCACCATGTCGCCGGGGCCGGTGCCGGTGCCCCCGGTGGTGATGATGAGGTCGGCGCGCAGGGTCTGGTCCTCCAGCAGCCCGCGCAGCCCCTCCGGGTCGTCGTCGCAGATGCCCACCCGGTACGCCAGTGCGCCCACCTCGGCCGCGGCAGCGGTCAGCGCGTGCGAGTTCGCGTCGACGACCTGCCCGGGCTGACTGCCCCGACCCACGTCGACGAGTTCGTCACCGGTGGCCACGATGACCACCCGCGGACTGGGCCGGACGACCACGTGCCCGATGCCGGTGGCGGCGAAGACCGCGACCAGGGCCGGGGACACGTACGTGCCGGCCCGCGCCAGCAGGGTGCCGGCGGGCAGTTCCTCGCCGGCGCGGCGTACGCCGTACCCCCGCTTGGGGGTGCGGAAGATCTCCACCGCGGCCATGCCCTGGTCGGTCCACTCCACCGGGACCACGACGTCGGCGGCCACCGGCAGCGGCGCCCCGGCGGCCACCGAGAAGCACGAGCCCGGGGTGAGCCGCACCGGCCGCCAGCTCGCCGCCCCGAGATCGCCGACCACGTTGAGCCGGATGGTCCGGCCACCGCGCGTGCCGGAGGGGGCCGGGACGTAGCTCGGGCCCCGGCCCCCTCCGGAAATGTCCTCCCAGCGTGCCGCGTAGCCGTCCACTGCCGCCTGGTCGAAGGCCGGGAAGGCGTGCGGCGCGACGACGTCCTCGGCGAGGACGTTGCCGTGCGCCTGGGTGAGCTCGAGGTCGAGTGGCGGCAGCGCACGCAACCTGCGCAGCACGCTGCCCAGGTACTCGGCGAGCGGCGTCAACTCGTTCGCGGCCGCCTCGGCGTCGGCCGTCGCGGTCATGTACCAGATCCGCCTGCCGCGTCGGCCTTGACGAAGTCGGCCAGCCAGGACCGGAACTCGGTGCCCAGGTCCTCGCGCTCGGCGGCGATCTGCACCACCGTCTGGAGGTAGCCCAGCGGCATGCCGGTGTCGTAGCGGGTGCCCCGGTAGACGATCGCGTGCACCGGAGTGCCCTCGGTGCGCAGCAACTCCATCGCGTCGGTCAGTTGGATCTCGCCGCCGCTGCCCGGCTTGGTCCGCCGGATCGCGTCGAAGATCTTGCCGGGCAGCACGTACCGGCCGAGCACCGCGAGGTTGCTCGGGGCGTCCTGCGGCTGCGGCTTCTCCACCATCCCGGTCACCTTGACGACCTCACCGATGTCGGTCAGCTCCGCCTCGGCGGGCTCGACGGAGGCGATGCCGTACCGCTTGGTCTCGGCCGGGTCGACCTCGAAGAACGCGAGCACCACACCGCCGGTGCGGGCCTGCAGCTCCAGCATCGCCGGCAGCAGCGGCTCCGACGGCTTGACGAACTCGTCGCCGAGCAGCACCGCGAAGGGCTGGTCGCCGACGTGGGACTCGGCGTACCCGATGGCGTGGCCGAGCCCGAGCTGCTCGGGCTGCCGCACGGTGTAGATCTCCGCCAGCTCGCTGGGCCGACGCACCGCGGCCAGCCGCTCGGTGTCGCCCTTCTCCTCCAGCCTCGTCTCCAGGTCGGGGCGACGGTCGAAGTGGTCCACCATCGACGTCTTACCCCGACCGGTGATCAGCAACACGTCACCGATGCCGGCCTGGGTGGCCTCCTCGACGATGTACTGCAGAACCGGCCGGTCCACCACCGGCAGCAGCTCCTTGGGCACCGCCTTGGTGGCCGGCAGGAACCGGGTGGCCAGTCCGGCGGCCGGGATGACGGCCTTGACCGCCAGGGGACGGCCGGTCGCGGCGGCCGTCGATGAGGGGTTCGCTGAGTGCTCCGACATGCCGCGAGACTATCGGCCACGGCTCTGCCGCGGCGGGTGTGGCCCAGAAGACGCGCCGCCACCCGGCCCCGGCCGCGCCCCATCCGGCCCGGCTCGGGCCGCATCCGCGTCGATGTCCGCCGGGTCGTCGGCCGGGTCGGGCCAGGCGTGCGCGGGCGACCCCTCCGGTACGCCCACCGCCGGCTCCGACCGGGCGGTCCCGCCCGGCTCCCGGTTGGCAGGCACCGGCTGGCCGGCGCGCGGCAGCCCGTCGGGTGGGCTCACGGCCCCCGCGAGCACCGGAATCTCCCGCGTCGCCGCCTCCGGGCGTACCTCGGCGACCCGGTACGTGTCGCGGCCGGCGGCCTTGGCCGCGTAGAGCGCGTCGTCGGCAGCCTCCAGCACCTCCCGCCCGGTGCTGCCGTTGTCCGGGTAGACGGCGATGCCCACCGACACCGTCACCACCACCGGCCCGGCGTACGCCTCGACGGCGATCGGCGTCTCGCGGATCGCCGCGCCGAGCCGCTCGGCCACGATCGCCGCACCCCGCGCGTCGGTCTCCGGCAGCAGCAGCACGAACTCCTCACCGCCCTGCCGGAAGGCCAGGTCGACCTCACGGATCTCGCCGCGCACCCGCCGGGCGAACTCGGCGAGCACGGTGTCCCCCGCGGCGTGCCCGTACGTGTCGTTGACGTCCTTGAACCGGTCGAGGTCCAGGGCGAGGACGCTGAGCATCCGCCCGAAGCGGCTGGCCCGTTCCACCTCCCGCCGGATCGACTCGCGCAGGTAGCGGTAGTTCCACAGTCCGGTCAGCGGGTCGGTGAGGGAGAGTCGTTGGGCCTCCTCGTGCACCCGGACGTTGTCGACAGCCACCGCCGCGTGGCCGGCGAAGGTGCGCAGGGTGACCAGGTCGTCGTCGTCGAACTCGTCGGCGCCCAACCGGTCGTACAGGGCCAGCACGCCGAGCGCCGCCGCCACGCCGGCCTCGTCGGCGGCGCATCCGCCGAGGGTGGCCGCGGCGGTTCCCGGGGCGGCGAACGGGACCGCCACGTACGTGCGGCAGCGTGGCTCGACCGACGGGGCGTCGGTCGGCTCCGCCCTGCCCCGCTGCGGTTCCCCGGTGGCGGCGACGGCGCCGACGACGCCGACGCCCACCGGCACCCGGAGCGTCGGCGACCCGTCCGCGTCCACCTCCGGCCAGCGCCCGTCCAACCCCTCGGTGCACTGCGCGACGAGCACCCCGCCGGTCTCCACCAGCAGCACCGCGCCGGCACGCGCGCCGGTGGCGCCGATGGCGCTGCGCAGGATCACCCGCAGGATGCGTTGCAGGTCGTGCGTGCTGGCCAGGGTGTCGCCGAGCACCGCGAGGTGACCGCGGAGCTGGTCGCGGTTGCTGGTCAGCGCCGCGACGTAGGAGCCGGTCTCCCGGGTCATCCGGTTGAACGCGGCGGCCAGCCGGCCCAGTTCGTCGCGGCTGCGTACCGGCACGCGGGCGGTCAGGTCGCCGTGGGCCACCCGGTCGACCGCACCGGCCAACTCCACCAACGGCCGGGTGGTCACCCGGGCCAGCCGCCAGGCGGTCAGCACGGCGAGCAGCGCGGCCACCACGACCACCCCGATCAGCGTGGCGTGCAGCCCCGGCGGTCGCTCACTGGGCACGGAGACCACCAGGGGCAGCGGCTGCGCGTCCGACGGGCCGATCCTGCGCACGTACCGGCCCTGGCTGGTCTCGGTCACCCGCTCGCCGTCGGCGGTGCTGGCGGCGGCCAGCACCGCGTCGCGTACCTCCCGGGACTCGGTCGTGTGGGTGACCCGCGCGGCGCTCGCTCCGCTGTCGAGCAGGGTGACCGCCACCCCGGTCACCGCCGCCAGCCGGGCCACGAAGGCCGGGTCGACGAGTTGCGCGGCGGTCACCGTGCCCAGCAGCGCGCCGGCGCGGTCGCGGAGGTCGACGTGGGCGGCCAGCGCGCGGACCGGACTTGTCACCTCCGTGGCCGGGCCGGTGCAGTCCCGCCACGGGGTCGACGGCGCGCCGGGCGAGACGTAGCTGACCTGGCCGGCCACGTCGGTGATCAGCACCGCGGTGACCAGGCCCCGGCCGACCAGTTGCGCGGCGGCGACGGCCGGATCGGTGGTGAGGGCCACCACGTCGGCGGCGGCCCGGAGCTGCTGGCAGAGCGCGTCGACCGAGGTCCGCACGGTGGACGCCGCCACCGCCAGGCGCTCGGTGGAGCGGCTGCGGTCGACGGCGGTGACGGTGGAGGCGACGAAGAGCGCGCCGAGCAGGACCGGGCCGAGCACCACCACGAGGAAGGCTGCCGTCAACCGCCCGCGTAGCGTCACTCGGTCCCCCCGGAAGTTCCGCCTCCGTTGCTTGCGATGCTGACACAGTGCAACCGTGGGAGAGGCGTTGCGTCAGGAGTGTTGCGTGGCGGAATTTTCTGATGAAGCGGAAGTGACACGTGCGGCGAAGCGGGACGCCCGGGTCGAGCTGCTTGCCCGCCGCCGGTCGCTGAGCGGTCCGGCCCGGGCCGTCGCCGCCGGGCGCGTGCAGGCCGAGCTGGTCACGCTGGTACGCCGACTGCGCCCGCGCCGGATGACGGCGTACGTGCCGGTCGGCTCCGAACCGGGTGGCGCGGACCTGGCGGAGGTGCTGCGGGCGGCACTTCCCGCCGACGCCGAGTTGCTGCTGCCGGTGCTCCTCGACGACCTGGATCTGGACTGGGCGGCGTATACCGGGCCGGGGGCCCTGATCGCCGCGGGTCGGGGTATCCGGGAGCCATCCGGGGCCCGCCTCGGGGTGGCCTCCGTGGCGGAGGCGGAGCTGGTGGTCGTACCGGCTCTCGCGGTCGACCGCCTCGGTCGGCGACTCGGGCGCGGCGGCGGCTCGTACGACCGGGCACTCGCCCGGGTGCCCGAGGCGACGCTGACGGTGGTGCCCCTGCACGACGGTGAGCTGGTCGAGGCGCTGCCGGCGGAACCGCACGACCGTCGTGTCCGCGCGGTCGTCACCCCCGCCGACGGGGTGCGTACGCTTGACGCCGGCCCGGGTGCCCCGCACGGTGTCGCGCCCCACACGTCCGCTGGACGAACCCGGGGCGAATGACGCACCATTGGCACTCGAATACGTCGAGTGCCAACTGGCTGAGCCCAGATCCGGAGGAGAACGTGCCCACGTACCAGTACGCCTGCACCACGTGCGGTCACCAGCTCGAGGCGGTGCAGTCCTTCTCTGACGAGCCGCTGACCGAGTGCCCGGCGTGTCAGGGGCGGCTGCGCAAGGTCTTCAACTCGGTCGGCATCGTCTTCAAGGGCTCGGGCTTCTACCGCACCGACTCGCGGGCGTCCGGCTCCGAGGCGACCGCCGGCGGCACGGCCAGCAAGCCGGCGAAGTCCGAGTCGTCGTCCTCGTCCTCGGGTGGCGACTCCGGGTCGTCGGGTTCGTCCTCGTCGTCGGGTTCGTCCTCGGGTTCGTCCTCGTCGTCGGGCTCGTCGTCCGGGTCGTCCTCGTCGGGCTCGTCCTCGTCCGGCGGGTCGAGCGGCGGCAAGGCCCCGGCGGCCAGTTCCGCGTCCTGACCCGCCCGCTGCGCCTCGGTCGGCAGCAGGACCTTGATCAACTCGGGTTCATGAAAGTCGCGCTATCCAAGCTGGCCGGACACCCCGGTTTCCGTGAAGCCGAGTTGATCACCGACCTGCGCACCGCTGCCGACCCGACCAAGGCCGGGCGGTCAGCCCCAGTGCGGAGGGCGTTCGGCGAGCAGCCAGTCGTCGTTGCCGTCCACCCGCTCGCCCCAGCCCCGGTCGGTGTCGTCGGAGGTCTGCTCGGGCAGCACCACGAGGTCTTCGCTCAGGTCGACGGTGCGGTCGTCGTCGCCGCGCGCGGCCGGGGTGCCGGGGTCCATGGTGCTCACGAGCGGCAAGACTAGCGCAGCGGACCGTCGCCGACGGTGGCACGCCGTGCAGAAACGGACGGGCCGCCGGCCGCGTTGGTAGCGTCGGACGGCGTGACGACCCCCAGCGGTGGCAGCAACCCGGACGACTACTGGCGACGGCCCGGCACCGGTGACGACGCGGTGGCCGACCAGCCCTCCGCCCCGTCCACCAACACGCCGGCGAGCGGGTATGCCGGCCCGCCGCCGAGCGTGCCGCCGCCCAGCGGCTGGCGACCACCCGTACACCTGCGGCCGGCACCGCCGCGACGGCTGCCGCCGCAGGACATGGCCGACCTGGACGTGGCTGAGCAGCGCTCGCAGCGGGTCACCTACGGCTTCGGTGTGGCGGCCGGCGTGGTGCTGGTGGTCGTGGTCTGCCTGCTCTGCTCGCGGATCATCTTCTAGAGCGGCGAGCGGAGCAGGTCAGAGGGTGGTGCCCCAGACGGCCTCGGCGCCGCTGTGGCCGGTCAGGTAGACGTAGACCAGGGCGGCGATGGACAGCGCCACGACCGCCACCGCCAGCACGGGGGTGACGAGCGCCGGCAGTTGCGGCACCCGGGGGTGCCCACTTGTCGCCACCAGCAGGAGGATGGCCACGATCCCGAGCGACACCACGATGCGGAACAGGATGTCGCCGTAGCGGGAGTGCTCGAAGATCTGGTCGAGGATCTGACCCTGGAAACCCCGGGCGACAAGCGCGTCGGTGAACGCCTCACCCGACTTGACGGCCACGAAGGCGGTCACCGGCGCGGCCACGGCGAGGAGGCCCAGGGCCCAGTCCAGCCGCTGCCGCCACCGCGGCAGCCCCACGTACGCGATGGCCAACACCGCCAGCAGCGGCACGAACACGACAACCGCGTGGACCACCATCACGTGCGCCGGTAGACCCAGGATCTCCTCGAACATCGAACCCCTCCAGGTGGATCATGGTCAGGAGAGGGTCAGCGTACGGTCCGCCGGCCGCCCCCCAGGCTCTCGACCGGTCACACGCGCGCGGTGTCGATCGGGTTCACTGTTGGAGGGCCGCGCCCCTGATCTTCGTGGCTGTGTCGGTGACCACCCGAGCCGGGCGACGGTTGTCGATGCTGGTCGCGCGTGCTGTCATTGGCGAATGTCCGCCGAGGAGCTGCTGCGATCGAAGGGCCTGCGTGTCACGCGGCCACGCCTCGCGGTGCTCGACGTGCTGGCCGGCGGAGGCCACCTGGA
The DNA here is from genome assembly GCF_043198035.1 of Micromonospora sp. NPDC048898. Lineage (NCBI taxonomy): Bacteria > Bacillati > Actinomycetota > Actinomycetes > Micromonosporales > Micromonosporaceae > Micromonospora > Micromonospora sp. NPDC048898. The sequence goes on from NZ_JBICUF010000001.1 coordinate 1,247,949, forward strand.
GGTCGACGAGACCAGCCGGCGCGTCCGGGAACGCCTCGACTCGGTCTCCACCCAGGCGGTGTACGACGTGCTGGGTGCCCTGTCCCGGGCCGGGCTGTCCCGCCGGATCGAGCCGGCCGGCGGCCCCGCCCGTTACGAGGCACGCGTCGGCGACAACCACCATCACGTGGTCTGCCGAAGCTGCGGCGAGATCGCCGACATCGACTGCGCGGTGGGCAGCGCGCCCTGTCTGGAACCGAACGTGTCGCACGGGTTCGAGGTGGACGAGGCGGAGGTGACCTTCTGGGGTCTCTGCCCGGACTGCCGGGCGCGCCGCTCCGCCGACGTGTGACCCGGCGGCATCGACGGGACGTGCCCGGCGGGGTCGGCTCGCGCGTGGCACTCTTGGGCGGTGGACTCCGATGACCTCGGCCTCTTCGGTCCGGGTTCGGTCACGTGGAAGGTGCACGAGGAGCCGATCCTGATCGTCGCCGGCCTGCGCTCGCTCTACCTGCAGGCGTTGCATCCCCGGGCGATGGCCGGGGTCGCGCAGAACAGCAACTACCGCACCGACGCCTGGGGTCGCCTGGTCCGCACCTCGACCTACGTCGCGACCACCGTCTACGGGACCACCGCCGAGGCGGAGGCGGCCGGCGCCCGGCTGCGCCGGCTGCACAACCGGCTGCGCGCCACCGACCTGTTCAGCGGCGAGGAGTTCCGGATCGACGAACCGGACCTGCTGCGCTGGGTGCACGTCACCGAGGTCGAGTCGTTCCTCGACACGGCCCGGCGAGCCGGGCTGCCGCTCACCGACGACGAGGTGGACGGCTACTACACCGAGCAGCGCCGCGCGGCCGCCCTGGTCGGTCTGGACCCGGCCACCGTGCCCGGCACCGCGGCCGAGGTCGCCGACTACTACGAGGCGGTACGCCCGCAGTTACGGATGACCCGGGAGGCCGCCGAGACGGCGCTCTTCCTCACCGCCCCGCCGCTGCCGTGGAAGCTCAGCCTGCCGGCCCGGTTGGGGCTCACCCTCGGCCCACCACGCTGGGCGTACCTGGGGATCGCCGGCACCGCCTTCGCGCTGCTGCCGGCCTGGGCGCGCCGGATGTACGGCGGGTTCGGTCTGCCCACCACCGCGGTGTCGGCGGACCTGACGGTACGCGCGCTGCGGCTCGCGTTCGCTGCCGTGCCCCGCCGCTATCTGGAGGGGCCGTTGATCCAGGCCGCCAAGGAGCGGGCCGCCCGTCACGCCGCCACCTCGCTGGCCGGCTGACCCGGCCGTCGCGGTCGCAGGTCAGCCGTCGGCGGGCCGGTCCATGGCCGCCCACGGCTCCTTGCCCGGCACCTGCGCCCCGGTCGGGCAGTGCCGCCGGAAGTCGCACCAGCCACAGCGGGGGCCGGGTGCCACCGGAAACGCCTCGTCCGCGTCGGTGCCGTCCGCGACCGCCCGTTCGGCGGCCATGATGTCGCGGGCCGTCTCCTCCGCGCGGGTCAACTGCCGGGCCAGCGACTCGACGGTGTGCTCGTGGCCGGCGACCGTGCCGGTCGGCAGGTGGTGCAGCTCCACCCGACGGCACGGCTTGCGGAACACCCGCTCGGCCGCGTACGCGTAGAGCGCCAACGCCTGCGAACCCCGGGCGTCGTCCGTGTCCAGACCGGTGCGACCGGTCTTGTAGTCGACGATGACCAGCTCGGGCCCGTCCGGACCGGGACGCGAGTCGATCCGGTCGGCGCGGCCGTTGAACGCCAGCACGGCGGTCTTGACCGCCACCACCCGCTCCACGCCGAGCGGGTCGGCATCCGGCTCCAGCGTCTCGACGTAGCCCTCCAACCAACCCAACGCCCGCCGGAAGGCGGACCGCTCCTGCTCGTCGTCGCGGTAACCCTCGCGGACCCAGGTGCCCTTGAGCAGAGTGGCCAACGCTTCGGGGCGGCGCCGGTCGGCAGGCAGCGCATACCAGTTTTTCAGGGCGGTGTGCACGCTGGCACCGAGCGAGTTGTGCGCCCACGGCGGGCCCTTGGGCGGGGCCGGGCGGTCGACGTAGGAGTAGCGGTAGCGGCGTGGGCAGTCCGCGTACGCGCCGAGTTTGCTCGGTGTGCAGACGAAGAGGCGCTCCGGCATGCCCTCGAAACCGAGCTGCTCGGCGCCGCCGGCGCGCTGTCGGGGAGCCCGGCCACCGGCCGCCGGCCGTCCCGCTGAGGAGGATCGTCGCACGCCTGCGATCCTGCCATCCACCCCCGACACCGTGCGGGAGCCGGTCAGGTCATGTTCACGTACTGGGTGACGAAGGCGAACACCGCGTCGGCGATGAGCTGCACGGCGATCGCCGCCAGCAGCAGGCCGGCGATCCTGGTCAGCACCTCGATCCCGCCCGGGCGGAGGATCTTCACGATGCCGCCGGAGAAGCGGAGGACGATCCAGACCGCGAGCATCACGGCGAGGATCGCCACGGCGATGGCCGTGAAATCGCCGAACCCGTCGGCCTGCTGAACGAAGAGCATGGTCGCCACGATGGCGCCCGGGCCGGCCAGCAGCGGGGTGCCCAGTGGCACCAGGGCGATGTTCGAGGTGGCGTCCGAGCTCGGGCCGTCGGTCTTTCCGGTGAGCAACTCCAGTGCGACGAGCACGAGCAGCAACCCACCGGCGGCCTGCAACGCCGGCAGGTCCACGTGCAGGTAGTCCAGCAGGGTCTGCCCCGCCACGGCGAAGACCACGATCACGCCCAACGCCAGCGTGACGGCCTGCCAGGCGGCCCGGTTGCGGTCGCGGGCCGGCAGCGGGCCGGTCAGCGCCAGGAAGATCGGCATCATGCCCGGCGGGTCGGTGATCACCAGCAGAGTCACGAAGACCTCGCCGAACAGCTTCAGATCCACGTGATCAACCTAGCCGCGCCGCAGTGGGCGAAATACCCGGATCACCCCGAAGCGACCTCGGTCACCCCGGCGGCGACGATCCGCTCGTACGCATCGACGCCCGTCGTGAAGGCACCGAGCTGGACGGTCTTGTGGGTTCCGTGGAAATCCGACGAGCCGGTGACGAAGAGGCCCAGCTCGGCGGCGAGCGCCCGGACGTGCTCCCGTTCGGCCGGGCTGTGGTCCTCGTGGTCGGCCTCGAGCCCGGCCAGCCCCGCGGCGGCCAGCTCGGCGATCAACTCGTCGGGCACCACCCGACCGCGCCGGGTGGCCCGGGGATGGGCGAAGACCGGCACGCCACCGGCCGACCGGACCAGGTGGATCGCCCGGAACACGTCGATGTCGTCCTTGGGCAGCCGGTAGCGTTCGCCCAGCCAGTCCGGGCCGAATGCCTCCCGGGTGCTGCCGACCAGGCCGGCCCGGATCAACGCCTGCGCGATGTGCGGGCGGCCCACGGTGCCGCCGGCGGCACCCGCCAGGATGTCCGGCCAGCTCACGTCGATGCCGTCGGCGCGCAGCAGCGCGACGATCCGTTCGCCGCGCTCCTCTCGGGCGGCCCGCACCCGGCCCAGCTCGGCCACCAGTTCCGGGTGCTCCGGGTCGAACAGGTACGCGAGCAGGTGCAGCGGCACCGCAGGCCGAGTGCCGGACCACCGGCAGGACAGCTCCGCGCCCCGGACCAGGCGTAGCCCCGGCGGTAGCGCGTCCACGGCCGGCGCCCAGCCGGCGGTGGTGTCGTGGTCGGTGATCGCGAGCACGTCCAGCCCCGCCGTGGCGGCAGCGCGTACCAGGTCAGCCGGGGGCAGCGTGCCGTCGCTGGCAGTCGAGTGGGCGTGCAGGTCGATACGCGGGGCGGAGCCGGTACGCGAGGTCACCGCCCGACGCTACCGAGGAACAACCGAGCCCGGCTCACGGAGGCCACCTCGACCGCGCGGGTCAGAAGTCGGCCACCAGGACCGGCCGGTCCCCGGCCGACACACCGGACACGGCGGCGGGACTGGCGGGTGTTCCTGCCCGCGCCTGGCCGACGTCGACCCGGACCAGCGCGCCGGAACCATCGAGGTAGGAGGCGTGGGACTCGTCACTCCAGACGATCGCGCCCGTCATCGGCGGCCCGGCCGGGACGGCTGTCGTGTTCGGCCCGAGCCGCCGCAGGTCGACAAGCAGCGCCCGGGTGGCCTCGCCGACCCGCCCGTTCACCAGCAGCCACCGCCCGTCGGCGGAGACCGCGCCGACTCCGTCCTGGCCGAGGTCCGGCCCGCAGCCGGTCTGGATCGGGTCCAGCTGACGTGTCGGGTCGAGCAGGGCCAGGCAGGACCGGCCCGGATCGGCCGTGGAGATCTGCCCGACGAGCCGCCCGTCGGGCAGCCGGCCGTAGAAGTTGAGGCTTTCCTGGTCGACGGCCTCGGTCAACTGCCCCACGCCGGGCCGCCACAGGGTGTGGCCGGCCTCCGCCGGGTCGGGTCGGACCAGCACGCTGTCGCCGACGAACCGGACGGGCACCGCCCCGGCGGGCACCGGGGTGCGCGCCGCCCCGATGAGCTGATTGCCGACCACGCCCGCCACCAACAGGTCGCTGCCGTCCCGCCAGGCGACCTGGGCGCTGTCCGCCGCCAGGACGATCGGACCGGCTCCGGCCAGCAACACCTGCACGAGACCGTCGCCCTGCACGGTCCAGAGGGAGCGGCCGGCGGCGGTCGGCGTGCCGACCACCAGCCAACCGTTGCCACCGGGCAGGAGTTGGGCACGTTCGGCCGGCCCGACGTCGTGCAGCACCAGCCGTCGACCGTCGGCGCTGACAAGCGTCTCGCTCCCGAGCAGACTCGCCGACGGGCCGGGTGCGGGATCGGTGCCGGGCGCACTGGCCGTCGGGATGGGCCGGCTGGCCAGGTCCGGATCACCGATCACCACGATCGGCGTCCCGTCGCGCCCGGTCTCGGCACCGAGCCGCGCCATGCCGGCGCTGAGCAGGACGGTGACGACCGCCGCGACGGCGACACCAGCCGCGGTACGCCGACGCCGGATCCGGTTCGCGCGGCGGATGGCCTGGCCCGCCGGGTCGACGCCCAGTGGGCGGGCAAGGGCGACCTGGTGCGAGAGGGTCTCCCGCACCGCACCTTCCAGCTCGTCCGGCCGCACCTGGTAAGAACGCCGCGGCCCGTCCGTCAGGTTGTCGGACTGGCCGGGAAAAGCGTTCACTGCGGTTCCCCGGAGCCCGTGCCGACGGGCACGGCCGCCGGGGCGGAGGGGAGCACGACCTGCGGACCGATCGGCTGCGGCGCGGCCGGACGGGGCACGGGTCGGTCGACCGCCTGCCGGGCTGTCGGCGTGGCGGCGGCACCGGCGGCCGGAACCCGACCGCTGGGGGCACCCGAGCCGCCGGACCGGGCGGCGCCGGCTGCCGACCGGCCGGTACCGGCTGACGCCGACCGAGGGGCGTTGCCGGCGGTGGCCGACCGACCGGCGCGGCCGCTGGCGGTCAGGTCCGGTGCGTCGGCGCCCATCCGACGGCGCAGCGTGGCCAGCGCTCGGGACGCCTGGCTCTTCACCGTGCCCGGGGAGATGTCCAGCATCGCGGCGGTCTGCGCCTCCGACATGTCCTCGTAGTAGCGGAGCACCAGCACCGCCCGCTGGCGTTGGGGCAGCAGCCGGAGATGCCGCCAGAGCAGATCCCGGTCGAGTTGCTGCGAGATCTCGTCGACACCGGCCCGCTCCGGCAGCACCTCGGTGGGGCGTTCACCGTGCCAGCGTCGGCGCCACCAACTCGTCGATGTGTTGACCATCACACGTCGGGCGTACGGCTCGACGGCCTCGATCCCCCCGAGCCGCTTCCACGCCAGGTAGGTCTTGGTCAGTGCCGTCTGGAGCAGATCCTCGGCCGTGGCCCAGTCGCCGGTGAGCAGATAGGCGGTGCGCAGGAGCGCGGCGGAGCGGGCCGCGACGAACTCGCGGAACTGCTCCTCCAACGAGTCCCTGCTCGCCACCGCCCACCTCCACACCCCAGCCGTCCTGGCAGAGTGCCACGTCAGAGGCGGTCTGGTCCATGACGAAAGGTGCGCACTTGCTCCGATGTTCGGTCGAAAACCTTCACGCCCCGTCGTCGGCCTTGGCCTCGTCGGCCTCCTTGCCGAGCCGGGCCTCGACCGCCTGCGGCTCGTACATCTCCTCGACCACACGCAGGTAGAGCTCGTTCGGGTTGGGCAGATTCTTGATCTCGCGGAGCGCCTGCTCCTGGCCGGCGGACTCCAGCACGAAGGTGCCGTAGTTGAGCGCGCGACCGGTCGGCGTCTGCTCGTACTTCATGTCGGTGACCCGGACCAGCGGCATCATCGCCACCTTGCGGGTGACGATGCCGTTGACCACCATGACCCGCTTGTTGGTCAGGATGAAACGGTCATACCACCAGTCGGCGACCTTCCACGCCACCCAGCCCATCACCCCGAACCAGAGCAGCACGGCGATGGTGGTCAACGCGCCGACGTCGTTGCCGGCGAGGAAGCCGGAGAGATAGCCGAGCACGAAGGTCGCCGCGACGCCGATGAGCAGCGGGTTGGTGAGGTGGATCCAGTGCCGCTTCCACTCACCCCGGTAGCGCTCGGTGGGGAAGAGGTAGCGGGCGACGAGCGAGCTGGGCTCGTCTTCCAGGGGCAGCACCCGCCGTGGAGTCGCACCTGTCGCGTCGGCGCGCAACCCCGCCAGCTCGTCCTCGGAGATCTGCGGCTGCTGGTAGCCGGCCTCCGGATCACGAACCCACGTTCGACCCGACCGACCCTGGCCGGCATAGCCGGGCCCGTCGCCATAGCCGACGTCGTCCGAAAGGGACGGACCGTCGGACAGGCCGGGACCGGCCCCGTAGCCCGGGCCGTCATCAGGCCCGATCCGCGGGATCGGCTCGGTGTCGCGCTCGCGACGCTCCCGGTCGGGGTCGTCCGGGTCGAAGGGTGGTCCGGAGGGGCTGCCCATCGGCGGTTAAGCGACGAGGCTGGTGAAGAAGTCGCCGAACCCTTGGGCAATATCCATGATCCCGCCGCCGAGCGACTTGAACACGTCTGCCGCAGAGTTTGGCCGATAGGCGACGAAGAAGATCAAGAATGCAACTCCGGCCCAGGTGAGGACCTTCTTGACCATGGCGGGCCATCCTCTCGCGCGGCGCCGGGTCCCATTACCGCAGCGGCACCCAGAGTATCAGTGTGGTGTCGTACAGTGAATATCTGCGTCCGTTCTCCGTCAATCCGGATGGGTTGTCAAGCCCTCCCGGACAAATACGGGCACGGTGCGCCGTACACGAGCTCGGGCGGAGTCCACTCGGTCAGGTCGTGTAACACGACATCTTCCGCGAGCAGATGACCCGCACTCGCCGGCCAGGCTATCGCATGGAGCCACATTCCCCGAGCCTCGCCGGCGTACGCGCTTCGATCTGTTGGAGAATTCACCAACCACAGTGGAGTTGGGTGCCCGCCGACCCTGATCCTGGCCTGGCCCACATGATCGGGGTGACCCGGCCCCGGGTCGGTCAGCGCGTCGGCCAACTCCGGCCCCGGATCCGGGCCGGCCAGACCGGCGAGCCGGGTGCCCAGGCCGACGCCCGGCTCCTCGGCCACGAAGACCAGATCGGCCGGGCCGCCGCCGAGTGGCGCCGGGCCCGCGCAGGCCACCGCGGTCGCCCGCACACCCGTCCGCTCGTCCCCGGCGTACGCCACGCCGGTGAGAGTCCAGCCGGTGGGCAGCGGCCACGGGCACCACAACGGTGTCACCGGCGGATCCGCGGTCGTGGTGATCCGTTCCACCACGCTCGCCACGATCTCCGCTCCGATGTGCTCGGGCACGTGCAGCGGCGGCACCGGGCCGCACCGCAGACACCTCGAGTCGGTGTGCATCAGATCCGGCGCCCGTACCGGGCCCCCGCATCTCGGACAACTCACCGCGACACTCACATCCCCACCGTTCTCCGGTACCGCCGGCACGTCAAGCCGGAACGTCCGATTCGGCACCGGGCGTGGCTCAGTCCGGTGGCGTGCCGGCGTGGGCACGAATCCAGGCGTGCATCGCGATACCGCTGGCCACGCCCGCGTTGATCGACCTCGTCGAGCCGTACTGGGCGATGGAGTAGAGCCTGTCGCACGCGGCCCGGGCGGGCGCGGAGAGACCGGGCCCCTCCTGGCCGAACAGCAGCACACAGTGCCGGGGCAGGGTGCCGGTCTCCAGCGGGCGTGACCCGGGCAGGTTGTCGATGCCGAACACCGGCAGCCGGCGCTCCCCCGCCCAGGCGACGAACTCCTCGATCGTCTCGTGGTGCCGCACGTGCTGGTAGCGATCGGTCACCATGGCGCCGCGCCGGTTCCACCGACGCCGCCCGACGATGTGCACCTCGGCGGCGTTGAACGCGTTGGCGTTGCGGACCACCGTGCCGATGTTGAAGTCGTGCTGCCAGTTCTCGATCGCGACGTGGAAGCCGTGCCGGTGCCGGTCCAGGTCGGCGACGATCGCCTCGTGCCGCCAGTAGCGGTAGCGGTCGACGACGTTGCGCCGGTCCCCCTCCGCCAGCAACTGCGGGTCGTACCGTGGGTCGTCCGGTGGGTCCCCCGGCCAGGGGCCCACGCCCACCTCAGGCTGGTCGTCGGTCACGGTCATCAGAGGGTACGGACCGGGCCAGGGCGCGGTGCGACGGCCCGCCGGTCAGCCCAGGCCGAGCGCCGCACCGAGGTGGTCCAGGAAGCGCCGGTCGGCCGGGGTGGTGGGTTGGTCCTCCCGGCGCTCGCCGGGGCCGGGCACCGCCCGACAGACCCGGGCCGCGACCGACTGCACCCACTGGCGGTACGCGGCCGAGTCCGCCGGGTCGGCGCGCCGCCTGAGGACCCGGCTCGCGGCCCGACAGGCGGCCAGCAGGCCCACCAGGTCGGTGAGCCGTTCGGCGGGCGGTGGGGTGCCGTCGGGACGGGCGTAGATCGCGGCGACCACCGCGCGGACCAGATCGCTGTCGAAGGCTCGGCCCGCGGCCACGGCGTCCAGGCCGGCCAGATTCGCCAGGACCCCCCGGTCCGTGCGACCGGGGCCGGAAGCCGCCGCGGTCACGAGAACCCGACCGGGCAGGCTGATGAGCAGATCCCACTCGGTGGCTGAGTAGACAGCGGTGGTCAGGGGTGCGGCGCGGCGGCCGGCAGAGGGCGGCTCTCCGGCGACGGAGTGGCTCATCGGAACCTCCGGCGCCAGCATATGTCCCCCGCGACCCGGACAGCGCCCCTTCCCGCAGACCCGCTGTCGCGAGAGGGCACCTGGAGTGCGGCGGCCGGGCCGTTCAGCGTGGCTCGGGGAAGCTGGGCCGCTCGGGGTCCACTCCGTCGGGGATGGCGCTGGCCGCGTACTCCCGTTTGGGGACCATGACCTTGCGCCGGAAGACGCAGACCATCGTGCCGTCCTGGTTGTAGCCACGGGTCTCCACCGACACCACGCCCCGGTCGGGCTTCGAGCCGGACTCACGCTTGTCCAGCACTGTGGTCTCGCCGTAGATGGTGTCGCCGTGGAAGGTCGGCGCGACGTGTCGCAGCGACTCGACCTCGAGGTTGGCGATCGCCTTCCCGCTCACGTCGGGCACCGACATGCCGAGCAGCAGCGAGTAGATGTAGTTGCCGACCACGACGTTGCGCTTGAACTGGCTGGCCGTCGCCGCGTAGTGCGCGTCCAGGTGCAGCGGGTGGTGGTTCATGGTGAGCAGGCAGAAGAGGTGGTCGTCGTACTCGGTCACGGTCTTGCCCGGCCAGTGCCGGTAGACCGCGCCGACCTCGAACTCCTCGTAGTAGCGGCCGAACTGCATCCTGGTCCCCTTCGACGGGCGGCGATGGAGTTCGGCACAGCATGCCTTACCGAAGGTTAAGGAAACCGGCCGGGAGCGGCGACGGCGGAAATGTCACACCGGTCACTCACCAGGGGGGAGACGCAATGAGCGGCGGGGCCCTCCCCGGCACCCGCCGCCCACGCTCTGATGCGGTGAATTCTGCCCTACGGAAGCGTAGGTCCAACAGAGATCGAGGTCACATTTATCTTTTTGTAACACTACTCTCGGTGACGGACCGGAGGTTGATCGGCGATCTCCGCAGGCCGGATACCTCCTCGTCAGGTGCCAAGTTACCGATTCGTAGAGCTCCGACGGGTGGATCTCCCTGGAACCGCTCCCATCACCGCAGGTCACGCAAGTGCGTCATGCATTTGCGTTCCGCAGATCGAGATGAACAGACGTGGGTCGATGACTCCCGACACCCACCGGCAGGCTGGTCACGTTTCGGGCCCGACCGCCCGGGAATTCGATACGGTCAGCCCTGGTTCTACGGGACGTAGACAAACCGCGGTGATCGGAGAGTGCAATGGCAACCGTTGAGCTGACCTCGGCGAACTTCGACGAGGTGACCGGCAACGACGGCATCGTCCTGGTCGACTTCTGGGCCGACTGGTGTGGTCCGTGCAAGCGGTTCGCTCCGGTCTACGAGCGCTCCTCGGAGAAGCACCAGAACATCGTCTTCGGCAAGGTCGACACCGAGGCTCAGCAGGAGCTGGGCGCCAAGTTCGACATCCGGTCGATCCCGACGATCATGGCGATCCGCGACGGCGTGATCGTCTTCTCCCAGCCGGGCGCCCTTCCGGAGTCCGCTCTGGAAAACCTGATCGAGCAGGTCGAGGCCCTGGACATGGACGACGTTCGTAAGCAGTTGGCCGAGCACAAGCACTGAGTCGTCGCCACGACGGCATCCGAAGGCCGGGCCCGACACGGGTCCGGCCTTCGACGTCCCGCTCCGTGATCACCTGCCTGGGCAGGCCCAACTGACCGTCGGAGGGACCCGACGCGGCCGGTACATCCCGTATCGTCACGACCTGATGGAGACCCTGACCACCCGCGGGCGCGTGACCCGGCTGGGCGCGACCGCACTCGCTCTCGTCCTGCTGCTGGTCGGCACCTTCTGGGGCAGCGACGACGACTTCCCGTTCGGCCCGTTCCGGATGTACTCCACCTCCAACCCGCCGAACGCACCCGCCCCGGACACCCGCGTCGAGGGGGTGAACAGCACGGGCGCCGTGGTCGACCTCGACCAGGCCGCGACCGGCATCCGCCGGGCCGAGATCGAGGGGCAGCAGAGCCGGTACGCTGCCGAGCCGGCGCTGCTCGCCGAGGTCGCCGACGCGTACGCCGAACGCCACCCGGATGCCGCCGCGCTGATCGAGGTCCGCATCGTCATCCGCTGGCACGGCATCCGTGCCGGCCGGCCAACCGGCCAGCACACCGACGAGACAGTGGTCCGCTGGCAGGCCCCGCGATGAGCCGCTGGCTGACCGAGGCGGTGCCGCGCGGTCGCATCGCCGCGTTCCGCACCGTGATCTACCTCTTCGTCGCCGCCGACCTGGTGATCTTCACTCCCTGGGTGCGCACCCGGGTCAGCGTGCCCGGCGAGCTGTACCAGCCGCTCCTGATCGGCCGACTGCTCCCCCTGCCGACGCCAACCGAGACGCTGGTGACGGTGATCTTCTGGGCGTTACTGCTGCTCGCGGTGCTCGCCGCGACCGGGCGTGCACCCCGACTGCTCGGCTGGGCGGTCTGCGCGCTGTACCTGGAGTGGATGATCATCGCGATGAGCTACGGGAAGGTCGACCACGACCGGATCGGGCTGCTCGTCGCACTGGTCGTGCTGCCCACCGCCGGTCGAGCCCGGCACGGCGACACCACCCGCACCGAGGCCGGCGGCTGGGCGCTGCGCGTCACCCAGATCGCGGTGATCTGCACGTACTTCCTGGCCGCCTTCGCCAAGCTGCGCTTCGGCGGCCTGGACTGGCTGACCGGCTCGGTGCTGGCCCGCGCGATCATCCGGCGCGGCACCGACCTGGCCGACCTGATCGCCCAGGTGCCGCACCTGTTGATCGTCGCCCAGTTCGGCATCGTGGCGTTCGAGCTGCTCAGCCCGGTGGTCTTCCTGCTGCCGGCCCGCTGGCGACTCGCCATGGTCGGTTTCTTCTACTCGTTCCACGTGGTCACCATCGCGACCATCACGATCTCGTTCGCGCCGCACCTGGCCGCGATGACCAGCTTCCTGCCGCTGGAGCGGGTGCGCCCGGTGGTGTGGGCCCGCCGACTCCTCGGCCGCGACCCCGCCGGGACAGCGACGGAAACCCCGGACCCGACACACGCCGACACGGCAGTGCGCCTCGGCGACCAGGCCGCGGTGCCGGCCGGCGCGGCTCTGGCGCCGCCCGGAGATCAGGCGCCGGTCCGGGCCGGTGCGGACCTGGCAGCGCTCGGCGATCAGGCTCCGGTGCTCGGGCGTCCGGCCGGGCCGTAGAGCCGCTCCCGCGCCTCCTGCGGCAGCGCGCAGGCCGCCGTGCCGCCCGGCAGGCGGTGCCGGTTGCGCGCCACCCAGCGGTACACCGGCCATGCCGCCGCGCGCACCGGCGGGAACCGCAGGCCCGCACCGGCGATCCGCCAGAGCGGGCCACTGTCGGCGAGCAGCTTCGCGATGGCATCCGGGCCGGCGGCACGCGCGCCGTCCGCACCGACCCACTGCACGGCCTCCTCGCACTCGGCCACGGTGAGGCCGAGCGCGTCCAGGTCGGAGAACTGCCAGGGCACCACCCGCGCACCCGTGGGGATCCGGCGAGCGATGAACTCGGCGCACTGCGTGCAGAACGCGCAGTCCCCGTCGTAGACGAAGGTCGACGTCTCCATGGTGTCCATCCTCCCCTCCCCGACCAGCCGGACCACCACCGGTGTACGGCGGGTCACTTGCACTCCACTCGTACGCGTGTTCGAATAGTGGTCATGCGCTGGGACAACCTCACCGCTCCCCCGGTCGAGGGAGATCCCGAGCGGGCAGCGCCAGCGACACCACCCCTGCCGCTGGCGCTGCCCGGCGCCGTCGCCCGCACCTTCGACACCCCCGAGTTCGCCGGGATGACCTTCTACGAGGTGCAGGCCAAGTCCATCCTCAACCGGGTGCCCGGCCAGTCCCGCGTCCCGTTCGAGTGGACCATCAATCCGTACCGCGGCTGTTCTCATGCTTGTGTTTACTGTTTCGCGAGAAATACTCATACTTATCTCGATCTCGACGCCGGTGCGGACTTCGACCGGAAGGTGATCGTCAAGGTCAACGCCGGTGAGTTGGTCCGGCGCGAGCTGGCCGCGCCGAAGTGGCGGGGCGCGCACGTGGCGATGGGCACCAACGTCGACTGCTACCAACGCGCCGAGGGGCGCTACCGGCTGATGCCGCAGATCATCGCGGCGTTACGGGACTTCGCCAACCCGTTCTCGATCCTCACCAAGGGCACGCTGATCCTGCGCGACCTGCCCCTGCTGCGCCAGGCCGCCGAGGTCACCACCGTGGGCATCTCCTTCTCGGTGGGGTTCGTCGACGAGCAGCTCTGGCGTTCCGTCGAGCCGGGCACGCCGCGGCCACGCCGTCGACTGGACGCGGTCCGGGCGCTCACCGACGCCGGCTTCTCGGTCGGGGTGCTGATGGCCCCGATCCTTCCCGGCCTCAGCGACGGCGACGAGTCCATCGACGCCACCGTGTCGGCGATCGCCGCCGCCGGGGCGACAAGCGTGACCCCGCTGCCCCTGCACCTGCGTCCCGGCGCCCGGGAGTGGTACGCGCACTGGCTCGCCCGGGAGCACCCGCACCTCGTGCCCCGCTACCGCGAGCTCTACCGGGCCGGTGCGTACGCGCCGCAGGCGTACCAGCGGGAGCTGACCGCGCGGGTGCGGATCGCGGCCCGCCGGCACGGGCTGCACCGCGCCGAGGTGGGCGACAACCGCCAACTGACCGAGCCGTCTCCTGCGCCGACCGCCGAGCAGCTGACCCTGCTTTAGCCTTACGTGCCGGGCAGGGCGCCTCTACCTGCATAAACGCTGATCGGTCGCACCTGCTTCGTGCACTCGCGGCACGTGGCGGTCAACGGACAGTCGTCAGTGCGACACGTAGCGCTCGCGTGCGCCTCGCGCCGGAGGTGGCGGGAACCTGGCGCCGGCGCCAGACAAGAACCAGGTATGAACACACCGTCGAACCAGGGGGCCATCGGGACATGACTGTGACCGAGCGCTCCGACGCGCTGTTGGTAACGGGGGCGCCTGAACTGTTCGGGGAGCTGTACGAGCGGTACGGCGGTTGGCTGTACGACTTCAGCGCCCGACGGGTCGGGCGACAGCTCGCCGAGGATCTGGTCGCCGAGACGTTCCTGGTGGCGTTCTCGCGACGCGACCGGTACGACACGTCGGTGGCCAACGCACGCCCGTGGCTGTTCGGCATCCTGACCAACCTGCTGCGCAACTACCACCGTGCCGAGGTGCGGTGGCTGCGGGCACTGGAGAAGTCGGGTTCGGACCCGCTCGGCGGTTCCGGTCAGCACAACTTCGCCGACCGGGCCAACGAACGGCTCGACGCCAAGGCCGCCACGCAGGCACTGGCCGGCGCGCTCGCCGCGATGCCGCACGACCAACGCGATCTGCTCCTGCTGCATGTCTGGGCTGGCCTGGACTATCCGGAACTGGCCTCCGCGCTCGGCCTGGCACCGGGCACCGTCCGGTCCCGCCTCCACCGGGCCAAGGCACGCCTGCGCCTCGCGATGCCCGCCCACTACGCACCGTCCACGTCTGCGAACGAGGGAACCGCATGAACATCAATTCCGACTCCGACAATTCGGGCGTCGACCTGCTTGTCGGCTTCCGCGAGGACCTGACCGGCGCTCCGGCGGACGCCACCGACCGGATGCGGCACGCGATCCTGAACGGGTCGTTGTACCAGCGCCCGGCCCCGAAGCGCTGGTTTCTGCGCCGGCCAGCGATTGCGACCGCGACCGCTTTCGCTCTGGCGGGTCTCGCCGCCGGTGGTGTCGCGCTGAGCACGGTCGACGGCGGTCAACCGGGCGGAGCCTCCGCCAGCTCGACGGACACGTCTCGCCAGTGGCAGTTGCGCGACATCACCTACGTCAGCGCACAGACCCAGGCCGCGCTGGGCAACGCGGACGACTACGTCGTGAAGGTCCGCGACGCCTACCCGGGCGGCCGGATCGACTACTGGACGGACAAGCAGACCGGGCGCTCCCGGGTCGACATCTACCGGGGCGACGGCAGCCCGGACTCCTCACTGGTGACGATCGTCGCCGACGGGAAACAGCGCGGCACCCAGATCAGCCACCCCGAGCGGACGTACTTCGAGTTCGTCGGTTCTGCGAAGGACGCGACAGGCACGGTCTTCGTTCCGAACGACCCGGCGAGCATCAGGGCCTGGCTCGCCAAGGGGAGCCTGGAGATCGTGGGCCAGGAGAAGGTGGACGGGCACGACACCGTGCACCTGCGGTTGAAGCCGGGAACGGCGACCTACACCGCCGAGCTCTGGGTGGACGAGACCTCGTTCCTGCCGTACAAGACGGTCGCCGACAAGAGCGGAAAGGTGACCGACAAGGCAGAGGTCAGCACCTTCGAGTGGCTGCCCCGCACTGCCGAGAACCTGAACCACTTCGACCTGACGCCGCCCGCCGGTTACACGAAGTTCGAGGGCAGGACCAAGGGCGACTCGACGAACACCACTGGCGCCGCCCCGACCCTTCCCGGCGGGCCGGCCAACTGACGGTCCGGCCTGCCTGGTTCTGCGCGGCTCTGCGGCTGCCTCCGTCGGGCGGACGGCGCTACAGTCGGCGGGTGCGTACCGCTCAGCAGATCCTCGCCGAAGCCGCCGTGATCGCCGTCGTGGGCGCGTCCCGCGACCCCGGCAAGGCCGCGCACGGCGTGCCGTTGCAGATGCAGCGGTACGGCTGGCGCATCATCCCGGTCAACCCGACCGTCGACGAGCTGTTCGGGGAACGGGCGTACAGGTCGCTGGCCGACATCCCGCACCCGGTCGACCTGGTGGACGTGTTCCGACCGGCGGCCGACGCCGTGCAGGTGGTCCGGGACGCGGCGGCGATCGGCGCCCCGGCGGTCTGGCTGCAGTTGGGCATCGTCTCGGCCGAGGCGCGAAAGATCGCCGAAGAGGCCGGCATGGACTACGTCGAAGACCGGTGCCTGATAGTCGAACGCGCCGCCGCCAACCTCACCCGCCTCACCTAACCCGAATCCGCCCGCGCCCGGCGCCGGTGGTCGGCGGCAGGGACGCGGCGGTGCCGGCGAGCACTGGAGACCAGTGGTCCGTCGGCGCGGAGGGCCTCGGTCAGGAGCGTGCTGCCCCTGAGTCATCTTGATGCCTCACAGTCATCACGCTCCTGGCCGATGGCGCGGCCAGACCGACCGGAGGACGACTGCCGCGGGCGACCGATCAGCAGGCGCGGATCAGAGCTTGTATTCCTTCAGCAGGCCCCGGGAGATGATCGTTTTCTGGATCTCCGAGGTGCCCTCGCCGATGAGCAGGAACGGGGCTTCCCGCATCAGCCGCTCGATCTCGTACTCCTTGGAGTAGCCGTAGCCGCCGTGGATGCGGAACGACTCCTGGACGACCTCGGCGCAGTATTCGGAGGCGAGCAGCTTGGCCATCCCGGCCTCGACGTCGTTGCGCTGACCGGCGTCCTTGAGGCGGGCGGCGTTGACCATGAGGGCGTGCGCGGCCTCGATCTTCGTGCCCATCTCGGCGAGCTTGAAGGCGATCGCCTGGTGCTTGGCGAGCGGCTGACCGAACGTCTTGCGCTGCTGGGCGTAGCTGACGGCCAACTCGAAGGCGCGGATGGAGATGCCGCAGGCGCGGGCGGCCACGTTGACCCGGCCCACCTCGATGCCGTCCATCATCTGGTAGAAGCCCCGGCCCACCCGGTCGGCCCCACCGAGGATCGCCGAGTCGGGCACGGTCACCCCGTCGAGGATCATCTCGGTGGTCTCGACACCCTTGTAACCCATCTTTTCGATCTTGCCGGGGATGGTCAGGCCGGGGGCCGTCTCGCCGAAGCCCGGCTCCTTCTCCAGCAGGAAGGTGCTCATGTTGCCGTACACCGACTCGGCGCCGGTGTCGGTCTTGACCAGGGTGGCCACCACCGAGGAGTACGCCCCGTTGGTCAGCCACATCTTCTGGCCGTTGAGCACGTAGTTGTCACCCTCCCGTACGGCGCGAGACCCGATCGCCGCGACGTCCGAACCGCAACCGGGTTCCGACATGGAGAACGCGCCGCGCACCTCGCCGGTGGCCATCCTCGGCAGGAGGCGGGCCTTCTGCTCGGCGGAGCCGTGCTGGGAGATCAGGTACGCCACGATGAAGTGGGTGTTGACGATGCCGGAGATCGACATCCAGCCCCGGGACAGTTGCTCCACCACCAGCGCGTAGGTGAGCAGCGACTCGCCGAGCCCGCCGTGTTCCTCGTCGATGGTGAGGCCGAACAACCCCATCTCGCGCATCCCGTCGAGGATGTCGGTGGGGTACTCGTCGGCGTGCTCCAGCCGCTGCGCGTGCGGGATGATCTCCTTGTCGGCGAACTCCCGAACGGTCTCCAGGATCGCCTGTTGCACGTCGGTCAGGCCGGGCGTCTGGGCGAGTCGGGCCATCTCAGCCTCCGGGGATCCGCGCACTACTCGTGGGTAACTGAACGCTGGGTCAGTATCGGTCTCCGCGCCGACCGGGCCAAGGTGACCAGTCCCCACAACCGCTGTGAAAAGGTTCACCGCTGCGGGTAGCGTCCGGCAAGAGGGACTTTTCCGGCACCGGCAGGAGGAGGACAGCTGTGAGCTACCCGCCGCCGTCGGGACCGCCGGCAGACGACCAACCGCCGTCACCCTACGAGCCACCTCGGGACCAGTCACCGTACGCGCCACCGCCGGGCGGCCAGCCACCGTACGCGCCGCAGCCGGACCCGCCGGCGCACTGGAGCCAGCAGCCGTCGTACCCTCCGCAGGGCCCCTACGGCCAGTACGGCCCACCCCCGTCCGGCCCCGGCCGGGGCACCAACATCCTGGCGATCCTGTCCCTGGTGTTCGCCTTCGTGTTCCCGCCGGCCGGCGCCGTCCTCGGTCACGTGGCGAAGCGGCAGATCCGCACCAGCGGCGAGGAGGGCGACCAGCTCGCCACCTGGGGGCTGATCCTCGGGTACGTGTTCACCGGGCTCACCCTGCTGGCCTGCTGCGGTTGGCTGGCCCTGGTGGCGCTGGGCAACACCGGCGACGGCGGCGGCGGGTACTGACGAACGGGCCGGCCCCGCACCGGTCAGCGGAAGCGGGCCTCGCGGACGCTGTTGCCGCCGTCCACCACAAGCATCTGACCGGTGATGTACGAGGCGGCCGGCGAGCAGAGGAAGCTGATCGCGGCGGCGACCTCGTCCGGAGTGCCCGGTCGACCCACCGGCGTGCCCAGCCCCTGCTTGATCTCGGCCATCGTGGACGCCGCGGTGTAGATGGTGCCGGGCGCCACCGCGTTGACTGTCACCCCGTCGGCGATCATCTCCATGGCCAGTGCCCGGGTCAGCCCGACCACCCCCGCCTTCGCGGCCGCGTACGCGGCCTCGGTGGGCAGGGCGTTGACCGGGCCGGCCGTGGCCGAGAGGTTGACGATTCGACCCCAGCCGCGCTCGGCCATTCCACCGATGAACGCCCGACTACACAGGAAGGCGGTGGACAGGTTGCGGTCGATCTCGCCGCGCCACTCGTCGTAGGTCAACTGGGCGACCGGCCGGAGCACCCCCTGGCTGGCTCGGCTGGCGAGGCCGGCGTTGTTGACAAGCACCTCGACGTCGCCCAACTGCTCGGCGACCGCGTCGGCCAGCGCGCCGACCTCGGACTCGTCGGTCAGGTCCGCGACGAAGCCGGTCACGCCCAGCTCGCCGGCCCGCTCGTGGATGCGCCGGGTGGTGGAGACGATGGCCACTCGCGCGCCCAGGTCGACGAGACGCCGGGCGGTGGCGTACCCGATGCCGTCCGGGCTGCCCGCCCCGGTCACCAGGGCGACCCGCCCGTCGAGCCGCATGGTCACCGGGTCGGTGAGGGCGACCGGCTCGTCCGGGCCGGGGTTGCCCGCCGGCGTGGCCGCGCGGGCGCGTCGGGCCCCGCCCGGGCGGCTGACGTCCCGTCTGGGTCGGCTGCCGGAACGGTCCGCGGCGCGCGCGTCGAATGCCATGCCAGGATCCTGCCTGTTAGGACCGGCCCGAGCAACGCGGCACCCGGTAGTGGGGGCGTCGGGTTTGGGGTGTGCTGGCTACCCTGACAGCGCATCCCGACCTGACGAAGAGAGCTCGCATGACCAATCCCCCGCCACCCGGCAACTGGTCCGATCCCACGTGGTCGGCTCAGCCGTCGAGCCCCGCACCGGACCCGACCCTCGTGGCCGGTCAGTCGGTGCCCACCCAACCCGGCCCGGCCGACCCGTACGCGCCGGCCGACCCGTACGCCGGAGGCCAGCCGCCGTTCGGTGAGCCGATGAAGGGTTACGCCCCGCCCGCCTACGGCCCGCCCGGTTATCCCCCGCAGTACCCCGGCTACGGCTACCCGGCCGCGCAGAAGACCAACGGGATGGCGATCGCGGCGCTGGTCCTCGCGCTTGTCGGCATCGCGTCCTGCATCACCGCGCCGGTCGGCGCGATCCTCGGGCACGTGGCGCAGAAGCAGATCCGGCTCAGCGGCGAGGGCGGTGCGGGGATGGCGAAGGCCGCCATCATCGTCGGCTGGATCCTCACCGGGCTGCTCGGGCTGCTGATCCTCTTCTACGTTGGCGCGATCATCCTCGCGGTCACCACGGGCGCGAGCAACGACAGCAGCTACTGACCGACGGGCAGGGTCGGCGTACCGCCGGGTTTCGGGCCAGGTCGACAGCCGGCGGCGGTCGTCCCGGCCCGACCGGTCACTCGGCCGGTGGGGTGAACGACGAGGTACGGCTCATCCCGGCGGCCCGGCCCTTCGCGGCGACGACGAGCGCCATCTTGCGCGACGCCTCGTCGATCATCTCGTCGCCGAGCATCACCGCGCCGAGCTTGCCGCCGGCCTCCGAGGTGTAGTGCTCGTACGCGTCGAGGATCAACTCGGCGTGGTCGTAGTCGGCCTGCGCCGGCTGGTAGACCTCGTTGGCGGCGTCGATCTGACCCGGGTGCAGCACCCACTTGCCGTCGAAGCCCAGCGCCGCCGAGCGCTTGGCCACCGCACGGAAGCCGTCGACGTCCCGGATCTGCAGGAAGGGACCGTCGATGGCCTGCAGGGCGTGCATCCGGGCGGCCATCAGGATCCGCATCAGGATGTAGTGGTACGGGTCGCCCGGGTAGTCCGGGATCAACGCGCCGACCACCAACGACCTCATGTTGATCGACGCCATGAAGTCGGCCGGGCCGAAGATGATGGTCTCCAGCCGCGGCGAGGCGGCGGCGATGGCGTCCACGTTGACCAGACCGGCCGCGTTCTCGATCTGCGCCTCGATGCCGATCCGGCCGACCTCCAGGCCGAGCGTCTTCTCGATCTGGGTGAGCAGCAGGGCAAGCCAGTGCACCTGCTCGGCGTTCTGCACCTTCGGCAGCATGAGGCAGTCCAGGTTCGCGCCGGCGCCCTCGACCACCTCGATGACGTCCCGGTAGGTCCACGGGGTGGTCAGGTCGTTGACCCGCACGACCCGGGTCCTGCCGGCCCAGTCACCCTCGTTGAGCGCGGCCACGATGTTCTTGCGCGCGTCCGGCTTCGCCAGTGGGGCGACGGCATCCTCCAGGTCCAGGAAGACCTGGTCGGCCGGGAGCCCCTGGGCCTTGCCGAGCATCTTGACGCTGGAACCCGGCACCGCTAGGCACGACCGGCGGGGACGACCGACTGCGGCCATGGATGCGCTCCTTCCAGCGTCCGGCGGGCATGCCGACGCCACCTGACTTCGTGGGAAACCTAACGATCCCAAAGGGCGTTGTGACGTCACGGTAGCCTCGCGCCATGACCGGGGTGAATGGACCTGTGGAAGATCTCACTGGGCGTCGACTGGTGGTGGTGACCGGGGCCAGCTCCGGCATCGGCCTGGCCGCCGCCGTGCACCTGGCCTGCCGGGGTGACCGGGTGGTGCTGGTCGGGCGGGACCCGGCCCGCCTCCAGGCCGCGGCGGAACGGGTACGGGAGAACTCCGGTGAACGCCCCGAGCTGTTCCGGGCCGACTTCGCGATCCTCGACGACGTACGCCGACTGGCCGAGCAACTCCGCGCCGCGTACGACCGGATCGACGTGCTCGCCAACAACGCCGGGGCGATCGCACTGCAACCACTGCGCACCGTCGACGGCTTCGAGATGTCGATCCAGGCCAACCACCTGGCCCCGTTCCTGCTGACCAACCTGCTCGCCGACCGGGTGGGCCGGATCGTGGTGACCGCCTCCGGCGCACACCGCTTCGGCTCGCTCGACCCGGACGACCTGAACGCCCCGCTGCGCCGTTATCTCTCGATAGGCGCGTACGGCACCAGCAAACAGGCGAACATCCTGTTCACCGCCGAGGCGGCCCGGCGCTGGCCGGGCATTCCCGCGTACAGCTTCCACCCCGGGGCGGTGCGCACCCGGTTCGCGAACGACAGCAAGTTCGTGGCGTTCGGCATGCGGGTCATACCGTTCCGCAGCCCGGAGAAGGCCGCCGAGACCCTGGTGTGGCTGGCCAACCAGGACCGCTCCCGGCTTGTCGACGGGGGCTACTACAGCGACCGTCGGCTGCGCCGGCCGTACCGGAAGGCCGCCGATCCACAGCTCGCCGCCCGGCTCTGGGCGGCCAGCGCCAAGGCCGTCGGTCTCGACGCCTAACGTGGCCGGCATGCTGACTCTTGTCGCGCTCGTCGAGTTTCCGGTCGGGGCCGAGGCTGCCGGGCACCGATACGAGGACGCCGTGTTGGCCCTGCTCGGGCGGCACGGCGGCCACCTGGAACGCCGGTTGCGCGGCACCGACGGGCAGACCGAGGTGCACGTGATCCACTTCGAGGGTCGGGCCGGCTACGAATCGTTCCTCGCCGACCCGGAGCGGGCCGCGCTGCGGGCCACCCTCGGCGAAGCCGCTCCGACGACCCGGGTCATCGAGGTCCACGAGGTCTGAGCGCCCGCCGCAACCCGGCTGGGCCGTGCGGTCAGCCGTCCAACGGGGTCGGGTCGGCCGGCAGTGCGGTCGGTGTGCCCCGGCGAGCGGCCCGACCACCGCCGAGCACCACCACCGCCACCCCGACCAGCAGCAGCGCCATCCCGACCAGCGCGTACGGGCGGGGCAGTTGACCCAACCAGGCCCAGCCGAGCAGAGCCGCGCCGGGCGCCTCCAGCAGGATCAGCACGCTCACCGTGGTCGCCGAGATCTTCCGCAGGGCGTAGTTGAACATCGAGTGCCCGAGCAGTTGGGCGCCGGCCACCAGGGCCAGGATCGCCAGCCAGGTGTGCCCGTCGAACCCGGTCAGCCGTACGCTGCCGACCAGGCACACCACCAGCAGGATCAGCGCGCAGATTCCGTAACAGATGGTGGTGTAGGTGGTGGTGCTGATGCTGGCGCGCGCCCGCTCACCGAAGGCGGTGTAGACGGCCGCGAACAGACCGCCGGCCAGCGCCAACACGTCGCCGAGGACGGCGCTGCCGGAGACACCCACGTCGGTCCCGGTGGCGATCGCCGCGCCGCCGACCGCCACCGCGATGCCGATCCACACCACCCGGGGCAGTTGCCGCCCCTGGGCGCGGGCGATCAGCCCCTGCCAGACCGGCTGCGTGGCGACCAGGGCGGTGGACGTGGCGACGGAGGTGAGCTGGGCGCTGGGCACCCAGGTGGCGAAGTGGCCAGCCAACGCGACCCCGGACAGGACGCAGAACAGGCCCTCCCGCCGCCGGACGCCTCGGGTCAGCCCGCGGAACTCGGCGCGGCGCCGGGCCAGCGCGAAAGGGCTCAGCACGGCCACCGCGAGCAGGTTGCGCCAGAACGCGATGGCCAGCGCGGGGGCGGCCGCGTACGCGATGAGCGGCGCGGACGACGACACGGCCACCACGGCCAGGCCGACCGCGCCGGTGGTCAGCAGGTCCGGGGACGGGCGGTGTGGAGGTGGGGACACGGGACGTAATCCTCACACGTATGACGGTCAGCACGGAGGGTCAGCACTCCGTTACGATCACGCGGGTCCCGTCGGTGACCCCCTACCGCCCGGAGGCCCTCCCCCATGCCCAGCTACCAGGCGGTGCTGTTCGACTTCTTCGGCACCCTGACCCGACCGGTGCAGCGTGGTGTCGCGCACGTCGGCACCGCCGAGCTGCTCGGGTGCCCCACCGACACCCTGACCGAGGTGCTGGACCGCACCTACTACGAGCGGGCCACCGGCCGACTGGGCGACGCGGAGGCGACCCTGCGCTGGGTGTGCGCCCAGGCCGGCGTACACCCGAGTGACCATGCGGTGCGGGCGGCGGTGGCGTCGCGGCACCGGGCGGTCCGCGCGGACACCTGGCTGCGGGCCGACGCGGTGCCCGTCCTGGCGGCCCTGCGCCAGCGCGGCCTGCACACCGGTGTGATCAGTGACTGTACGCACGAGCTGCCGGCCTTTCTGCCACAGCTCGCGGTGGCCCCGCTGCTCGACGTGCGGGTCTTCTCGGTGCAGGTAGGACGGTGCAAGCCGGATCCGGTGCTGTACCTGACCGCGTGCCAACGGCTCGGGCTCACGCCCGCCGACTGCCTGTACGTCGGTGACGGCGGCAGCCAGGAGCTGACCGGTGCCGAGCGGGCCGGGATGACCGCCGTCCGACTCGCCACGCCGGACCTGGAAACGCACCTGGTGTTCAACGCCGACCTGGACTGGCGGGGGCCCACCCTCGGCGCACTGGGTGAGGTGCTCACCCTCGTCGACGGCCATGTCGAAGTGTTGGGCGGGCGGGCGGTCAGCGGCGGCGGACCCGGTGCAGGCGGAACGGTTTGCGGGTGGCCCGGACCGCCGGGGTGGCCCGGGGTGGCTCGGCCTGCGCGTCGGCCGGCAGGTCCGCGCCGGCCAACGGCGTGCCCGCCGGGCTGAGTCGGTTCACCGCGCACCCGTCCGCGGCCCAGCGGGCCACCAGGTCGGCGGTCGGGCCCGGCGCGTTGAGGCGCTTCGCCGCCACCAGGGGCGCGGCGGTGTCCCACGCCTCGGTGCCCGGCTGCACCCGGCTCACCCGGGCCGGCCAGGTGACGATCCGACCGCCGTGGTCACCGCGCAGGGTGACCTGCGCCTCGGTTGCGTCGGCGAGGCCCGGCGCGGCCTGCTCGCCCGGCCCGGAAACCACCAGCAGCGCGCCCTCGAGCGGGGCGCACCAGAGCGCGAGCGCCGGCCCGCCGGACACGCTGACCCAGGCCACGGCGGCCTTCTTCATCGCCTCGTCGACAAGCGGCGTGCCGCCGGGGGCGTCCTCGTCCGTCACACCCGCATCCTCCCGCATCGGTGCCTCCGCTCAACCCACGAAGGGCGGAACGCTGATCTCGCCCCGGGCCACCGGCATCACCTGGCCGGCGACCGTCGCCCCGACCGCCACCCCGTTCGCCGCGGTGACCGTGCAGGTCAGCGCGGACGGGCGGTTCATCTCCACACCCTGGCGGACCGCGTACTCCGACAGCCCCTCGCCGGGCAGCAGCCCGGTCGCCACCAGCCACACACCGAGACCGAGCGCCGCCGAGCCGGTCGCCGGATCCTCCGGGACGCCCATCCCCGGCACGAACACCCGGGCGTGCGCGCTCTGCGCGGCGGCGTCCCAGGAGAAGATGCTTACCTGCGACACCCCGTACCGCTGCGCCGCCGCCGGCTGCACGCGGGCGCGGGCCACCGACTCCGGCCGCACCGGCAGGTACGGGAACTCCAGCCCGCAGCCGGCGACGCGTGGGGCGGGCCCGACGTGGTCGTCCGCGGTCAACCCGGCGATCTCCAGCAACGGCTCCGGGTCCAACTCCGGCCCGAGGGTCGGGGCGCCACCGGTCAGCGTCGCCCCGGTCAGGGTCACCTCGATCGGCAGCACCCCCGCCGCACATTCCTGAGTGACCTGCCCCACACCGAAGATGCCCCGCCGGCTCGCGGTGACCGCCGCACCGACGCTGGGGTGCCCGGCGAACGGCAACTCCTCGACCGGGGTGAAGATCCTGGCCCGGTAGGTGGCTCCGACCTGGGTAGGCGGCAGCACGAACACCGTTTCGGAGAGGTTGAACTCCAGCGCGAGCGCCTGCATCTGCTCGGTGGCCAGCCCCTGGGCGCCGAACACCACGGCCAGCGGGTTGCCGGCGAAGGGGCGGTCGGTGAAGACGTCCACGATCTCGTAGGCCAAGGTCGACATGTTGATAAACACTAGGCGCTTAGGCTGGTGCCCGTGAGCACGCCGACCCGGGTCTACATCGCCCGTCTCGCCGGAGTCGCCGTCTTCGACCCGAACGGTGACCAGGTGGGCCGGGTTCGCGACGCCGTGGCACGGCTACGGGCGACCAAACGACCGCCGGAGGTTGTCGGCCTCGTGGCCGAGATGCCGATGCGTCGTCGGATCTTCCTGTCCATCAACCGGATCACCTCCATCGACGCGGACGCCGTCGTGCTCGGCTCCGGCACCCTCAACCTGCGCCGGTTCGAGAAGCGCGGGAACGAGCTGCTGGTCCTCCAGGAGCTGCTCGACCGGCGGGTGCAACTCGACCCGGGTGGCCAGCCCGGCACGGTCGTCGACGTCGCGATGGAGTGCACCCGAGGCGGCGAGTGGTCACTGACCCGTGTCGCCGTGCGCGAGCAGACCGGTCGGCTCAGCCGCCGCGGCCACCTGCACCAGGTCGAGTGGGACCGGGTGCGCGGCCTCAGCGGCATCGCCGACAACCGGGGTACGGCGAATCTGCTCGCCGTCCTGGAGGACATGCGACCGGCCGACCTGGCCAACGCGCTTCAGGACCTGCCCGACGCACGGCGCAACGAGGTCGCGGCGGCGTTGGACGACGAGCGGCTGGCCGACGTGCTCAGCGAGTTGCCGGAGCACGACCAGGTGGAGATCCTCGCCGCGCTGGACCGGGAACGGGCCGCGGACGTGCTGGAGGAGATGGACCCGGACGACGCCGCCGACCTGCTCAACGAGCTGCCCCCACCGGAGCAGGACGTGCTGCTGGACCTGATGGAGCCGGACGAGGCCGACCCGGTGCGTCAGCTCCTGAAGTACACGCCCGGAACGGCGGGCAGTGTGATGACCTCGGAGCCGGTCATCCTGCCGCCGGACGCCACAGTCGCCGAGGCGCTGGCCCGGATCCGGGAGCCACAGCTGTCCCCCGCCGTCGCCGCGCAGGTCTTCGTGACCCGGGCACCACAGAACACCCCGACCGGCCGCTACCTGGGCATGGTGCACTTCCAGGCGCTGCTGCGCGAGCCTCCTGCCGACCTGCTGGGCAAGGTGGTGGTCAACGACATCGACCCCCTGCGCCCGACCACCCCGCTGCCGGAGATCACCCGGCGGATGGCCACCTACGACCTCGTCGCCATGCCGGTGATCGACCGGAGCAACCGGCTGGTCGGCGCGGTGACCGTGGACGACGTGCTGGACCACTCGCTACCCCGGGACTGGCGGGACCGCGACGCCCTGACCGCCCCGGGCACCACCGACGCGGCGCTGGACGGCGCGGATGGCTGAGCAGCGGCGTAACGAACGGCTCGACCAGCCGCGTGAGCCCCGGGGCATCAAGCTGCCCCGGTTCGACGCGGAGGCGTTCGGCAGGTGGTCGGAGGGCATCGCCCGGGGCATGGGGACCGCGAACTTCATCGTCGTCATGACGGTGGTGATCACGATCTGGTTCGTCTGGAACACGTTGGCCCCGGCGAACCTGCGCTTCGACCCGTACACCTTCACGTTCTTGACCCTGGTGCTGTCGTTGCAGGCCAGCTACGCGGCCCCGCTGATCCTGCTGGCACAGAACCGGCAGGCCGACCGCGACCGGGTGGCCCTGGAGGAGGACCGGCGGCGAGCCACCGCGCAGAAGGCGGACACCGAGTACCTGGCCCGGGAGATCGCGGCGCTGCGGATCGCGCTGGGTGAGGTGGCCACCCGCGACTTCCTCCGCTCCGAGCTGGCCCGACTGGCCGAGGAACTCGACGAGATGGGGCAGCGCCGGCAGCGGCTGGAACGCCGCCAACAGGAGAAGGACAGCCGGCAGGAGAAGCGCAGCCAACGACCGACCGACGGTGTCGGCCTGGACGAGCCACGCGACGACCTGGACGGCGACCTCGTCCGGGACGCCCGGCCGGACGGCACCGGGCCGCGCCGGTCCGACAGCTGATCGACGGCTCATCGATTGGCTCACACCGCACCGGGCAGCGGCGGCAACGGATGCCCCGCGACGTAGCATTGCGGGCATGTCAGCACCCGTGAGCACCGTCGAGGACGCGATCCAGGCCGCCCTGGCCACCGTCAACGACCCGGAGATCCGCCGGCCCATCACCGAGCTGGGCATGGTCCGCTCCGCCACGATCGCTGCCAACGGCGTCGTACGCGTCGAGCTGCTGCTCACCGTCGCCGGCTGCCCGCTGAAGGACAAGCTGCGTAACGACATCACCGCCGCCGTCGCCGCGGTGCCCGGCGTCACCGGCGTGGAGATCGACTTCGGTGTGATGACCCCCGAGCAGCGGCAGGGGTTGCAGGCGCAGCTGCGCGGCGGCGGCGCCACCGAGGAGCCCGTCATCCCGTTCGCCCAGCCCGGCTCGCGCACCCGGGTGTACGCGGTGGCCAGCGGCAAGGGCGGCGTCGGCAAGTCCAGCGTGACGGTCAACCTGGCGGCGGCGCTCGCCGCCCGCGGGCTCTCCGTCGGCGTGGTCGACGCGGACATCTACGGCCACTCGGTGCCCCGGATGCTCGGCACGGAGGCCCGGCCCACCCGCGTCGAGGACATGATCATGCCGCCGCAGGCGCACGGCGTGAAGGTGATCTCCATCGGCATGTTCACCTCCGGCAACGCCGCGGTGGTGTGGCGCGGCCCGATGCTGCACCGGGCGTTGCAGCAGTTCCTGGCCGACGTCTACTGGGGCGACCTGGACGTGCTCCTGCTCGACCTGCCGCCGGGCACGGGTGACGTCGCCATCTCACTGGCCCAGCTGCTGCCCAACTCGGAGATCCTGATCGTCACCACCCCGCAGACCGCCGCCGCCGAGGTGGCCGAGCGGGCCGGTGCGATCGCTCTGCAGACCCACCAGCGGGTGGTCGGCGTCATCGAGAACATGTCCTGGCTGGAGCTGCCGGACGGCTCCCGGATGGAGATCTTCGGTGCCGGCGGCGGCACGGCCGTCGCCGAGTCGCTGAGCCGGACCATCGGCGCCCAGGTGCCGCTGCTCGGTCAGATCCCGCTGGACACCCGCGTCCGCGAGGCCGGCGACGCCGGCAACCCGATCGTGCTGGCCGAGCCGGAGTCCCCGGCCGCGCAGGCCCTCGGCGCGGTCGCCGACCGGCTCGCGCTACGCCGCGATTCGCTGCTCGGCAAGCCGCTCGGCCTCAAGCCCGCCGGCCGCTGACGCCGACCGCTGACCGCTGGTCGGCATGATCGACTCGGCTTTCTGAAAACTGGGGCATCTCGCGCCCCCACTGACCGGCCGACTTACCGAAGACCGAGTCGATCTTGGCCAACACCTGCGGGTGGGATGGCTGGCGGTCAGGTGGCGTCGTCGTAGCTGACGCGGGGTGCCGGGGCCGGGGCGCTGCTGCTGGTGGCGGTGCCGGGCCCGGTGCCGTTCGACCGCAGGTCCGCGGCACTGGCCACGTCCTTCAGGTCGTCGTGCACGCTGCTGACGTCCGCCCGCAGGTTGTCGTAGACGCCCTGCAACGGCTTGCGGATCGCCGCCTCGTCCTCCTCGCTGAGGAGGTGCTTGCGGATGAACGCCTTCGGGTGCAGGTCCTCAAGCTGGATGTCGGTGCCCAGCTCACGACTCAGGTCACCGGTGGCGTTACGGGCCATGTTGCGCAGGTTGCGCACCAGCCGCAGGCCGTCGTTGATGACCGTGGGCAGCTTGTCACCGAAGATCAACAGCGCCAGGA
This sequence comes from Micromonospora sp. NPDC048898, assembly GCF_043198035.1. Taxonomy (NCBI): domain Bacteria; kingdom Bacillati; phylum Actinomycetota; class Actinomycetes; order Micromonosporales; family Micromonosporaceae; genus Micromonospora; species Micromonospora sp. NPDC048898. Next base: position 1,276,735 of record NZ_JBICUF010000001.1, read on the forward strand.
GCAGCAGCGCACCGATCTCCCACCAGTTCAGGTTGTCGAGCATCCCGCGGGCCTCCTCTCGGCGTCAGCAGCAAGACTACGCACGCCGCCCGACCTTCGGGCAAGGGGTGAGCCGCTGTTCACTTCGCGTCCGCGGCGAGAGTTACCGAGGTGTTCTGCCGGGCGGAGCCCCGTCGAAACTCGACAGACACCACCGAGCCGGGCGCGAACTTGCGGACCAACGCGGTCAGGTCGGTAGGCTCGGTCATCGGCCGCCCGTTGATCTTGAGGATGACGTCGCCGACCTTCAGTCCGGCGCTGTCCGCCGGCCCGGACGGCTCCACCTCCGCCAGCCGAAGGCCACCCCCGGCGGCCCCGGTCGGGCCTTCCGCTCGGGCGCCGATCACCGTACGCCGGGCCTTGCCGGTGCCGATGATGTCCTGGGTCACCCGCTTGGCCTGGTTGATCGGGATGGCGAAGGCGAGCCCGATGTTGCCCGCTTCCTGCCCCTCGGCGACAAGTGACTTGATTGTCGAGTTCACTCCGACCACCCGTCCGGCGCCGTCGACCAAGGGCCCGCCCGAGTTGCCGTGGTTGACCGCGGCGTCGGTCTGGATGGCCGCGTAGTAGCGCATCGGGCCACCCGGCTCACCGGCCTGCATCGTCCGGTCCAGGGCGCTCACGATGCCGGCGGTGACCGTGTTGGCGAGCGACAGTGGCGAGCCGATGGCGAGCACCGGGTCACCGACCGCCAACGAGTCGGAATCGCCGAACTCCACAGGCCGCAACCCGGTACGACTCACCTTGATCACCGCGATGTCCGACTCCGGATCCTGACCGACGATGGTCGCCGGCGCGGTGCTGCCGTCGTTGAAGACCACCGACGCCGTACCGCTGCCGCCGGCCACCACGTGGTCGTTGGTGATCACATGACCGTCGGCGGTGGCGATGAACCCGGAGCCCTCGCTGGTCCCGCCGAGGCTGCTCATCCGGACGGTGACCACGCTGGGCAGGACACGTTCGGCGACACCGGCCAGCGACTCCGGCTTGCGCTGGGCCAGCGCTGGCGCCTCCGCTGGCGCACCGCCGAGCACCACCCCACCACCAACCCCGCCGCGTACCGCGAACGCGTAGCCCAACGCCCCACCGAGGGCTCCGGCCAGCAGCGCGGTGAGCACGGGAATGAGCAACAGGTGTCGTAGCTTCGGCCGACCCGGCGCGTCCGGATCGGAGACCGGCTCGGGCTCGGTGCCGGCCACCACCACCCCCGGCACCACCACCGCGGCCGGCGCCGCCGGGTCCCGCCAGGGATCGGCGAGCGCGTCCGACCACCAGGGCGACGCACCGGTCGCGCCGGCGGTCGCCACCGGCCAGCCCGCCGACGGCCCCACAGCCGGTCCATTCCTCACCGGCGACACCGCCGGGTACCCGTATGCCGACCCGCCGGCCGGCGGCACAGCCCACGCACCGCCCGGCGGCACAGCCGACGGACCACCCGGCGGCACAGCCGACCCGCCCGCCGGCGGCCCAGCCGGCGCACTGCCCGGCGGCACGGCAGCGGGCGTACTGCCGACGCCCGGCGTGGTCGGCAGTCCCGCCGGTGGGGCCCCTGCCCCGGGCGGTCGCGCCGGAGCCGGAGTCTCACCGCCCCGGCGCCAGTCCCAGCCGTCGGTCACGTTGGTGCCTCCCAGTCCGTCCCCGGATCCCGCGCCGCGTCGCCCGGCCACGGGCCGTTTGGTCGCGGCTGACGGGATACCGCTTCCAGGATTGCACGGATGCACGCGGTGGGGTCAGCGGTTGACCCGGTGATCGCTTCAGCCGGAGGCCCGACTGCGCCCCACGACTGTCGCCTCTACGCTCACAGTGCCAACCCGCCCCCGCACCACGCACCGCCCCCGGAGGTGCCCCATCGCCACGGTCGCCGGTACCGGCAGTTCGACCGCCCAAGCTCAGCAGTTCGCCGAGTCTTACGTCACCGAGGATCTCGTCCTGCGCACCGCCCGCAGCCTGGCCCTGGAGGTGGGCCTCGACGCGGTCACGCCCGGCGCGGGCGCGGCGTTACGACTGTTGGCCGCCGCCGGCAACGCCCGCGCGGTGGTGGAGATCGGCACCGGCACCGGGGTGAGCGGGGTCTGGTTGCTGCGCGGCATGCGCGCCGACGGTGTGCTCACCACGATCGACGTGGAGGTGGAGCATCAGCGGATCGCGCGACGGATCTTCGCCGAGGCGGGCTTCGCGGCCGGCCGCACGCGGATCATCACCGGTCGTGCGCTCGACGTGCTGCCCCGGCTGGCCGACGGCGCGTACGACCTGGTCTTCGTGGACGCGGAGGCGACCGGCTTCCATGCCTGCGTGGAGGCCGCGCTGCGGCTGTTGCGCCCGGGCGGCGTGCTCGCGCTCAACGGGGTGCTGGCCAGCGGCCGGATCGGTGACCCGGCCGCGCGGGACGCGGAGACGGTGACCGTCCGCGAGACGATCAAAGCGGTCCGCGAGTCGGAGCACTGGATCCCCGCGCTACTCCCGGTCGGTCACGGTGTGCTCGCCGCGGTGAAGTGCTGATCCAGGCCATCCCGCCGATCTTGCACTTTCTGTCGCCGATTTCAAGGGGAATGCCCCTGAAAGTCGGGGCAGAAAGTGCAAGATCGCGCGGAAAACCCGTGCCGCGCGGGGAGCCGTGCCGCGCGGGGAGCCGTGCCGCGCGGGGAGCCGTGCCGCGCGGGGAGCCGTGCCGCGCGGGGAGCCGTGCCGCGCGGGGAGCCGTGCCGCGC
>NZ_JBICUF010000001.1:1279578-1461285 GCF_043198035.1 Micromonospora sp. NPDC048898
CGCGGGAGGGGGCTAGACGGTGGTTAGCCAGCGCAGCAGCCACCGCACGCCCCAGCCGGTGGCGCCGCGGCTGACCTCGGCGTCGTCGCCGTCCGCCCAGGACGGGGCCGACATGTCCAGGTGCAGCCAGCGGTCCCGTAGTTCGCCGGTGAACTCGCGCAGGTAGAGGGCGGCCAGCACCGAGCCGGCGCCCTGTGCCGGCGCGCTGTAGAGATCGGCGATGTCGCTGCCCAGGTATTCGGCGTAGTCGTTGTGCAGCGGCATCCGCCAGGCGGACTCGCCGGCCGCCTCGGTCGCGGCCAGCACGTCGGCGGCCAGTTGGTCGTTCTCGCTGTAGAGGGCGGCGGTGCGTTTGCCCAGGGCGACGGCATTGGCACCGGTGAGGGTGGCCAGGTCGATCAGCAGGTCCGGTTTGAGCTGCTGCACCGCGTACGCCAGGGCGTCGGCGAGGACCAGACGGCCCTCGGCGTCGGAGTTCGTCGTCTCGCTTGTCGTGCCGCCGTAGTGCCGGATGACGTCGCCGGGGCGGAACGCCGAGCCGCTGACCATGTTCTCGGCGAGCGGGGCCAGCGTGGTGATCCGGACCGGCAGCCGCAGCGCGGCGGCGCCGAGGGTGGCGGCGACGACCGCGGCCGCGCCGGCCATGTCCTTGCGCATCAGCTTCATCGCCGGTACCGGTTTGATCGAGATGCCGCCGGTGTCGAAGGTGATGCCCTTGCCGACAAGCACCACGTGCGTACGCGCACCGTCGGGGTGCCAGTCCAGCTCGACCAGTCGGGGGCCGCTGGCCGAGCCACCGCCCACCGCGAGGATCCCGCCGAAGCCCTCGGCGGCCAGCTCGGCCGGGCCGCGGACCCGCAGTCGCAGGTCCGGCAGGTCAGCGGCGGCGGACGTCACCTGGTCGGCGAACCACTGCGGGGTCTTCACCGACGAGGGGGTGTTGGTCAGGTCACGGGCGAGATGGGTCATCGCCGCGGTGGTCCGGGCGGTGGCGACGGTGGCCTCGAAGGTGGCCGGATCGGCGAGCAGCAGGTCGACGCCGCTGAGCGTCGGTGGGTCGCCCGCCTCGGTCAGCCGGTACCGGTACGGGGCGAGCAGCAGCCCCTCGGTCAGCCCGCGCACCGCGGCCGGAGTGACCTCGGTCGGCAGCGCGATAGTGATATGCGTCTCATCTGTGGCGGAGCGGGCCAGGGCCGCGCCTGCCGTCCGCCAGGCCGCCTCGCCACCGTCGCCGATGCCGAGCAGCAGGAGCCGGCCCGGGGTACGGCCGGGGCGAAGCTGGGTGTGGATCTCGCCGGCTCGGCCGGTCAGTCGGGCCGCCGGCACCAGCGCGGCTGCCTCGCCGGCCGTGCCGTCCGGGGGCGTCGTGGCGGTCGACACGGGCTCGACCGAGACGCCACCGTCCGCTGCCGGATCGACGGGACGGACAGGCAGGACGAGGACGTCGAGCCGGTCGGGCTCGGCGGTCAGACGGATGGCGAGCACGCGGAACCGTACCTCCAGGGAAGTGTCGCGGAGCGGGACCGAGCCCGCCTGCCCGCGCAGATGAAGACCCTGAGCCACCGGCGATACCGGTGGCTCAGGGTCCGAAGAACGCTCCGGGCGGCGGAAGCCGCCCGGACCACTCCTTACTCAGCCGGCCGCCGCCTTCAACGCGTCACCGAGCGCGTTGGCCTCGTCGGGAGTCATCTCGACGACGAGCCGGCCACCACCCTCCAGCGGGACCCGCATGACGATGCCCCGCCCCTCCTTGGTGACTTCCAGCGGACCGTCGCCCGTCCGCGGCTTCATCGCCGCCATGTTGTCTCCCCTCAGACCTACACCAGGGTCGGTGGGTTGCCCCACAGCCACTTCGTCACGACCACCCGCAACGGTCGCGGGGGTGTCGACAGACGATTTTCCCTGATGAACACCGCCGGACCCAAACCGGAGCAGCATTGATGTAACAGCATCTAGCTTATCTTGAGAAGGCCTGTCACAATGTGCGGTCATGCAGGCACGGTCGGCACTCTTCGACCTGTACGGCGACCACCTCCGACCCAGGGGTGGCCGCGCACCGGTTGCTGCCCTGGTCAAGCTGCTGGCGCCGCTGGGAATCGCACCGCCAGCCGTTCGCACCGCCGTGTCCCGGATGGTGCGCCAGGGCTGGCTCGAACCGCTGCGGTTGATCTCCGGGCCGGGTTATTCGATCACACCGAAAGCCGCCCGGCGACTCGACGAGGCAGCGTCGCGGATCTACCGGACCGGCCGGGTCACCTGGGACGGCCGGTTCGATCTGCTGGTGTTGGAGGCCCCCGGCTCCCGACGGGACCGGCAGCGGCTCGCCGCCAACCTGAGTTTCCTCGGCTACGGCACGCTCGACGAGCAGACCTGGGTCGCGACCCGCCCCGCGGACGACGTCGACCTGATCCTCGCCGAGGCCGGCATCCGGTTCGAGCGGTTCACCGCCTCGCACTTCTCGGGCACCCCCGGCGCCATGGGTGTGGTCCGGCGCGCATGGAACCTGACCGAGATCGGCCGCGCCTACGAGCGGTTCGTCGCGGACCAGCGCCCACTCCTCTCGGCCGTCACCGTGCGCAGCAGCGACGAGGAGGCGTACGCGACCCGGTTCCGGCTCGTGCACGCGTGGCGTACGTTCCTCTTCCGGGACCCGCAGCTGCCCCCGGCGCTGCTGCCCGAACGCTGGCCCGGCACCGCAGCGGCCAGTTTCTTCGACCGGCACGCGGCCCGCCTGCGTCCGGCCGCCGACCGGTACGTCGAACAGTGCCTCGACGCCGGCAACCGCCTCGTCCGACAGAAGGGTCGTTAGACACGTGACCGAGCCGCTGCTGGTCGACCGGACCGACGCCGTCGTCACCCTCACGCTGAACCGGCCGAACGCGATGAACGCGCTCGACGTGGCGCTGAAGGAGGCGCTGCGGGACGCCCTGGCGGAGTTGGAGACCGACCGGTCCTGCCGGGCGGTCGTGCTGGCCGGGGCCGGCAGCTCGTTCAGTGCCGGTCAGGATCTGCGGGAGCACGTGTCGACCCTGGAAAACTCCGCGAGTGATCCGCTGGGCACCGTGCGGGCGCACTACAACCCGATCGCCGCCCGGCTCGCCAACCTGCCCAAGCCGGTGATCGCCGCGGTTCGTGGCATGGCCGCCGGAGCGGGCGCGTCGCTGGCGTTTCTCGCCGACATCCGCATCGGTGGCCCGACCACCAGCTTCCTGATGGCCTTCGCCAAGGTGGGCCTCGCCGCCGACACCGGCGCCTCCTGGACCCTGCCCCGGCTGGTCGGCCACGCCAAGGCGGTGGAGCTGCTGCTGCTGGCCGAGCCCGTCCGCGCCGAGGAGGCGTGCCGGCTGGGCCTGCTCAACCGCCTGGTGGATGACGACGAGAAGGTGTTGCCGACCGCCCAGGAGTTGGCCGCTCGCCTCGCCGCCGGCCCGACCATCGCCTACGGGGCGATCAAGCGGCAGCTCTCCATCGCCGACGCCGGCACCCTCGCCGACGCCCTCGCGGCCGAGGCGCAGGCCCAGTCGATCTGCGGTGCCACCGCGGACCACCGGGCGGCCACGTTCGCCTTCGTCGGCAAGCAGAAACCGGTCTTCGAGGGACGCTGAACGCAACTCGCACGCCGCCCTTACCGTCCTCGAACACCGGCCGCCTAGCGTCGGCGTCCATGAGCGATCGTGAAGCGGTGGCGCACCTGCTGCGCCGGGCCACCTTCGGGCCGACCGCAGACGAGGTGGACGCCGCCGAGCGGGCCGGTCCGGCGGCCACCCTGGACAGCCTGCTCACCCCGACCCGCGCCGATCGTGGCGCGGCGGCCACTCCGCCGCCGGTGCTGGCCACCGACCCGTACGCCCAGCTGAGCGCCAATTCCACACGCGAGCAGCGGCAGCAGGCCAACGCGGAACGTCGCAAGCAGCTCCAGCAGGTCACCGGATGGTGGCTGGACCGGATGGTGGCCGCCGAGGACGGGCTGACCGAGAAGCTGCTCTTCTTCTGGCACGGGCACTGGGCGACGAGCGCGCAGAAGGTCAAGTCGGCCCGGGTGATGCAGGGCCAACTGGACACGCTGCGCCGGCACGGACGGGGGCCGCTGGCCCCACTCGTCGCCGCGATGGTGCGCGACCCCGCCCTGATCATCTGGCTGGACGGACAGAAGAACACCCGCAAGGCACCGAACGAGAACCTGGCCCGCGAGCTGATGGAGTTGTTCACCCTCGGCATCGGCACCTACTCCGAGGCGGACGTGAAGGCCGGCGCGCGTGCCCTGACGGGCTGGGTGGTCGACAGGCGTACCGGGGTGGCCCGCTTCGAGGCCAAACGACACGACCCCGGCGAGAAGAGCATCCTCGGGCAGAGCGGCAGGTTCGACGCCGAGTCGTACGCCGGGCTGCTGGCCGCCCAACCCGCGGCGGCGACCTTCGTGGCCGGACGGCTGTGGTTCCGCTACGCCGGCAGCGACGTCCCGGCACCGGAGGGCCTGGCCGGCACGGACACCATCGCGACCCTGCGGGCGATCCTCTCGTCGCCGGCCTTCGCACAGACCCGCGGCACGCTCGTCAAGCAGCCGGTGGAGTGGCTGGTCGGAGCGCTGCGGCAGTTGGGCATCCGACCCTCCGCCCTACCCGAACAGCAACACAAACAACTACTGGCCGGCCTGAGCGCGCTGGACCAGGTGCCGCTGCGACCGCCGAGCGTGGGCGGCTGGCCGGCCGGGGCCGCCTGGCTGACCACCTCGTCGTTGCAGGCCCGGCTGCGCACGGCCGGGATGCTCGCCACCGCGGTGGCACCTGCGGTGCTGGCCCGGCTGACCGCCGCGCCCACCGCCGGTCGGCCGGACGCGCTGGCCCGGCTGTTGGTGGTCGACGGCTGGAGCGCGCGCACCCGCGCCGCCCTCACCCCGCTGGCCGGCGAGCCCCGCAAGCTGTTGGCCGCCGGCCTGGTCAGCCCCGAATACACAGTCAGCTGAGCGGAGGAGTCGACATGGACACCCAGACCCGACGCAGGTTCCTGCTGACCAGCGGGGTGGTCGGCGCGAGCGCGCTGGCCGCCGGCGCCGGCGCGTACCGCCTGCGGGACCTGCTGGACACCAGCGGGGACCGTGATCCGCAGGCCCGCACGCTGGTGCTGGTGACCCTCTACGGCGGCAACGACGGGCTCAACACGGTCATCCCGTACGCCGATCCGGCCTACCGGGCGGCCCGCCCCGAGCTGGCGTACCCGGATGCGGAGGTGCTGCGGTTGGACGACGGTTTCGGCCTCAACCCGGCACTGGCCGGCCTGCACCGGCGCTGGTCCGGCGGCGGGCTGGCGATCGTGCGCGGAGTCGGCTACCCGAAGCCGGACCGCAGCCACTTCCGGTCGATGGACATCTGGCACACCGCGCAGCCGGACCGGCCGGGCAACACCGGTTGGCTGGGCCGTTGGCTGGACTCCGCCGGTGGCGACCCCCGGCTGGCGGTCTCCTTCGAGCCGGCGCTGCCGCCACTGTTGGCCGGGGAGCGGAGCGCGGGCGCGGCCGTGCCGGTGGCCGACCGGAAGGCCGCCAAGGGGCTGCCCGCCGAGACGCTGGCCGCGCTCGCCGCCGCCGAGGCGGGTGAGTCGGCGGCCCGGGGGCGGGCCGCAGCCTGCTTCGCCGACCTGCGGTCGGTGGACGAGATGATCCGCCAGGTACGCGACTCCGCCGACCCGGACGCGGCGGACCCGGACGGCGAGCAGGCGCCCGCGACGGCGACCGGCGGGGCACGCACCCCACTGGACGCGCAGCTCGACCTGGTCGCGCAGTGCATCGAGGCGGGAGTGTCCACCCGGGCCTTCTCGGTGTCGCTCGGCGGCTTCGACACGCACGCCGACGAGAAGCAGTTGCAGGCCGTCCTCCTGGGTCAGGTGGACCGGGCGTTGACCGGGTTCGCCGACCGGATGAGTCGCACCGAGGCGGGTCGGAAGGTGGTGGTGGCGGTCTACTCCGAGTTCGGCCGTCGCGTCCGGGCCAACGCCTCGGACGGCACCGACCACGGCACCGCCTCCGACGTGCTGCTGCTCGGCGCGGGTGTCCGGGGTGGCTGGCACGGTGCGCCGCCGAGCCTCACCGATCTCGATGACGGCGACCTGAAATACACCACCGACTTCCGGGATGTCTACGCCACGCTGCTGGAACGGGTGCTGGACACCGACCCGGGCCCGATCCTCGCCGACTGGCGGGGACGAGTGGACAAACTCTTCTAGTCGTCCTCTTCCGGGTCCTGGTTGGCCTGCTCGCCCAGCACGAACGCCTGCATGGCCAGCTCGTCACCGGACGGCGAGACGAAGGTGGGCAGCTCACGCGGGCCCAGCTCCTGCACGTACGACCAGAACAGCCGGACCGCCTCGGCCCGCGTGGCGGCCTCGATCGGCAGGTCGAGGCTGACCAGCCAGGTGCGCCGGGCCGGGGGCGGCCCGAGCTGGTCGGCCAGCGCCCGGAAGGCCGCCGGGTCCAGGGCGGTGACCGGCCCGTCGAGCGTCAGCAGGTCGGCCGGCACCGGCTCGTCGAAGGCCCGCCGGGTGTACGCCACGACGACGGTCTCCGGCTCGACCGGCGACTGTGGGTCGTCCGGGTCGTCCCGGTGGCGCTGACCCGGCGTGCTGACCCGACCGAGCGCGACCAGCCGTGGCGGCGCGTCGACGAGCACCGCCACCTGGTCTCCCGGCCCCGGCCGGGCGAGGCCGGCCAGGCCGGTCAGCTCCAACGTGTCGTGGTGCACGAGCCGCTCGGCCTCGTACCGCTCGGCGGGCAGCAGCACCGCCCAGGTGCCCACGCCGTCGGCACGGCCGGATCCACCGGCCCGGTACGCGGTCTCGGTCGTCATGCCTGCCATCCCATCATGTCTCCGGTCAGCGGGTGACGTGACAGCCGACGATGTGATCGTCGACCATGCCGGTGGCCTGCATCAGCGCGTACGCGGTGGTCGGGCCGACGAACCGGAAGCCGCGCTTCTTGAGTGCCTTGGCCATCGCCGTCGACTCCGCGGTGATCGGCGCCAGCTCGGCGAACGAGGTGAGGCGGGCGGGCCGGGGCGCCGGGGCGAAGGACCAGAGCAGCGCGGACAGCCCTTCCGGGACCTCCAGGGCGGCGCGGGCGTTGGCGATCGCCGCCTCGATCTTGGCCCGGTTACGGACGATGCCGGCGTCGGCGAGCAGCCGGGTCACGTCGGCGTCGGAGTAGCCGGCGACCGTCGGGATGTGGAACTCGTCGAAGGCCAGCCGGAACGCCGGGCGCTTGCGCAGGATCGTCAGCCAGGACAACCCGGACTGGAACGCCTCAAGCGTCATCCGCTCGTACAGTGCGTCGTCGCCGTGCAGCGGCCGCCCCCACTCGGTGTCGTGGTAGACGGCGTAGTCGGGGGTGCTCGACCCCCAGGCGCAACGGGGCAGCCCGTCGGCACCGATCACCAGGTCAGTCACGTCGTACACGCTAGGGCATCGCTCCGACACCCCATCGCGGTCAGGGCAGCCGGCCCTGCTCGACCAGACGGGCGAACCTCTTCAGCGCCTGGGTGAGGCCGAGCTTGGAGCCCGGCCAGAGCACCGGCCACGCCAGTCGGCCGGCCCGGCCGCCCGGCAGGTGGAACCACTCGTGCCAGACGACCTGGGTGCGGTTCCGGTCCAACTGCGTGCAGCGCAGCACACCTGGGCCGCGCAGCAACTGGCCGTAGTGCACCACGCCGATCTCGTACGGCTCGTCGACGCGGACCACCCGCATCTCGTCGCGCAGCACGGCCCGGCCGAGCGCGGTGACGGCCTCGATCCGGCTGCCCTCGCGCCCGTCGCCCTCGACCACGCGGACGCGGGTGAACGGGATCCAGTCGGACTGACGCTCCCAGGCGAGCAGGGCGGCGAAGACCCGCTCGGCGGGAGCGTCGACGATCACGGTGGCGGTTACCTCACCAGCGCCGGGGTGGGCGGCCTCACGAAGATCGTCCGCCCCGCCCGGCCCGGTCACGCCGACTCCGACCGAACCGTCGCGCCGTGTTGCCCGGTGCCGGCGGCGGGCGCGCCGTCGGTCTGCTCACGATCGGCCGGCTCGTCGCCCGGGGGAACGACGGCCACGCCGTCGGAATCCGCGGGGGACGAGGTGGCGGTGGGCAGCGGACCCGTGCCGGTCGCGCCGACCGGCGCAGCCCCGGAGCCCGCCTCGGCGGTCGACGAGGCCGCCGCGACGTCGGACTCCGCGACATCGGGCTGGGCCGCGTCCGCGGACGCCGCCTTGCTGGCGGACTGCTCGCGGGCGTCACGCAGCACGTCCGCGTCGTCGGTGCGGCCCTCACGCAACGCGGCGACCTCCGCCTCCAGTACGCCGATCAGCTCCGACTTGTAGCCGATGTCGTAGGCGGCACGGCGCATCGCCTGATCGACCTGGGACATCCGGTACCCGCGCAGAGCGGTGTCGAAACGGACCGCGCCCACGTCGGACTCACGCAGTGGTCGGGTGCCGGGCAACGCCACGGCCTGCGAATCCGGCTCGGCGGGCGCCAGACCGGGATCACGGCCACTGACCAGCACCGTCACGCCGAATATCACCGCCGCGACCGTCAACGCCACGACCAGGAGGAGCAGAAGCTGACCCATGTACTGATCGTGGCACGGCAGCCGTCCGGTAGCGACCCCGCCACCCGTCCCGATCACGATCCGTACCGACGCCGCCCACGGTCGCGGCCCGGCTACCAGCTAGCGTCGGGGTCGGCCGACGCGGCGGCGACGGCAGACTCTCGGGAGGCGGGCATGGCCGGGGCGCTTCGGCTGGGCGGGCGCACGTTCGCCCCCGACGAGTTGGTGGTGATGGCGATCATCAACCGCACACCGGACTCGTTCTTCGACCGGGGCGCGACCTTCGCCGCCGACAGCGCTCTGCGCGCGGTGGAGCGGGCCGTGGCCGAGGGCGCGGCGATCATCGACATCGGCGGGGTCAAGGCGGGCCCCGGCGTGGAGGTGGACGTCGTCGAGGAGATCCGTCGCACGGTGGACACCATCGCCGCCGTCCGGGCCGCGTTCCCCGAGGTGGTGATCTCGATCGACACCTGGCGCGCCGAGGTGGCGACGGAGGCCGTGGCGGCCGGCGCCGACCTGCTCAACGACACCTGGTCGGGTGCCGATCCAGCCCTGGCCCGGGTGGCCGCGCGGACCGGCGCGGGCCTGGTCTGCGCGCACGCCGGCGGCCTGGTCCCCCGGACCAGGCCGCACCGCGCCGCCTTCACCGACGTGGTCGCCGACGTCGCCGCGACGGTGACCGGGCTCGCCGAGCGCGCGGTGGCGGCCGGGGTACGCCCCGACGGCATCCTCATCGACCCGGCGCACGACTTCGGCAAGAACACCCGGCACTCCCTGGAGATCACTCGCCGACTGGGCGAGCTGACCGGCACCGGCTGGCCGGTGCTGGTGGCGCTCTCCAACAAGGACTTCATCGGTGAGTCGCTGGACCTGCCGGTGCCCGAACGGCTGGAGGGGACGCTCGCCGCGACGGCGGTCTCGGCCTGGTTGGGCGCCCGGGTGTTCCGAGCCCACCAGGTCGGCCCGACCCGCCGGGTGCTGGACATGGTGGCCTCGATCCGGGGCGACCGTCCGCCGGCGGCGACCCGCCGCGGCCTGGCCTGACCTGTCGTCGCCACAACCGACCGCCAACGGTCGGGCGACCGGCACGATCGCCGGAGGTCGGGACGCTCAGGTCCAGCGGAGGATGTTCCTGCGCCAGGCGTAGAGGATGCCGAGCGCGAGCACCGCCACGAACACCGCCATCTCCACCACCGTCACCAGACCGAAGCCCGGCCGGTCGAAGACCACCGCCCACGGGAAGAGGAACACCGCCTCGACCGCGAACAACACGTACAGGTACGCGTACACGTAGTAGCGGATCTGCATCTGTGCCCAGTCCGCGCCGACCGGGTCGAGCCCGCACTCGTAGCTGGCCCGCTTGCCGGGCGGGTCGGCCGGACGCGCGGGGCGTAACACCCGGTTGGCCGAGAACGCCGTAACAAAGAACAGAACGCTGGCGAGCAGCAAGAGACCGAGCGTCGCGTACGAGCCCAGGTATCCGGTCACAGTCGGGAGCCTACCGCCCGCCCGGAGTGGCCGTCCCAAACACGTTACGGATTTGTTTCCACACGGGACTAGTGCACCGGGGCAACTGTTACGGATATTGGACCCCCACCCATGTCACCGGAGGACAGATGGCCCGCCTGAAGGCATCGCCCGGTACGCGGGCGGAGGGGCCGCGCCCCGCGTCCCTGCTGGCGGTCTCGCTCGCGCTCGGTCTACTCGCGGCGCTCGCCGTCGGGCCGGCCTGGGCCAGCGCGGCGGCGCCGGACGCGGTCCCGGTCGTGATGTCGACCGACCCGGTCAACGAACCAGGGGGCGACCCCGGGGCCACCCCGACACAGGACCCGCCCCCGACCGAGGAGCCGAGCGGGGACCCGGTGCCGACCAACCCGGCCCCGGAGACCACCGCGCCGCCACCGGAGACGACGCCGCCGGCACCGGAGACCACCGCGCCGGAGGTGCCGCCGGCACCGAGCAACGCCGCGCCCGGGCCGGGCGGAGCACCCACACCGGCGCCCCCGGTGCCGCCGGCTCCCCCGGTCCCGCCGGTCCGCCCGCCGGCCCCGGGTCCGGAGGCACCGCCGCCGAACCCGCTCGGCGTGCAGGTCACCACCCAGGACGTCACACTCACCGAGGCGTACTGGAACGCGGCCAGCTCGGCCGCCACCCTCCAGGTGACTGTCAACAACACCGGCACGACCGCGCAACGCATCCGCCTCTCGTACACGCTGCCGGCCGGGCTGACCGACGCCGGGACGAAGGGCTGTACCGCCGCCGGTGGCGGCGCGTACTCCTGCGGGGCCTGGACGACCGGAGCCGGCGTCCGGTTCAGCGCTCTGCTCCGCCTGCGGGTCGACGGCACCGCGTGGCAGAGGATGCCTCTCGCCGGCTCCGTCCGGGTCGTCGCGGACGCGCCGGGCGTGCCCGGGGAAGCGGTCGACGACCAGGGTTTCGCGGTGCTCTTCCCGCCCGGTCCGCCGGTGCCCGGGATCGCGCTGGCCGCCGACGAGGTCGCCTTCGACATCAGCGGCACCGCCAGCGCCCTCGCACTCCGGCTGGGCAACACCGGCACGGTGGACGCCGCCGGTCGGGTCGAGGTCGTCCTGCCGGCCGGGGTGACCGTCCCGACCCCGCCGCCCGGCTGCGTGGCGGTCGACGAGACCCGGACCCGCTGCGACGCGGGCCCGGTGCCGGCGGGCGAGACCGTCGAGTTGCGGCTGCCGGTGGAGGCGACGCCGCAGGCCCAGCGGGAAGCGCCGTCGTCCGGTGCCGTGATCGGTCGACTCGACCCGCGCAGCGGCCCGACCCGACAGGTGCAGATGAGTTTCCGGATCACCGCGGCGGCCGCGCTGGCCACGCCGGTGGTCTCACCACCCGCGCCGACCGGCTCCCAGGGCGTACTCCCCGGGGGTGCCGCCGTCGGCGACGACGGGATGACCTCGGTGCAGCGCACCGCGGTCCTCCTGATCGTGGTGTCCGGGCTGCTGGTGGTGCTGGCTCTCACGCTGGCCACCACGGCGCTGCGCCGCCGGTTCTCCGGCCCCAGGCCCGAGCCCGCGCCCCACACCGCCGACTGATCGACGGGCGACCCCGACCGCGCGTGCTCGGGGTCGGCGGTGCCGCCGGGTGGTGATCTGGATTACGGCGGCCGGTGCGTAAGACCGCAAACCAGGGCATTCCCTAGCCCACGGCGGTCCCAGTCGGCGGACCTCCGGCAGTGGTTAGGGCCCCCTTAGACGTAGGCTCTCGGGTGAGGGTACGACAGCGACCGGACTAGCCTGAGGCGGTGCGGTGAAACGTCGCGTCAAGGAGGTTCCGTGGCCGGGCAAGGCGAGGTCACCATCATGTTCAGCCGCCCGCGCGCCCACGCGCAGCGAGGCGTGAGCGCGAGGAGTGAGCCGGTCTTGCCAGCCCCGCAGTCGCGAACGAAGGTGGCACAGTGACCAAGCAGATCCGTCAGCTCGACCGGGTCGTCATCCGGTTCGCCGGTGACTCCGGCGACGGCATGCAGTTGACCGGCGACCGGTTCACCTCGGAGACGGCGCAGCTCGGCAACGACATCTCCACCCTGCCCAACTTCCCCGCCGAGATCCGGGCTCCCGCCGGCACCCTGCCCGGTGTGTCGAGCTTCCAGGTGCACTTCGCCGACTACGACATCCTCACCCCGGGCGACGCGCCGAACGTGCTGGTGGCGATGAACCCGGCGGCCCTCAAGGCCAACCTGGCCGACCTGCCGCGCGGCGCGGACATCATCGTCAACACCGACGAGTTCACCAGGCGCAACCTCGCCAAGGTCGGCTACCAGACCAGCCCGTTGGACGACGACTCGCTGGCCGGTTACGTCGTGCACCCGGTGGCGCTCACCTCGATGACGGTCGGCGCGCTCGCCGACCACCAGGTGTCCAAGAAGGACGCCGAACGGTCGAAGAACATGTTCGCCCTCGGCCTGCTCTCCTGGATGTACTCGCGACCGTACGAGTCGACGCTGCGCTTCCTGGAGCGCAAGTTCGCGTCCCGCCCGGAGCTGGTCGCGGCGAACGTCGCCGCCTTCAAGGCCGGCTGGAACTTCGGCGAGACCACCGAGGACTTCGCGGTCCGCTACGAGGTCAAGCCGGCCAAGATGAAGCCGGGCACCTACCGCAACATCACCGGCAACGCGGCACTCTCGCTGGGGCTGGTCGCCGCCGGGGTCCGCTCCGGGCTGCCGGTCTTCCTCGGTGCGTACCCGATCACTCCGGCGTCGGACATCCTGCACGAGCTGAGCAAGCACAAGCGCTTCGGCGTGCTCACCATGCAGGCCGAAGACGAGATCGCCGCGGTCGGCGCGGCGCTTGGCGCGTCGTACGGCGGGTCGCTCGGCGTGACCACCACCAGCGGCCCGGGTGTGGCGCTCAAGAGCGAGACGATCTCGCTGGCGGTGGCGCTGGAGCTGCCGCTGGTGATCGTGGACGTGCAGCGCGCCGGCCCGTCGACAGGCATGCCGACCAAGACCGAGCAGGCCGACCTCAACATGGCGCTCTACGGTCGGCACGGAGAGGCACCGGTCGCGGTGATCGCGCCCCGGTCGCCATCGGACTGCTTCTTCGCGGCGTTGGAGGCGGCCCGGATCGCGCTGACCTACCGCACGCCGGTGATCCTGCTGTCCGACAACTACGTGGCCAACGGCTCCGAGCCGTGGCTGCTGCCCGACGTGGAGTCGCTGCCCGACCTGCGGGTCGAGTTCGCCACCAAGCCCAACGGCGACGACGGCACCACCTTCCTGCCCTACCTGCGCGACCCGGAGACCCTGGCCCGGCCGTGGGCGATCCCCGGCACCGCCGGGCTGGAGCACCGCATCGGCGGCCTGGAAAAGGCCGACAAGACCGGTGACATCTCCTACGACCCGGCCAACCACGACTTCATGGTGCGCACCCGTGCCGCCCGGATCGAGGCGATCCCGGTGCCCGACATCGAGGTGGAGGACCCGGACGGCGACGCCCGGGTGCTGGTCCTCGGCTGGGGCTCGACGTACGGGCCGATCGGCGCGGCCTGCCGTGGGGTGCGCCAGCGCGGCCTGTCCATCGCCCAGGCACACCTGCGGCACCTCGCCCCGATGCCGGCCAACCTCGGTGCGGTGCTGCGCTCGTACGACAGGGTGGTCATCCCGGAGATGAACCTGGGCCAGCTCGCCCACGTCATCCGAGCCCGCTACCTGGTCGACGCGATCAGCTACAACCAGGTCCGTGGCCTGCCGTTCACGGCCGCCGAGCTGGAGACGACGCTGGAAGAGGTCCTGAAGAATGTCTGAGCCCGTCGCCCTCAAGCTCACCGCGAAGGACTTCAAGTCCGACCAGGAGGTGCGCTGGTGCCCCGGCTGCGGTGACTACGCCATCCTGGCGGCCATCCAGCAGTTCATGCCGGAGCTGAACATCCCGCGGGAGCGCACCGTCTTCGTCTCCGGGATCGGCTGCTCGTCCCGCTTCCCGTACTACATGAACACGTACGGGATGCACTCGATCCACGGCCGTGCCCCGGCGATCGCGACCGGTCTGTCGGTGTCCCGACCGGACCTGTCGGTCTGGGTGGTCACCGGCGACGGTGACGCGCTGTCCATCGGTGGCAACCACCTGATCCACGCGTTGCGGCGCAACGTCAACCTCAAGATCCTGCTGTTCAACAACCGGATCTACGGTCTGACCAAGGGCCAGTACTCGCCGACGTCCGAGGTCGGCAAGGTCACCAAGTCGACCCCGGCCGGCTCGGCGGACGCCCCGTTCAACCCGCTCTCGCTCGCCCTCGGCGCGGAGGCCAGCTTCGTCGGCCGGACCATCGACTCGGACCGCAAGCACCTCCAGTCGGTGCTGCGGGCCGCCGCCGAGCACGAGGGTTCGGCGTTCGTGGAGATCTACCAGAACTGCAACATCTTCAACGACGGGGCGTTCGAGCAGCTCAAGGACCCGTCCACCCGGGACGACTACCTGATCCGCCTGGAGCACGGGCAGCCGATCACCTTCGGTGCCGACGGGCAGTTCTGCGTGGTGCACCCGCCGGGCGGCTTCGGCCTGGAGGTCCGGGAGACCAGCTCGGTCCGCCCGGAGGAGATCGTCGTGCACGACGCGACGGTGACCGACCCGGCGTACGCCTTCGCGCTGTCCCGGTTGCCCGGCCTGGACCTGCGCAACACCCCGATCGGGGTGTTCCGCTCGGTGGACCGACCGTCCTACGACAGCGTGGTGCAGGGTCAGCTCGCGGCCGCCAAGGCGACTGTCACCGAGACCCCCGAGCAGCAGCTCGCCGGCCTGCTGGGCAGTGGCGACACCTGGACGATCCTCTGATCCGACCGTGTTGACGAGAGCGGCCGTCCCCGATCCGGGGGCGGCCGCTCTCGTCGTACCGGCGCTGCCTCAGCGCTGGGCGGAGGCCGGCGTCCAGAGGTTGTCGATCTCCTTCTCGGTGGCCGCGAGGCTCGCCTCGTGCAGCGGGATCAGCTCGGCCATCGCCGGCACCGAGGGTGCCAGGGTCAACTCGGTGCTGATGAAGCGCGGCTCCAGGCCGGTCATCGACAGGCCGTGCGGGAGCCACTGCTCCGCGTGGTCCCAGCCGTGCCGCGGGGTGCCCTCACCGTAGCCGCCGCCCCGGGTGGCCAGCACCACGAACTCGCGGCCGCCGAGCAGGCCCTCCTGCGTCGTCGGGTCGTAGGTGAGGCCGGCGACGATCAGGTGGTCGACCCAGGACTTGACGCTGCTGGGCGCGCCGTAGTTGTAGAGCGGCAGGCCGAGCAGCACCACGTCGGCCTGCTTCACCTCGTCGACCAGCCGCTCGCTGAGCTCCCAGGACTCGCGCTGCGCCGGGGTGTGCTGGTCCGGAGGCGTCATCCGGGCCAGGCCGCCTGCCGCGTCCAGGTGGGGCAGCGGATCCGCGCCCAGGTCCCGGTAGGTCACCGTGCCGTCCGGATGGGCCGCACGCCACGTGGCGACCGCGCGGGCGGTGAGCCGGCGGCTGACCGACCAGTCACCTCGAATGCTTGAGTCGATATGCAGCAGATGCATTATTCCTCCTCCAAGGATCGTCTGTGCAGCACCAACTATTTATAGCAGGCCGATGTTCCGTTGAGTCGGTAGACTGGGTCACATGTCCGCGCAGCCGCTCGATTCCGCAGAGCACCGCTCGGGCGCACTCCTGGACCATCTGGCCCGACGGATGCGACTGCGGTCGGAGTCGGTGCTGGCGCCGCTGGGGCTACGCCCCCGACACCTGGTCGCGCTCACCGTGCTGCGCGCCGGCGGCGGCACCGGCCAACAGGCGCTCGCCGCCATCCTGGAAATGGACAGCACCAACATCGTCGGGCTGCTCAACGACCTGGAGGCTGGGCAGCTGGTAGAGCGTCGACGCTCCCCCGAGGATCGCCGCCGACACGTCGTCGAGCTGACCGAAAATGGGGCAAAACGCCTCAGTGAGGCCGAGTGCGCCCTGGCCAGTGCCGAGGACGAGGTGCTGGGCGCTCTGGATCCCAGTGAGCGGGAGACGCTCTACAAGCTGCTGAGCCGGGCCTCCGCCGGCACGTCGATCACCTGCACCGAGGCGATCCACGGCACCGACGACACCTGCTGACCAGGCGCCACCACAGCCGCGGGGCGGTCAGGCGGTCGTCGCCGACTGCGGGCGGTCGTCGCGTACGTGCACCAGCATGTCGCCGGTCTCGATCACCGCGCCGGCCCGGTCGGCCAGGGTGACCACCTTGCCGCGGCGCACCAGAGCGATCACCAACGACTCCAGTTCGCGTGGTGAACGACCCACCTCGTCCCGCTCCGCCGAGCGCATCGCCAACGCCATGCCCTGACCCGGAGTGAGCAGATCCTCCACCACGTCGATCAGCGGCGGGGCCGAGGTGGACAGGCCGAGCAGCCGGCCCGCGGTGGCCGACGAGACGATCACGTGATGCGCGCCACTCTGCTTGAGCAGCGGCGCGTTCTCCGCCTCGCGGGCCGCCGCGATGATCCGCACCTGCCCGGCGGTGAGCTGCCGTACGGTGAGCGCGACAAGCACCGACGCGTCGTCACTGTCGGTCGCGATGATCACGGCCTTGGCGTTCTTGACGTGGGCCTCGTTCAGCACCGACGAGCGGGTCGCCGAGCCCTCGATCGCCACCAGACCGGCGGAGGTGGCCTGCCGCAGGGCGGCCGCGCTGCGCTCCACCACCACGATCCGCGACCGGTCCAGACCGTTCTCCAGCAGGGCGGAGACCGCGCTCCGCCCCTTCGTACCGTAGCCGCAGATGATGACGTGGTCCTTCACGCTTCTCCTCCACCGCGACAGGCGCCGGCCGGTCCGGTACTGCTCGGTCAGAACTTCCAGGGTGGTGCCGACCAGGATGATCAGGAAGATCACTCGGGCCGGAGTGATGAAGAGGACGTTGACCAGCCGGGCCGACGGCGCGGCCGGCGTGATGTCGCCGTAGCCGGTCGTGGAGAGCGACACGACCGCGTAGTAGAAGCAGTCGAGCAGGGTGAGGCCGTCCTCGTTGACATCGCGGTAGCCGTCCCGGCCCAGATAGACCGCGGCGACCACGGCGAAGACCAGGCCCAGGGCGGCGGCGAGCCGCAGGCTCAGCGCGCTCAGCGGGCCGCGGCGCTGCGCGGGGAAATGGATCACCGTCGAACCTGCCCCGCCACCGTCGCCTGCACGAGCACAACATAGCGGGTACGCCGTGCCCGGCACGTCCGGGTTGCGCAGCGGACCAGCGTCGTCGAGCGGCGCGGGCCCGGACGGGTCGGCCCGGACCGCTGGGGACGGGCATGATGAGGGTGTTCCCGACGACGACCGCGAAAGTGAGGC
Organism: Micromonospora sp. NPDC048898; assembly: GCF_043198035.1. Lineage (NCBI taxonomy): Bacteria > Bacillati > Actinomycetota > Actinomycetes > Micromonosporales > Micromonosporaceae > Micromonospora > Micromonospora sp. NPDC048898. Next base: position 1,296,955 of record NZ_JBICUF010000001.1, read on the forward strand.
CGGCATGTCGTTGCTGCGACGGGTCATCGGCGGAGTGCTCCGCCGACTGCGTCAGAGCCAGGGCCGAACGCTGCGAGAGGTGGCCGCGTCCGCCGGTGTCTCCGTGCCCTACCTGTCCGAGGTCGAGCGCGGTCGTAAGGAGGCCTCCTCGGAGGTGCTCGCGGCGATCTGCCGGGCGCTCGGCATCCGCCTCTCCGACCTGCTGGAGGCGGCCCGCGACGACCTGCGCCGGGTGGAGCCTCGCGTCCCGGCCGGGCCACGAGCGCAACTCCCCCGACTCGAACGGGCCGAGGCGGCTCGACACGACACGAGCCAGCACGCCCTGCGGACGAGCCGGCCGGTCCTGCACCGCACGCCCGGGGCGAGCGGCCCGACCCTCTGCGTCGGGGCGATGGCCTCCGCTGGTGGCTCGCGCTCCGGTCCGCGTACCGCCGCTCTGCGTGGTTGTGCGGGGGCCCGGGCGGGCGCGCGGCGGGTGATCGCCGCGTAGGCCGCGCGGTTCTGCCGTCGGCGGATCTGCCGGCGGCAGAATCACTGGGCCAGCCAGCATCGTCGCCCGCACGCTGGAGGGGCCGGTCCACCGGGCGGTCCCACCGCCCGCCGGCACGGTGGAAGGCGGCGACCCATGATCTCCCACGGCGTGCGGATGTTGGACGGCGCGCAGCCGTCCTTCGGCGACCAGGTGTTCGAGCGGCTACTGCGGGAACGGATCGTCTTCCTCGGCACCGAGGTGACCGAGGAGTCGGCCAACCAGATCTGCGCGCAGATCCTGCTGCTTGCCGCGGAGGACGCCGACCGCGACATCTTCCTCTACATCAATTCGCCGGGCGGGTCGGTGAGCGCGGGGATGGCGGTCTACGACACGATGCGCTACGTCCGCAACGACGTGGCCACCCTTGCGCTCGGGTTCGCCGGCTCGATGGGGCAGTTCCTGCTCTGCGCGGGCGCGGCCGGCAAACGCTACGCGCTGCCGCACTCGCGGATCATGATGCACCAGCCGTCCGGTGGAATGGGCGGCACCGCCTCGGACATCACCATCCAGGCGGAGAACATGTTGCACGTGAAGCGGACGATGCAGGAGTTGATCGCCCAACACAGTGGACGGACGCTGGAAGAAATCCAGCAGGACTGGGACCGGGACCGCTGGTTCACCGCCGAACAGGCCCGGGACTACGGCCTCATCGACCAGGTGCTCAGCCGAGCCGAGCAACTGCCGACCGTCTGATCCCCGCGACTGAACCCACCCTGGCCTGCCGCGCCGCCACCACGGGCAAAACCGGGTAGCGGCCGCCCATTAGGGTCACGTCTATGCGCCGATTGATACCCACCCTCTCGATAGCCCTCGCCGTCGCCCTCGTTGGCGGCTGCGGCACCACCTCCGACAAGCCGGCGACGCCCGGCGGGTCGGCCGCCCCGGCGACGTCCAAAGCCGACCCCGTTGCCGCCGTCAAGCAGGGCATGGACCGCAGCCTCGCTGGCGCGCTCAGCATGCAGGCCTCGGTCAAGGCCGGCGCCCAGTCGATCACCCTCAGCGGAAAGATGGACCCGGCCGCCCGCGCGGTCCAGATCAGCGGTAAGGCTCCGGAGCCGATCGAGGTGCGGATGATCGGCGACGCCGCCTACCTCAAGTCGGACTCGCTCGAAGGCAAGAAGCCCTGGATGAAGATCGACCTCAGCAAGCTCAAGCCGAGCAGCACGCTGCGCCAGTCGTTCGACTTCAAGTCGCAGACCGGCCTCATCGGCGGCACCGTGTCCGCCCAGGAGACCGGCGGAGGCCGCTACACCGGCGTCGCCGATCTCAACAAGGCCGCCGCGGCGGCCAGCACCGAGGCCGGAATGAAGGACGGCATCGAGGCGTCCGCCAAGTTGGCGAAGGACCCGACGGCGATCCCGTTCGAGGCGACCCTCGACGCCGACGGGCGCATGACCATGCTCTCCTACACGATTGCCACGAAGTCGCTGGGCGACCTCGTCACCGAGATGCGGATGAGCGACTTCGGCAAGCCGGTCACGGTGCAAGCTCCGCCCGCCGGCGAGACCGAGGCGGCCTCCGCCGAGATGTACGCGTTCCTCTGACCGCAGCCGACACGTCGTCGGCGGCACAGGCGTGGGCTGCGGGTCTCCCGCAGCCCACGCTGCGTCCGACGCCCGACCCGAGCCGGCGTGGCACACGCTGTGGCCGCAGGTCACAGCGCTGCCGGTAACAGACCGCGGCACCGATCCGTCCCTGAGGGGCCTCGTGGGCGCTCATCGCCCACCGCCGGGTGGGTTCCCGCCACCTCGTGGGGTGGGCGGTCTTCTTCGCCACCACTATGGCCGCGCTGACGGTGAACCTGGCCGTGCCGCCCCGGGCCACGCCACCTGAACGGTACGGACACCCACGACGACCCCCGCGGTAGCCACCAATTTGTGGGTACTTGTCGCCGCGTCGGGTGCGGGTGAGTCTGGTTGTGGGTGGTCGCGGGGCCGGGTCTACGGGGAGGTGGGCGATAGTGCGGGAGGTCCCTCGGCCGCGGTGAGCCTCTCCAGGCGACGGTGGCCCCAGTCGGAAACGGGAGCCAACGCCTCGGCGAGGTCCCGGCCGAACGCGGTCAGGGAGTAGACGGTCTTCAGCGGCAGCACCTCGTGCACCTCCCGGTGCACAAGTCCGTCGGCCTCCATCTCGCGGAGCGCCTGAGTCAACACCTTCTCGGTGAGGCCCGGCAGTTGCCGGCGCAGCTCGCCGGGACGGTGGGGACCGGACTCCAGCAGCCAGAGCAGAGACGTCTTCCACTTGCCGTCGATCACGACGATCGCGGCGGTCACTCCGCAAACGTTGAGGTCCTGCGCACGACTGCGCGTCATCTTCGTTGTCTTCCTACACCTCTGGGAGTTGAAGCATGCCCTCGTACTCCGAAAAGTCTGTCACGGTGCTCGGCCTGGGGCCGATGGGGCGGGCCCTGGCCGGCGCGTTCCTGGACGCCGGCCTGCCGACCACGGTCTGGAACCGGACCCCGGGCCGAGGTCGGGACCTGGTCGAGCGGGGCGCCACCGCCGCCGGATCGGCCGAGGAGGCGGTCGCCGCGAGTGGGCTGACCGTGGTCTGCGTGGTCAACTACGACGCGTCGGACGCCATCCTGAGACGCGACGCGGTCACCGCCGCGCTCCGGGGACGCACGGTGGCGAACCTGACCGCGGACACTCCGACCCGGGCCCGGGACACGGCGCAATGGGCGGCCGGGCACGACATCGGATACCTGGACGGCGCCATCATGACGCCGATCACCACCATCGGAATGCCGGACGGGGTGTTCATCCACAGTGGCCCAACGGCGCTCTACCAGGAGCACCGTCCGGCGCTGGACGCGCTGGGCGGCACCCACACCCACCTCGGCGAGGAGATCGGCCGGGCCGCGGCGTACGACATCGCGTTGCTCGACATCTTCTGGACCGCGATGGCGGGCTACGCGCACGCCCTGGCGGTGGCCCGGGCGGAGGGTGTGACCGCGCGGGAGCTGGCACCGTTCGCCATGGGCATCGGCGCGATCCTGCCGCCGATCTTCGAGCAGACCGCCGAGGAGGTGGACAACTGCAGCTTCTCCGGCGAGGACAACCCGATGACCTCCGCGGTCTCGTCCATGGCCCACATCGTCCACACGTCCGAGGCGCACGGCATCGACGCGGGCGTGATGCGTGCAGCCGAGGGCATGGCCCGCCGCGCGATCGGGCTGGGCCACGGCACCGACGGTTTCATCCGGGTCGCCGAGGTGCTGGGGCGGCGCTGATGGTCGGCGTTGACGTCGACGGGCAGCTGTTCCGCAGCGACCGGGCAACGTCGTGGTGGTGTCGCCGACGTACCCCCCGGGGCCTGGGAGGAGGTGCGGACGCTGAGCCTGCCCCCGGACCGGGAGGCGTCTGCCCTGGCTGGGCGGCCTTACGGTCTGCGGACACTCGCGTCGGTGGCGATGCCGCAGTTCCTCAGTGAGCTGAGTGTCCTTGTCGAACAGGCGGAGCGTGCGGGAGAAGGGTTGCGCCGTCGGTGCGGGATGGAGCGCCAGATATTCAGCGATCGTGAGATGGCTTGTTCACAGCGAGAGTCCAGCCTCCAGGTGTTCGAAAGCCTGGTCCATGGTCGTGGGCAGGTCGGCGGTCGGGTTGTCGGCAAGGGTGGCGAGGGTGGCCATCATGGCGCCGATGGCGGCGCCGGCGATGGTGCGGACGGCGAGGTCGTCGCGCGCGCGCCCGGTGCGTTCGGCGACGGCGTCAGCGAGGAGTTGCAGCGCCTGGGAGTACTGGTCGAGCATGGCGGCTCGCAGCGCGGGTTCGACGGTGATGAGGGAGACCCGATCGCGCATCTGCTGGTGTTGCTCAGGTGGGAGCTGAGTGAAGTGCTGGCGGAATGTGGCGCGGATGGCCTGGATCGGTGAGAGTTCGCGCGGTTGGTCGAGGAGGATCTGGGCGATCAGGGGGTCGAAATCGTCTTGGAGTACGACGTCTTCCTTGGTGGGGAAGTATCGGAAGAAGGTTGTCTCGGAGACCTCGGCGGCGTTGATGATCTGTTCGATCGTGGTGTCCTGGTAGCCGTGTTGGCGAAACAGCCGTAGGGCGTGGGACTGGATGGCGGCGCGGGTCCTGGCTTTCTTGCGTTCGCGCAGGCCCGGCGTTGGGTAGTTAGCCCGCGATGGCATGTGCGGAAGCCTCCTTCGACGTCCGGCCAGCGCCGGTGCTCTGATCGGAATCCCGGTGGGGAAGAAATGCTGCGGCGGCGACCGCGCCGACGACTGCGATACCCGCGCAGACCAGCAGCGAGACGCTCAGCCCGTCCACAAAGGCCACGCGGGACGCATGTTCGAGGGCGGGTGAGCCGATCTCGCGAGCGACCGCGATGCCTTCGGACAGGCTCCGGCGGGCTGCCTGCGCGGCGGGTGCGGGGACGCCGTCGAGGTCGGCGCTGTCGAGGCGTGCGTGGTAGACGGCGACGAGCACGCTGCCCATGATGGCAGTGCCGAGCGGACCGCTGGTCTTGTTGAACGCCTGGACCACCGCGGACTCGGTTCCGCTGCGTTCCACCGACAAGCCGGACAGCGCGGCGGCCGTCGCGGCGACCAGCGCCAGGCCGGTGCCCAGGCCGACGACGGCCGTCCAGCCCGCGACGAACCCGATGCCCGCGGTAAGGCTGGTCCCGGCGCCCACCCCCAGACCGGCGGCGAGGAGTACGAAGCCCGCGGTGGCACTGATCCGTGCGCCGAGGGCGAGTGTGAGCCGGCTCGCCAGCCCCGCGCCGAGAACCATTCCCCCGATGAGGGGCAGCAGGCGCAGTCCGGAGCCGAGGGTGTCGACGCCTCGGATGTCCTGGAAGTACTGGGGCATGGTGAACAGCACCCCGATCATGGCCAGACCCGCGACCGCGGTGAGGACGGCGCCCCACACGAACGAAGCGGACCGGAACAGCGCCGAGTCGATCAACGGCTGACCACCGGGCTGATGTCCGAGTCGGCGTTCCCACGCGGCGAACCCGGCGAGGACAGCGGCGCCGGCGACGATCGACACCAGCACGACAGGGTTGCGCCAGCTCTTCTCGGCAGCTTCGACGAGGCCGTAGATCACCAGCGTCAGTCCCAGCGTCGAGCCGACCGTACCGAGCGGGTCCAGTCCGGGCCGCTGTGCCGCTCGTGACTCTGGGATGAGTGCGGCGCCCACCGCCACCGCGAGCAGGACGACCGGCACGTTGATCAGGAAGACCCACCCCCACCAGAAACTTGACAGCATCCAGCCACCCAGGATCGGGCCGAGTGGCAGGGCGATGAAGTTGGCTGCCTGGTAGATGCCGACGGCTTTGGGGCGCTCCTGCTCGTCGAACAGGACGATCAGGGCGGACAGCGCCATGACCGTGATCCCGGCACCGGCCAGGCCCTGCAGGAGCCGGCCGGCCAGGAAGACGCCCACCGACGTGGCGTACGCGCAGATCGCCGAGCCCAGCCCGAAGGCGAGCAGCGACGAGAGCATGACCTTCTTGCGGCCGAAGCGGTCACCAACCAGACCCGCCGGCAACACGGCCGCGGCCAGGACGAGCAGGTAGCCCGCCGAGAACCAGACCAGATCGGCCTGCGAGGCGTCGAGTTCCTCCGCCAGTGTCGGCAGCGCCACCGACAGGACCGTGCCGTCCAGACTCACCGTGAGCACGCTCAAGCTGACGGCTCCCAGCGCCAACCATCGGCTCGACCCGGCCATCTTCATGGGCGCCCACCCTCCTATAAGTGCTACCTCTAAATAAAGGTAACCCCCACATTGAGGAAGTCAAGCCAGGGAACGCACTGCAAACGGCGGATGGGTTCCGACTGAGGGCGACCGAAGCGGGCCCGCGTGTGCATCCTCGACCTGGACGTCCGCGTCGGTCACGTACCGGACGAGTCAAGGTCATCGCACGTACGGTGCGCATCTCCCAGACCGGCGCCTTCGACTGCCGCGTCCGCCCGACCTGGCTCATCCGAGCCCGTAAGCCAGCGGTGGTCGTAGCCGACATGGTCCCAACGAGAACGCATCCAGCGCCGCTTCCGGGCAGAGGAGGTGTGCCACAGGTACCGCAAGTTGTCGTTCAGCAGATGCCGTCGCTCCGGAGCGATACAACCGGGTAACCCGTGGCACAGGTCGGCGAGTTCGTGGATCTGCCTATGCCGCTCCAGCAAGGTCTCCAGCGGCCGGTCGTCGTCCATCGGAGACGTGTAGAACCGCATCTCCAGGAAGGCCAGGTGCAGGAGCTGCAAGACAGCCTGCTCCGTAACTACCTGCGGCGGCTCGACGATCGTCACCGGACGATTCTCTCCCGGACCGGAAGATGTCTGCCCTGGCTGGGCGGCCTTACGACCTGCGGCGCGAGGGGTTACGCCTGAGCTGGCGACCGGGCGTTCTGCTGCCCTCGCCAACACGCCCGGGAGGATCTCCAAGGGTAGTTCGTGCACCCACCGTGCACCCAAAGCCGCCGAGTTCCATGATCAAGGATCTCTGTTTGCCTGGTGCCCCCGGCAGGATTCGAACCTGCGACACACGGTTTAGGAAACCGATGCTCTATCCCCTGAGCTACGGGGGCGCGAGCGCACAGTCTAGCGACCTGGGCGTTCACCTGGGGTGGCAGGGAGTGCCCCACGTTCACCCACGTTCCCCGGACCTGTGTTGTAGCAGCCCAGGAGCACACCCCGAGCACACGGACCCCGGGTTGCGACCGGCGGCCGGCCACGGTGACCCGCGTTGGCACCGGTTCACCCGGGTTGGCACCCGCTGGAGAGCACACACCGCGCACATCATCGAAGATCCAGCGAGTCACCCGCGCCCGGCTGGCTCATGGGGTGATGAGATCGGCTACGCCGTAGTGGCTCCACCAGGTAGACCGATGTCTGCGGAGTGTGCCCTCGACCCGGGTCAGCAGGAGCCAGTTGCCGTTCTGGACCAACGCCGCATCTTCCTGCCGGGCGGCCAACACCCGGGCTACGGCCTGCATCATGTTCGGGATGCCCTTGTCGACCACGTCGTCTGCCCGCATGGAGAAGTCGATGTCGACGTACGTCTCCGGCTCCCACTCCCAGCGGGCGCCGTCGTCGGCCTCGGCATCGAAATAGCCCTGGCTACCTGAGGAGACGGTCAGCGCGTACCCGCGGGTGTCGTAGAGGCGAGCACTGAACAGCCGCGGGTTGGTGCCGCTCGGCGTCGGCCTCTCGGCGGCATCCGGCGCCACGAGATCAGCCACGTGGTCCAGGGGCAGGTCACCCGCCAGGGTCAACCTGAACTCGACTGCCATCTCCGTGCCTCTCCTCAGTCTCGACGGACGATCTGCACGATCGCGCCACTCGGCGTTACCGCGACGAGTTCTTTCAGCCTTTCGACGGGCCAGGTGTCGAACTGTGTCCGCAGGGCCGCGAGGTCTCCGTGCCAGTCGTGCAGGTTCAGCACCACGCGTTGGGTCTGCTCCTTGTCGACCTTGGCGCGGACCTCGCTCCAGACGCCTCGTACCGGCTTGCCGAGAGTGGGCGAATAGCAGTCGAACACGTGACCTTCGATCAGGTAATCCGGGTCTTTGTTCGGGTTGCCCGAGTCGCCGGTACGGAGCCGGGCGTCGGCGATCTCCTGCCTGGTGGGGTCTGATGGACCCGGTAGCTCTTGCTGGCGACTATATCGGCGCATTCGTTCTCGAGCTCCAACGGACGCCGCCCGTCGTCGTCCAACCGGGCCGGAATTCTGGTTCTCGGACCGGTCGGCGTCCCGCCCGGGACACCGGTTGGCTGCCTGGTCCAGCGCGCGCCGTGGCCGTGGTCTTGGTCAGCGGACGTGGCGTCGCCGGCGGCATGGGGTGCCGAAGGTGGATCGCCGTGCGCGAGAGGGGTGGGGCTGGCCGGTGAGTGACCGCCAGCCCCCGTCAGTTTCCCGACGACCCCAACTGCCGGGCCTGCGCGATCGCCGCCTCAACGGCCTGCCGGGCCCCGCCGGTGCGCTGAACGACCAGTACCAGGACCTGCTTGATGGCCTCCAACGCCTGCAACAGCGGCCCGGGCTGCCCACCCTGCAGGACCACGGCGACGAGCTGCTGCGCCTCCCCGACTCCGGTGATGGCCGCGGCCGCCGCGTCACGGGCGCCGTCCACGGCGCTCTGCACAGGCGCCAGCCCGGCGATCGTCTCCTGCGGGGTGGCCTCGTTCGGCACCGCCGCGGTCGCCTTCGTCGCCTCACCGATCGAACCGGCAAGACTTCCCAGGCCGCCCTGGATGCCCGTGATCCCGTTGCGTACCCGGGCCACGCCCGCCGCCACGGCGACGAAGCCCGCGCCCGCGGCACGCAACGCGACCTCCTGCGCCTGACTGTCAGCAGCGGCTGCCAACCCCTGTGCACGTTCGACCCCGGCCATCAACGCGCGAAGTTCACCGGCGATCTTCTCGATCTGCGACACGAGGCCGGCATCCCCAATCGATGACAGTAGAAGTGCTTGACAGCTGAACCTACCGGGCTACTCGCGAGGCCACCAGGCACCGGCGAGGCGGGCAGCGCCGCAGACAGACTCGCTACCTCCCGGTCATCTCTGCACCTGCGAACACATGCCGCGTGTCGTTGTGGCTGGTCAGGGTCCATCGCTGTCAGGTGTCGAGGCCTGCGAGGTTTAGGCGTTCGAGCAGGCTGGGCTTGCGGGCGTGCACCGCCCGTAGCTCGGCCAGCCGGCGTCGGAACGATGAGATGTCCCCGTCGCGTTCGCTGAGATCGCGCAGGTCAACGAGGAGTTGAACGGCGCTGTCGTACTCGCGGGGTTTCTTCGTGGCGATGAGTTCGTCGACCCGCTGCCAGGCGGCGGGGTGGTCGACTGCGAGAGTGTCGAGGTGCCGTTGCCGGGCGGCTGCGGCAGACCGTTCCCGGCGAACCCGCTCGCGGTCGCGCTGCTCGGCCTCTCGTCGTTCCCGTTCGGCGCGCAGGTCCGCGGCGGTGGCGAACAGTTCCCCGGCGGTGCGGGCGACTGCCGGGGTGGGCATATCAGTGGGGTGTGCTTCGCGGTAGCGGCGCAGCAGCCGGCTACGCAGGTGGCTGTCGCTGCCGGTGATCAGGTCGGTCAGGATGGCGTCCTTGTCCCGAGCGGGCAGCCCGACGATCCAGGTGCGTAGGTGCGCGGAGGTCGGTTCGCCGACGGCGGCTGGCGCCGACCCGGCCGCCGCAGCCGCGATCAGATCAGAGTCGATGCGGAGGAACTCGGCGACGGCGGTGAGGGGCGCGTCGAGGGTGCCGAGTCCGGCGGGGACGGGCGGTTCGGGCTCGTCGTCGGCGATCTCCTCGGACTGTACGCAGCGCAGCCAGGCCAGGTAGAGCAGGCGCAGATCGCCGGCGGCGAGGCCGGCCCGGACCGGGATCATCGAGGCGAGCAGACCGTGGCCGTCGAGGTCCCACTCGTCGGTGCCGTCCTCATCCTCGTCGTGGAGGTCGATGATGACGTGCTTGCCGGCGGTCCAGGCGGACGCGCTGTAACCCTGGCAGTACTGAGCCACCGTGGCGGGGTCGAGCACGTGGTTCGGTAGCCGCAGCATGAGCCGACGGGTGCCCCAGTTCGCCAGGTACAGGTGCGCGTCGAAGTATCGTTCCATCAGCGTGCGCGGGTCGCCCTTGAAGTTGCCCCACTCGTAGGTGTTCACGAAGCTCGTGGCGGTGATGTCGGCCCGGGTCGACAACGACCGCAGCTCGGCCCGCTCCCGGCCGGTGAGGGGCCGGTCGACGGCGACGAATTCGTAGTACTGGTACTCGCTCACCGTGGCCTACCTTCCGGCCCAGTGCCGGTAGGCGTCGATCCACGCGGCGCCGTCCGGCGCGGGGTCGGGTAGCGGCAGGTCGAGGAGGTCGATCCTCTGCCGGGTCGGCCTCGGGCGCAGACCGCGACGATGGTGTCGGCGGTCGAGTCGATCTTGCGCACGGTGACCTCGATGCCGAGGACGGTGGTGGTGAACGGCACCGCCAGATGCTCCTCGATCACGGTGAACAGGCCGGTGAGCTGCTCGTCGTCGCCGTACGCGTCGACGGTGGCTTCCTCGATCATCGCCTCCAGCGCGGCGGTCCTCTTCGATGCCATCGGCGGAGGATAGCGGACCGATGTCAGGGTGTTCGGAGCCCGATGCGCGAGGATGGTCGGCATGGGTTCGGTGGCCGAGTTCGTCGATCTTCGGCGGGAGGTGGAGCGGTTACGGGCGGAGAACGCCCGGCTGGCGCGTCTGCTGGAGCTGCGCGGTCAGGACACGACTGCGGCGCCGGAGCAGTTGTCCGCGCCGGTTGAGCCGCCGGGGCTGGTCACCATGGCTTCGCCGGCACAGGACAAGCTGACGTTGTTCGCCGACCGGTTCCGGGCCCGGGCCGACGTGTACGCCGTGCGGTGGGACAACGCCCGTACCGGCGCTGCCGGGTGGATGCCCGCGGTCGCCGGAGGTTGGCGTAAGGGTATGGACTGGCGCGGTGCCACCTACCTGCCCTGCACGACGGAGGTCGTCGCGGCGCATCTCGTCGGCGACGTGTTCATGGGGCTGTACCCGCTGATGCCTGGCAACACCTGCCACTTCGTCGTGGCCGACTTCGACGGGCCGACGGCGATGCTCGACGCCCTCGCCTACGTGAAGGCGGCACGGGCCAGCGCGGTGCCCGCCGCGTAAGCATTGAGGGGATTCCAGGCCCTGCCAGAAGATAGATGAGTGGAAATGCTTGACTCAGCGCCCCGTGTTGCCGGTTAATCACATCTACATGTCGGCCGTGTTCACCCGCCCGGGTGGTCGACGACGTAGGCGGTTCGTCGAATCGATTCGACTACAGCTGGTACATACGCCTTGACTCGACGTCACGAGGCTGTCGGGTGAGTCACAGGAGGTTTCCGTACGTCAGCGACGCGTTCGTCCGTACCTCGGTGGCCAGTGCCAGAGGTGGTCGACAAGTCCGACCGCCGGTGGTCGCCTGGCGATCGTTGTGAGGCCTACTCGGGCGCGGGAGTTCCCGCGCCCGAGTAGACCACGATCCTTCAGCCTCGGTGTCGAGAGGAACTTCTGATGACAGACCTGCCCGTGAGCCGTCGGCGCCTGCTCGCCACCGCCGCGCTGACCGCCGGCTCGACGGCCCTGATCCCGGCCGTGGGCGCCGGACGGGCCGCCGCCGCGCCTCAGGCCGCGCTGCCCGAGCGCGGGATCTACGACGCGACGGCGGCGACAACCTGGACGGACGGGTTCCTCACCGGCAACGGCGAGTACGGCGCCGTCCTGTACGGAACGCCGACCCTCGAGAAGGTGATCTTCAATCACCACCGCCTCGTGATGCCCAACGGCAGCCGGGGCGTGACCCCGCCAGTAATCTCCGGACGGCTGGCCGGCGTACGGGACAAGGCGCTGGCCGGGAACTACGCCGGAGCCAACACGGACTTCGCGGCCGGTTGGAGTCTGCGCTGGACCCAGACCTACCACCCCGGCTTCGAGTTGCAGATCAGCACGCCAGGCATGACCACCGCCAACGGGTACGCCCGCAGCACCGACTTCCGGACCGGGGAGGTCACCTCCACCTGGACCGACAGCAACGGCACCTGGACTCGCCGCGCCTTCGCCTCCCGAGCCGACAACGTCGTCGTACACGAACTGACCCCGGCATCCGGCCGATCGATCGACGCGACGTTGAGCGTCAACACTTCCCTCGCGGGGGTCCCCGGCTCGGTCCGTTTCACCACCCTGGCCAGCGTCGTTGACGGCTCCGGCTACCTGAACCTGCGCGGCACCTACCCGTCCGGGCAGGGCGCGTTCGGCTTCGAGGGCGTCACCCGGGTCGTCGCCACCGGTGGCACGGTAGCCGCGAACGGGTCGAGCATCGTCGTCACCGCGGCGACCAGGCTGCTCCTGCTGACCAAACTCGACAGGTACGAGTCGTCGACGGCCTGGGACAGCAAGCCGTTGCACGCGGCGCTGGCCGCGGTTCGCGCCGACTATGCCGAGCTGCGGACCCGGCACGTCGCCCTGCACTCGGCGATGTACGAGCGCTCCCGCCTGGACCTGAACGTCTCCGCCGCCGACCGGCAGCTGTCGACCACCCAGCTGATCGCCCGGCAGAACGCCAACCGCAACACCATCGATCTGGCCCTGCTGGAACGGCTCTACGACAGCGGCCGTTACCTGTTCATCAGCTCCAGCGGCGTACTGCCGCCACGGTTGACCGGAATCTGGGCCGGCACCTGGAACGGCGCCTGGGCCGACGACTTCACCACCGATGCCAACATCAACCTGCAGGTCGCCGGCGGCAACATTCTCGACCTCACCGATGCCATGCAGGGCTACTTCAACCTGATCCTCGGCCAGCTCGCGCACTGGCGCACCAACGCTCGCAACCTGTACGGCGCCCGCGGCTTCCTGGCCCCGTCACGTACCGACGGCGAGTACGGGTACATGCTGCACTTCGACCCCGGCTTCCCCGGCCAGTGCTGGACCGGTGGCGCGGACTGGTTGCTCTATCCGCTGCTGGAGTATTACCAGGTCACCGGGGACCGGGCGTTCCTGACTGAGAAGCTGGGGCCGGCGCTGATGGAGCTGGCGCTGTTCTACGAGGACTTCCTGACCCGCACCGATTCCGCCGGCCGTGTGGTGTTCGTGCCGTCGTTCTCGATGGAGAACTCGCCGGCCAGCACGAACGTCCTGCTGGCGATCAACGCCACCGGCGACATCCAGGCCGGCAGACACGCCCTGCGGGCGGCCGTCGAGGCGGCCAACGCGCTCGGTGTCGAACAGGGCGCCGGTCAGGGTGTCGCCCGCTGGACGGCCCTGCTGGCGAAGCTCCCGCCCTACACGGTCAACGGCAGCGGCGCCCTCGCCGAATGGTCCTGGCCGGGCCTCACGGATCGCTACAACCATCGGCACGTCCATCACCTGTACGGCGCGTGGCCCCTGCACGAGATCAATCCGGAGGAGGCGCCCGGTCTGGTCACCGCCGCGCTCAGGGCCCTGGCGCTGCGCGGTGACGAGAACACCTCCGCGCACGGCAGTCTGCATCGAGCCCTCGCCTCCGCTCGCCTCAAGGACGGTGCCGGCGTCTACAGCAACCTCCGGAAGATCCTCGGCAACAACATGCTCTTCCGGTCGCTGATGACAGCACACAATCCGAATCTGGAGACCTACAACGCCGATGCGGCCAACACGCTGCCGGCCGTGCTCAGCGAAGCGCTCGTCTACACCAGGCCCGGCATCATCGAGCTGCTGCCCGCAGTGCCCGGCCAGCTCACCAGGGGCACCATCACCGGGGTCCGCGGGCGCAACCAGGTCCGCATCCACAGCCTCTCCTGGGATCTTTCTGGTCGCTCGGTGACCGTGGCACTCACCTCGACGATCACCCAGGCGATCACCCTCATCAACCGGCGCGGAATGGCATCCATCACCACGTCCGCGACGGTCGCCCCCTCGCCGCTCGGCCCGAATGCCCGGGTGATCTCGTTGACGGCCGGGCAACAGGTACAGGTCGTCGTAGGCCTGCCGGCCGCCGCCGGCGGCGTCGTTCGACTTGTCAACCGGCGCAGCGCAAAGGTGTTGGACGTCAACGGCGGCTCCACCACGGACGGGGCAACTGTCATCCAGTGGCCGTGGACTGGTGCGACCAACCAGCAGTGGCGCCTGCTGCCCAACAGCGATGGCTCATTCCGGCTGTCCGGTGTCAAGAGCGGGAAGGTCCTGGACAGTCCAGGTGGCTCGGGCCAGGGCGCGGCACTCGTTCAATGGACCGACAACGGCGGACGTAACCAGTGGTGGAATCTCGTCCCCGCGACGACCAGCGGATACCACCGGCTCGTCAACGTGAGCAATGGCTGGTGTGTCGGGGTCGAAGGCGGCTCCACCGCAGACGGCGCCAGGGTGGTCCAGCAACCGGTCAGCGGCGAGATCAGCCAGGAATGGCAGATCCTTGATGCCTGAGGCGGAAGGTCAGAGGCACTGGTCGCAGCGGCTCCGGCGATGGGCCGCCAGGACCTGTGCCACGCCAAGCGCCGCCACGCCGGGCGGGCCTCGGCCACCGGCGTGCGTGGTGCCGGGTACGGCGGCGGGTCGGCTGTGAGGACCGGCCCGGCCCGGAGGGTACGTCTGACCTTTAGGGAAGCACCCGTCAGTCGATCGCCTCGGGCGCGCCGACTCCGCAGGGCGATGGCGCGAACGGTGTGGGCTGGGTGGACGGTCGGGACGACAGCATCGCGTGTGGTCCCGTGGTCACACATTGACCGTCTCCGATTTGTTTAGTTAACATGTGACGTCTGACGAATGTTGGACGCCGCGACACCCTCGAAGAACTCAGGCGACGTCCTCATCGACGTTCCGCTTCTCCTGCCCTGCGATCGGCACAACCGGGGCGGCTGGGGCCGCCGCTGCGCCGCTCGACTGGATGAAGGAGACAACATGTCTGAAGTGACACGACGGAAACTTCTCGGCGCCGGGGCGGCTGGGGCTGGTGCCATGCTGCTGCCGGGGGGTTGGACCGCAGCCGCTCGGGCCGGGTCGACCGCACCCCCAAACGTGCTGGCAGCCAACGACATGGCGTTGTGGTACGACGAGGCGGCGGGTACGGATTGGTTACGGGCTCTGCCGATTGGTAACGGCCGGCTGGGCGCGATGGTGTTCGGGAACGTCGACACCGAGCGGCTGCAGCTCAACGAGGACACCGTGTGGGCCGGTGGCCCGTACGACTCGGCCAACACCCGTGGTGCGGCCAACCTGGCGGAGATTCGGCGGCGGGTCTTCGCCGATCAGTGGACGCAGGCGCAGGATCTGATCAACCAGACCATGCTGGGCAGTCCGGTCGGGCAGTTGGCCTACCAGCCGGTCGGCGACCTGCGGCTGGCTTTGGGCAGTGCCAGCGGGGCGGCGCAGTACCAGCGGGTCCTCGATCTGACCACGGCCACCGTTACCACCAGCTATGTACTCAACGGGGTGCGGTTTCAGCGTGAGGTGTTCGCCAGCGCGCCGGACCAGGTGATCGTGATGCGGTTGACCGCTGACCGGGCAAACGCGATCACGTTCACCGCCACGTTCGGCAGCCCGCAACGGACGACCGTGTCCAGCCCGGACGCCGCCACGATCGGCCTCGACGGTGTTTCCGGCAACATGGAGGGCATCACCGGGCAGGTCCGGTTCCTTGCTCTGGCCAATGCCTCCGTGAGCGGCGGTACGGTCAGCAGTTCCAGTGGCACGCTGCGGGTCTCCGGCGCGACAAGCGTCACCCTGTTGGTGTCGATCGGTTCCAGTTACGTCAACTACCGGACCGTCAACGGCGACTACCAGGGCATCGCGCGGCGGCACCTCGACGCGGCCCGCACCATCGGCTTCGACCAGTTGCGCAGTCGCCATGTGGCCGACTATCAGGCGCTGTTCAACCGGGTGTCGATCGATCTGGGACGCACGACGGCGGCCGACCAGACCACCGACGTGCGGATCGCGCAGCACGCGAGCGTCAACGATCCGCAGTTCTCCGCGCTGCTGTTCCAGTACGGTCGCTACCTGCTGATCTCCTCCTCGCGGCCGGGCAGCCAGCCGGCGAACCTGCAGGGGATCTGGAATGACCAGATGGCCCCGTCCTGGGACTCGAAGTACACCATCAACGCGAACCTGCCGATGAACTACTGGCCGGCCGACACCACCAACCTGGCCGAGTGTTACCTGCCGGTCTTCGACATGATCAAAGATCTGACGGTGACCGGCGCCCGCACCGCTCAGGTGCAGTACGGCGCGGGGGGTTGGGTCACCCACCACAACACCGACGCGTGGCGCGGCTCGTCGGTGGTCGACGAAGCCCTGTGGGGAATGTGGCAGACCGGCGGCGCCTGGCTGGCCACCATGATCTGGGACCACTACCAGTTCACCGGAGACGTCGAGTTCCTGCGCGCCAACTACCCGGCCATGAAGGGCGCTGCCCAGTTCTTCCTCGACACGCTGGTCAGCCACCCGACGCTCGGCTACCTCGTCACCAACCCGTCGAACTCGCCCGAGCTGCGTCATCACACGAACGCCAGCGTGTGCGCGGGGCCGACGATGGACAACCAGATCCTGCGTGACCTGTTCAACGGCGTCGCACGGGCCGCCGAAGTCCTCAACGTGGATGCCAGCTACCGCGCCCAGATACTGACCGCCCGGGACCGGCTGCCGCCGACGCGGGTCGGGTCCCGCGGCAACGTCCAGGAGTGGCTCGCCGACTGGGTGGAGACCGAGCGGACCCACCGGCACGTCTCCCACCTGTACGGACTGCACCCCAGCAACCAGATCACCAAACGTGGCACTCCACAACTGCACCAGGCCGCACGACAGACCCTGGAACTGCGCGGCGACGACGGCACCGGCTGGTCACTCGCCTGGAAAATCAACTACTGGGCTCGGCTGGAAGACGCCACCCGCGCCCACAAGCTCCTCCGCGACCTGGTACGCACCGACCGGCTCGCACCGAACATGTTCGACCTGCACCCGCCCTTCCAGATCGACGGCAACTTCGGCGCCACCTCCGGCATCGCCGAAATGCTGCTCCACAGCCACACCGGCGAACTGCACCTGCTGCCGGCACTACCATCCGCCTGGCCAACCGGGCAGGTCACCGGGCTCCGGGGCCGCGGCGGATACACCGTCAGCGCCACCTGGAGCAGCAGCCGAATCGAGCTCGTCGTCACTCCCGACCGCGCCGGACCCATCCGCGTTCGCAACCGGATCTTCGCCGGCACCTTCGAACTACGCGACGAGACGAGTGGCAGCGTCGTCCAGCCGACACGGATCGAGGCCGATCTCGTGGAGTTCACCGGCCAGGCCGGCCACACCTACCGCGCGTCCGGGGTCAACTCGGGGCCGGTCGAGGCCGGTGCGTACTACCGACTCGTGGCCCAGCACAGCGGCAAGGCCGCCGACATCAACGGTGCGTCCACCGCCGCCGGCGGCTTGCTGATCCAGTGGCAGAGCAGCAGCGGACAGAACCAGCAGTTCGAGTTTCTGCCGGCGGATGCGGGCCACTTCCGGATCAGGGCGCGGCACAGCGGCCTGTTCCTGCAGGCGGCCAGCAACAGCACTGGCGCCGACATCACCCAGCAACCCGACACACCCAGCGCCGCCAGCCAACAATGGCGGGTCGACGACCAGGGCGCCGGGGTGGTCAGGCTCATCAACCGGCAGAGTGGTCTGGCAATGGACGTCTGGCAGGCCTCGACCGCCGACGGTGCCCGCATCTCCCAGTGGACACCCGGCACCGGTGCCAACCAGCGATTCAAACTCCAACGAATCTAGGGCCTTCGGGGCTAGGTCGGGAAGCCTTGTCCCTTCTGCTGGCCTGATGCGCGCAGTAACGTAAGCCGCATAGGTGCGCCTCCTCATGAGGACAACAGGTTGGCGGTGCCATGGATGTGATCAGCACCGATCATCTGCCGCCGGGAGAGAGGTTCGACTTCTGGCGCGACGTGAACGCGAAGGTCTTCGTCCCCTACGACCTGCGCTGCGATCCCCAATTGGAGCGCGGCTTTCGAGGTCGCGTCGATGTCACTGGGTTCGGCGGCGTGCAGGCCATCCTGATCACCAGCATGCCGCACTCGGTGCATCGCACGCCGAAGCTCATTCGCCAGGCGGATCCGGAAGTGTTCAAGCTGGGCTGCATGGTGCGAGGTGCCGGCATGATCGTGCAGGATCGCCGGCACGCGCATTTCGGCGTCGGGGAACTGATGCTGTTCGACACCTCGCGGCCCTATGTGGCTGAGTTGCACCCGCACGTCCCGGTGAGCCAGCTGCTGCTGTTGCGTTTCCCGCGTACTCTGCTGCCGCTGCCAGCCCGGGACGTGCGAAAACTGGGTGCGCTGCGCCTGCCGGCCGCCGGCGGCGTCGCCGCGTTGTCCTCGCAGTTCCTCCTTCAGCTCGCCCGGAGGATGGGCGAACTGAGCCCGGTCGACACGACCCGACTGTCCACCTTGGCGCTCGACGTGTTGACCGTGGCGCTCGCCGACGCGCTGGAGACACAGGCCGTGGTGCCGCGGCAAAGCAGACGGCGGGCACTGGTGGCCCAGATCCACGCGTACGTCCGGGAGCATTTGGGCGACGCGAACCTCACCCCGGAGTCGATCGCGGCGACGCACCACATCTCCGTGCGCTACCTGCACAAGCTCTTTGAGGAGGAGGAGCACACCGTCGCCGGCTGGGTCCGCCAGCGCCGTCTGGAGCAGTGCCGACGCGACCTCGCCGAGCCCGAATTGTCCGGTCGCTCGATCCAGGCGATCGCGGGCCAATGGGGTTTTCGCAACCCGACGCACTTCAGCCAGGCGTTCCGCAGCGCCTACGGGCTCTCCCCGCTCCAGTTCCGTCGGCAGACTGCGGCAGTGCACGCAGACCGAACAGGTGTGCACGGAATCGCATGGACGAGTCCGGATACGCCCTGAATTCTCTTAGGTGGGAGCACCAACCACGCCGTGCGGCGGCGTCGCCGACACCCGCACAGGCGCTAAGAGGAATGGGGAAACGCATGCATGCACCACGAGGAGAGCTGCCCGGCGAGCGTCCTCGCGAATTCGGCCGACCGCGCAGTCGGGCGTTAACCGTCGTCGCGGCATTCATCGTTCTGCTCACGGCCTCCTCGGTGGCCGCTCCGGCAGCGCAGGCAGCGGGAAAACCGGGCCAGGAGCGGGTGAGCACGCCCGTCGCCGCGCCAATGGCCTGGGTGCCATGGGTGGAGCCATGGTTTCCCGACAACAGGGAACTCCGGTACGGGAATCAGCGCCTGGCCGACCGGAACCGCCTCATCAACGACTGTCCGAGCAAATTCCTCTGCCTCGCCGCGGGTGAGGGCAACGGCCTGCACACTGTCTACTATCTCTACGCCTGCTCGGAACGTTCGTTGTCCAACTTCATCGGCGACGGTGCCGTCGCCAACAGCCAGACCGGCAATCCGGCTCCACGCGCAATCTTGAAACGACAGGACAAGTCGACCGAGAGGACCATCGCGCCGAGCGCCGATCCCGTTCGCGTTGACTGGGACCCCGTCTACTACATCGATCCGTGTTGACGGGTTGACGTCGCAACGGCCGGGTGGGAGGGCCCACCCGGCCGTCAACCGCCGTAACTGCTGTGCCCGGGGTCACTGGGCAGCGTCGTGTTGAGGCAGAAGTGCGCCCGGTCCGGGTTCGCGGCAGGAGGCGCCGGGATCGGCTGCTCCACCGACGGGAACGGGGACATGTCCCAGGGGTTCCCGGACTGGCCGGTCAATTCGTTGCACTGGCCGAACGGGCTGGGTGACCAGGGGTTGCCCGGCAGGTCGGGAAGCTTGCTGAACATCTGGAAGTCACCCCGGATGAGCGGGAGGCTGCTGGCGGTGGCCTGGCCGTCGTGGTTGATGGCGGAGCCGTTGCGGTACAGGTACTGGTCCGGCATCCAACTCGACCGCAGCAGGGGCAGGTCGCCGACCCGCTGCATCGTCCCGTTCGCGCACGCCTTGAAGTGCAGCTCCTGCCAGATCGGGGGCGCGTGGACGAAGCTGCTCGCGTCGGCGCCCGGTGCGAGACCCGCATCGAAGAAGAGCCGCCGGATGTCGTCGGCGAGGTCCCGGACCGACTGCGCGGCGACCGGGTGGGCGTTGATCTGGCCCACCCAGTCGGCCATCGCCGTCGGAGGCCCGGACGTGCCGAGCATCGGCCGGTAGCCGATCGACCCGCCGCCGGTGGTGAGTGCGACGACGCAGGTTGCCTGCGCGTCCGAGCGCGCGCCGGTGGCGTCGACCAGAGCGGGCGCTCGGCCGGCGAAGGCGTAGGCCCGGCCGGGCAACTCCCCGTCGACGGCCGGATTCGCCGTCGTCAGCCCTCCGTCGTGGGCGTTGAGGTCCGGCAACGTGTACTCAAGATTCGGTGGCTGGATCCCGAAGCTGTGCCGCATCGACTCGAACAGGTCGCGGACGAACCGCGGCAGGTGGGTGTTGCCGGTGCGATGCTCGTACGTCGCGGACTCGCTGCCCGGGATCACGAAGCCGTCGGGACCGACGACGAACGAGACAGTCGCCTTCACCCGGTTCTTGATCCGGTCGTCGTCGTCGAAGTGGGCAGGTCGTTGGCTGCTCGTCGGCCGGTCGGTGTAGGGCTGGGCGATTCCGAGCCAGAGGCCGACGCTGTTGCCGGGCGGGTGGTTCACCGGGTCGGTCCCGGCCGCCAGCGCCTCGTCCCGCCACCTCTGGGCGAACTGGCGCAGTTGCGTGGTCACGCACTGTCCGGTCGGCGGCGCCGAGCAGATCGGCAGGGCCAGGAGGTCGCCGCTGCGATGCAGCGCCCAGTCGTAGAGCGCCTGTTGGCCCGCCATCGGACCGGAGATCCAGGAGGCCGGGGCGGACACGTCGACGTTCTGGTTCTCGTCGAAGACGGCGACCGCCTCGACGGACTCCTCGCGGTAGGTGCCGCTGACCGGCACGAAGGCCACCGCGTCGAAGGCGATGTTGTCGCTGCCGTCACCGTCCGGGGTGACCGAGCTCAGGGTCACCTCGGGTACGCCGTTGAACAGATAGGTGCCGAGCGGAACCCAACGGTTGGCGCTGCCCTGCTGCTTGAGCGTGCGGGTGCGGTTCCCCTGCGCGGTCCGGACGGTGTACCGCGCCTGGGCGGTGTGCGCGCCGTGGTCCGGCAACGCGACCATGATCCGCATCGGCCCGTTGTGCGAGGTGCTGAGCCGCCACTTCGCCGTGACCGCGAGCTTGCCGTCCTCGTCGTCGGCGGTCCTGGTGTGGGTGAACCAGAAGTGCCCGCCGAATCCGCCGCCGAGCTGATGGGTGTCTATCTTGCCGGGATACTGGCCGGTGGCGTCCGCCGGAAAGGTGAGGCTGAACGTGCCCGCGTTGTTCCACGGACGCCCGCAGTTGGGCCGGACCGCGGGTGTCCCGTCCGGCACGTCGTCGACGATCCGCGCATTCGCCGGCAGTCCGTCCAGGGTGCACCTCGGCGGGTAGGCCGTGCCATCCTCCTGATACGCGTACCCGGGGTCGAAGCGCAGCAGTTCGTTGCCGCAACTGTACGAGCAGTCCCACTTCCAGGTGCTGGACTGGTGGTACCAGCAGCGCAGGTCGATCCGGCCGGCGCTGTCCCGGTGGGCGCACGGTCCCGCTGGCTCACCGATGACGTCCGGGGCGTCGGGCGGGTACGCCTGCCCGGGTTCGCACTGGTTGGAGGCGTTACAGAACTGGTTCACCGGCGGCTTCACCGCGCTGCGGTTCTGCGGGGCGGTCGTCGCGGTGCCGTTCCACCAGGCGGGGCGGAATCCGGAGACCAGGGTGTTCGGCGCGTCCAGGACCTCTACCGGGTGGCCGGCCCAGCCCATGATCTTCTCCGGGTACGGCCAGTGCTGAGGATGCGCGGCGTCGGCGTAGGACACGTCCAGGAACGCGGTGCGGTTCGCGGGGTAGCGCGGGTTGGCCGGGTTGTTCGCCCAGCCGAGCCCCCAGGGCGACCCGTCGCCCTTGTCCGGGTAGAAGCCTGAGTTGTACGCCCACACGGCGTAGAACCAGTTTTCGAGCTTGGCCGGGTCGCCGTTGTTGAGTGTCATTCCCGCGGACCTGACCTGGTTCCACTTCTGCTGGAGGATTTGCAGCCCGGCCGCGATGTTGGCGGCGAAGTCGAGCGCCACAGCCCGCTGCTTCTGATACGGCAGCGCGGTCTCCCCCGGTCGTTCCCGCCCGGCCAGGCGCATGCCGTCGGTCACCTGCGTCACGCCGTAGCCGCAGTCGGCCTCGGACCAGTTGATCGTCCAGTCGTCGGACTCGTCGCTGTTGTAGATGTCGACGCCGAAGTAGTTCCCGATGAGCGGATTCGCCGTCACGCCCGGTACGACGAAGCGCGGCGCCTGCCACAGGTTGGACTCCTGCGCCGCCACCCCGAGCATCACCTGGGCGGGTACGTAACCACCCCCGACCAGTGGCACCGGCGGAAAGAGCCCCTGCGGGGTGTACGCCGGCATGCCGAGGTTCTTCCAGTTGGCTGGTCGCTGCACCGTCAACGCGTGCCGGACGGCCTGGTCGACGGCCCACTCCACCTGCCGGGGCCTCGGTTGCACGGCCTGGTTCGCGGGGTCGTTGCGGGGAACCGCGCACACCCGTTCGGCGAGAGCGCCCGGATCGTTCGGGTCGCCCGACAACCGCCGGGTCGCCGGTGACGCCGAGGTCCGTACCGCTGGGCTGAGCTGCCGGCCGCCGTCGGCTGTCCGTCCGGCTGCCGGCTCCTGGGCCGAGACGAGGAAGCTCGCGGCGCGGCCGGTGGTCAGCGACGTGGCCGCGATCGTCAACGGTTGCCGCCCCGGTGCGTGGCCCGGTCGGGTCGAATCCATCTCGGGGGTCAGCTTGACCTGCCCGGCCGACCCGGCCTCGGCGCTCGCGGTGCCGGCCGGCAGCACCGAGGTGATCGCGAGTTCGCCGGAGAGTGAGAGCTGGGCGCCGGCCGGCACGTCCACCAGGGACACGCCGGGTACACCGGTGTCGGCCCGCAGCCCCCGGTCGAGCTTGCCGACGCCGGCGACGAACACCCGCCCGCCGCGGCCACTTGTCACGTTCAGGTCGGTGAGCCGGCCGGTCGCCAGCGTCGCGGCGACCGCCCGCCCGGTGGTCACCCCACGGGTCGGAGCCCGCCGCACCAGGACCCGGTCCGTACCGGCGCGCTCCATGAACACCACACCGCCGTCCGCGTCTGCGGCGAGGCGGAACGGAACACCGGTGGCGGCGGTCAGCACCCGGCGACGTCCCGCGCCGTCCACCCGGACCACCGCCCCCGCGTCGGCGGCGACGATCCCGCCCGCTGTCGGTACCGGCGACGTCAGCTCGCCGGGGACCTCGACGGGGGTGCCGAGCGCGGAGGTGACAGTGTCGACCTCGATCAGCCGGGTCCGGTCCAGTTCGTCGCCGCCGGCCTGGGTGAGGACGGCCTTCTCCCCTGCGCCGCAGCCAGGATTGAAGTAGGCGAGGCTGGAGGTGACAGGGAGTTTTCGCACCGCCCCGGTGTGAAGGTCGACCACGGCGGTGAACCCGCCCCGGCCGAACAGGTCCGCCCGGTTGGTGAAGGTTCGCGGCGCGTAGACCACCACCGCGCTCCGGCCGGAGCCGGTCACACAGACGTTGCCGATCCACCGGTCCGTGTCCAGTCCCGGTTCGGAGAGGGTGGCCAGCGTCGACCAGCCGTACCCTTGGGCGGCGTCGGCGACGAGGAGGTGGAACCCGTCCGCGTCGCCGGAGCCGACCAGGGCGCGGTCGGTGGAGCCGCGCCATCCGGCGCCCAGCACCGCGGCCCGGTCCCGCTCGGGGACGTGCGGCGTGGAGGCCGGCCGCCCGGCTGGCGCGGGTACGGCACCGGGCCGCGCCTGGGCCGGGGTGGCCGACGGGCCGAGCAGTGCGGCGACGGCCAGGGCTGTGAGCGCCCGCGCCTGGCGACTACGACGGATGTGCACGCCAACCCCTCCCTACACGCGATCCGGAATCAGCAGCAGATCCAGTTGCTCTTGGCCAGCCTGTCGTCCGGGGTGATGACGAACATGTCCAACCGGTTCCCGTCGCTGCGCCAGGACGCGGCGGGCGCCTTGCCCCACTCCATCTGACCGCCCAGGTTGAACCAGCCACTCCAGCCGCCGCCCGCCGTCCAGAACTTCTGGTACAGGTAACCGTCGGTGCCGCGGGCGAAGACGTCGAGCCGGCTGCCGTTCGGCACCCAGGTGGCGGTCGGCGGAGAGGTGATGTTTCCGCCGAGGGAGACCCGCGGCTGCCAACCGCCGTTCTCGAGGTGGTACACCTGCCACACCGCGTTGTCGCCACCCTGGTAGAACACGTCGATCCGGTTGCCGTTGGCGTGCGCGGCGACGCTCGGTTCACTGTTGAGGTTGGCGTCGACCTTGACCCAGTTCTCCCAGCCGGCGGCGGTGTACTTCGTGTAGTGCAGCTTGTAGTCGGGGCCCCGTCCGAAGACGTGCAACTGGCTGCCGTTGCGAGTCCAGGTGGCGGCCGGGCCGCTGGTGAGAACCTCGTGGTAACCGGATGGCTTGGGGGCACCGTGGTCGTAGAAGCCGAACCAGTCGGGGTTCTGCCAACCCCACTGGAGCAGCCGGGAGTCGGTGCTCTGGCCGAAGATGTCGAGCCGGTCCTGGTTCGCGAAGGTGGCGCTCGGCCCACTCGTGCCGAGGTAGCCGTACGACGGAGTCATGATCCCGTACCACCCGTGCCAGGTGTCTCCGATGAGGACAGCCTGGAAGGTGTAGGCCTGAGCGGTGTTCGGGATGTCGCAGAAGAGGTGCACGAACACGTCCAGCCGGTTGTTCTCCGGCATGCGGGCCACCGACACGCTCTGGTACTTGCATCGACTGTCATTGAACGGCTTGTTGAAGTAGCTCCAGTTCGAGAAACCACCGGCCGCCGTCATGCGCCCCGTCCCGGCCGCCGCGCCGGAAACCACAAGCGGGGTCGACGGAGTGCCAGTCATCGGCAACGTGGCGTCCGGCCCGCTCACCGTCACGGGACCTGCCGCATTGGCAGCCGGAACAACGCCCATCCCGGCCAGCAGACCGCACAACGCGATCGTGCCGACAGCCCTACCGACCCAACTCACTGGTAACCGAAACACCGCATCCCCCACCCTGCGCCGCGTCGATGCCGGCGGAAGCGACCGGCCCGAGGTGATGATTGACCGCCGCTGTGGAAAGTGGGTGGAAGCCCTTCGGCGAGGGCCGAGGTTCAGCTCACCGGCGGTACGTCCAGCCGGGCCCGCAGCTCGTCGGCCTCGGGATGACCGAGTTCGTCGAGGATTCGCCACGCCTGCGACCAGGACCGGATGGCCGCCGCCCGGTCCCCGACACCGGCCTGGACGTCGCCCAGATCGCGACAGGTCTCGGCCATGCCGTAGCGGTCACCGAGGTCCTCGTAGAGCGCCAGGGCCCGCTGGTAGCAGGTGATCGCCCGCCGACGCTGACCCAGCCGGTGCTGGATGTAGCCGAGGCTGTCCCAGGTTGCGGCCTCGGCGTGGCGCTCACCGACCTCCCGCAGCGCGGCGAGAGCCCGTCGGCAGTACGTCAGGGCCGACGGGAACTCACCCCGCTGGGCGAGCAGCCACCCGATGTTGTTCAACGCCATCCCCTGCCCGGCCTGGTGACCCACGTCGCGGTACAGGTCGAGTGCCCGGCGGACGTGGCCCAGCGCCTCCTCCGCGCGGCCTTCCCGCTGGAACAGCCCGCCCAGGCCCCGGTGCGTGTGCGCCTCGTGCACACGGTTCCCGACCGCGGCGAATCCGGTGAGCGCGGACCGGTAGTGGTCGTGGGCGTCGTCATGGCGGCCGAGTCGCTGGCAGGCGCGGGCGAGGTGGTAGTGAACTCCGGCCTCAGCCGCCGGATCGGCCGCGCGCCGCGCCGCCGTCAACGCGAGCTGTTGGGTGGTGGCCCAGTCGGACCAGTGGCCCTGATCCTCCAGATAGGTCGACAGGGCCAGGGCGAGCTGCCACGCATGGGTGTCGAGACCGGCCCGGACCGGCCAGTCGCACGCGTGGACGAGCGTCGCGTGCTCGGCCGTGAGCCAGGCCAGGGCCTGCTGGTTGTCGCCGAGCGGCTCCGCGGTCACCCCGGCGGCCGGCGGGCCCGGGGGCGGCGCGATCGGATCCTGGGCCGGCACCAGGAGCCGGTCGGCGGCGACGGCGCTGTGCAGGTAGTGGTCGAGCACCCGGCGCAGCGCCGCGTGCCGGTGTGCGGCGAGGTCGGCCGCGACCAGCTCGGCGGCGTAACCGCGCAGCAGGTCATGCACCAGGTACCGGCCTTCCCCGGACACGGTGACCAGGTGCGCCTGAACCAGGACGGCCAGGTGTTCCGTGGCCACCTCCGGCGGCAGGCCTGCCAGGCTCGCCGCGGCGCAGGCGGTCACACCCGCGCTGGGATGCAGCCCGAGCAACCGGAACAACCGCGCGGGTCCGGCATCCAACGTGCGGTAGGACCAGGAGAACACCGACCGTGCGTCGGCAGCGGCGTCGGTGCTGGCAAATTCGGTGAGGCCACCCCGTGCCGCCCGCAACCGGCGGGCGAGCGTACCCAGCGCGACGTCGGGGTCGGCGGCGACGCGGCCGGCCACGATGGCCAGCGCCAACGGTAGCCCGCCGCACGAGGCGACGATCTCGTCGGTAGCCTCCGGTTCGGCGTCGAGTGCCGCCGCGCCGAGGCGGCGGCGGATCAGCTCCCGGGAGCCGGCGGCCGACAGCACGCCCAGGGCGATCGGCCGGGCGCAGTCGACGGTGACCAGGCTGGCCAACTGGTCGCGGCTGGTCACCACCACCGCGCAGCCGGCCGCGCCGGGCAGCAACGGCCGGACGTGATCCGCGTTCCGGGCGTTGTCCAGCACGACCACCATGCGCCGGTCGGCCAACAGCCGGCGGTACAGTCCGGCTCGCGCCTCGGTGGTCGCGGGCAGCCGGTGTACGGGCACACCCAGCGCGTCCAGGAAGCAACGCAACGCCTCGGCGGTGGTCGTGACGGGCCCGTTCGGGTCGAAGCCACGCAGGTCGACGTAGAGGTTTCCGTCTGGGAACCGGTCCGCGAGGGCGTGTCCCAACCGGACGGCGAAGGTCGTCTTGCCCACCCCGGCCGGCCCGGTCACCACGACCGTGGCGGGGTTCTCGCCCGCACGGATCGCCTGCTCCGCGTGCGCCAACTCGGCGGCCCGGGCGGCAAACCGCGGCGGATCGGGTGGCAGCAGGCAGACGACCCGCGCGGCGCGGGCCGGACCGGCGTCGGTGCCAGGTCGCCCGTTGGCTGTCAGCGGTGCCTCGCCGTCAAGAATCGAGCGCAGCAGCTGCTGTATCGCCGGCGCGTCCAGGCCACGGCCCCGCAGCAGCGTCAACCCGGTGCGGCAGACCCGCACGGCCTCATCCGTACGCCTCAGGCCGTGCAGCACCGAGGCGAGCAGCCGCCGGGCGCCCTCGTCGTACGGCTCCTCCTCAACCAGCCGGGTCAGGTCTCCGACGGCCTCGGTGTACCGGCCCAGCGCGACCAGGGCCTCGGCATGGCCATTGCGGGCCGAGCGGCGCAGTGCCTCCAGCCGGGCCACCTCGGGCAACGCGAACGGCCGGTCCGCCACCTCCGGATACGCCGGTCCGCGCCACAGTGCCAGGGCCGCGCCGATCAGCCCGGCCGCCCGTTCGGCCTGCTCCAGGCCACCGTCCACGAGCAGTCGACGGCCCTGCGCACAGGCCTCCTCGAAGCGGTGCACGTCGACCTGTTCGGCCGCCAGGTCGAGTCGGTAGGCCAGACCTCGACCGCTGCCGACCGTGACGAGGACACCTCCCCCGCTCGGCGGCCGCTGTGGCGTCAGCGCCCGCCGCAGGTGCGACACGTGGCTGCGGAGCGTAACTGGCGCACTGTCCGATGGCGACGAGTCCCACAGCAGGTCGATGAGGCGCTGCGCCGGGACGGGCTTGCCCGCCTCGAGCAACAGCACCGACAGCAGCGCCGCCAGCCGGGGCCCGATCCGCACCGTCGCCTGGCCGACCTGGATCCGTAGTGGCCCCAGCACCGCGATGTACAACTCGCTCAACTGCGCCTCCCCTGTGCGTACGCGGCGTCGACGGCAGGTGCGGTTCC
Source organism: Micromonospora sp. NPDC048898 (assembly GCF_043198035.1). Classification (NCBI taxonomy): domain Bacteria; kingdom Bacillati; phylum Actinomycetota; class Actinomycetes; order Micromonosporales; family Micromonosporaceae; genus Micromonospora; species Micromonospora sp. NPDC048898. The sequence continues at coordinate 1,325,013 of NZ_JBICUF010000001.1, forward strand.
TGGCTCTCTTTCGGCCGGGCGCTGGACTCCTTCCGTCCGGTTGGCGGGCGGGCGGCCGTCGGTTCCGCGGATAGGGTGCGTCAAGCGGCCTGCGTCGGCAAGGCATTCGAGTTGTGCCGAACAGTCCCGAACACTGCGACGGCGTTGAGCATGGGCGACTGATGCTCAGACCCATCAGGTGACGTCCGCCGGGGACTCCCAGGCAGGCGGTCAGGACGTGCAGAACGACGCCGGCTGGGTCAGGCCGAGGTCCGCGCAGCTCCACTCGACGCCCTGATCGTGGTATCGCCAGCCCACACCGGCCGTGTAGTGGAACAGGTAGCTGACGCCTGTGGTGTCCGGGCGCCGCACGTCGGCAGCGGCCCACGCCTCGACGCACTCCACCCCGGTGGGGGCGAAGGACCAGCCCGCCGGCAGCTCGACCAGGGTCCCGAGGGTCTGCGCCGACGGACAACCAGGATCCTGGGATCGGTCACCGGTGGGAGTGGCTGCCGGCGGCGTCGACGGGTCGGGTCGGTGGCTGGTGGCGACGGCGACCGTGGCGCCGATGGCGAACACCACCACCGCGGCCGCGGCGCCGGTGCCGACCGCCATCCGCCGTTGCGACTGCCGCGACTTACGCAGGGCACGCTCGTACATGTCGGCGGTGCCGCCGTACTCGCTCAGCTCGGACATGGCCTGACGCAGTGGCCCAAGGTCGTCGGTCATCAGGCCTCCTCCAGCACGGCCGAGAGCAACTCCGGCGCGATCTGCCGCATACGGGCCAGCGCCTTGCTGGTCTGACTCTTGATCGTGCCGACCGAGCACTGCAGCAGCTCCGCGGCCTCAGCCTCACTACGGTCCTCGAAGAACCGCACCACCAGCACCGCCCGTTGCCGCCTGGTGAGCTGGGCGAGGGCCTGGTACAGGACAACCTTGAGATCCGTACGCCGAGCATGATCACCACCCGGCTGCACCACGTCAGCCAACTCCCCGGGCAGGGACTCGACTATCCGGCGGCGCCGCCACCAGCTCACGTGCAGGTGATACATCGCGGTACGGGTGTACGCCTCGAAGTGCCCCGGATCATCCAGCCGACGCCGACCCCGATGGGTACGCGCCAACGCATCCTGGACCAGATCCTCAGCGAGATGCCGATCACCGGTCAGCAGGAACGCCGTCCGCAACAACGCCGACGAACGGGCCCGAACGAACTCACAGAAAAGATCGTCTATGGCCTCCGCCATACCCCCACCGTACGGGGTGTGCAGCACAGTCAGTCGACCGAGGTCACCCCGGTCAGGAGATGCAGAACGGCGCCGGCTCGGCGAGACCAAGATCCTTACAGTCGTACCCGCTGCCGTCGCCGTAGTACTTCCAACCCGTACCCACCACGAAGCGGAACAGGTACACGCCGTCCCCGGGGTTGGGGCCCTGCGGATCGGCACCCGCCCAGTCCTGCACACACTCGACAGTGCCGAAGGTCCAACCCTTCGGGAGCTCGACCAACTTCTCCAGCGTCTTCGCCGAAGGGCACCTGGCAACCGTGGCCGTACCGTTCGCCGGCTTGGTCGCCGTCACCGGATCCGAGATGCAGAACGGCGCCGGCGCGGTGAGGCCGAGATCCTCGCAGTCCCATCCGCTGCCCTGGTCGTAGTACCGCCAGCCCGTGCCGGCCACGTGGTGGAACAGGTACACGCCGTCCCCGGCCTTCGGGCCCTGCGGATCGGCACCCGCCCAGTCCTGCACACACTGGACACCGCCGAAGGTCCAACCCTTCGGCAACTCGACCAACTTCTGGAGGGTCGTCGCCGACGGACAGTCGGCGCCCCCGACTGCTGGGGCAGCCACCGTGGGCGAGGCGCCGATGGTGCCGGCGGCCGACGTCGGAGCAGGTGCGGTTGGGCTCGGCCCGGGCGACGCCGTGGAGCTGCAACCAGCGAGCCCGACCAGGGCGGCGACAACGGAAGGCAGCAGGAGGTGACGTGAAGACATTTCCGGGCCCCTATGGATCGTGGCGATCGTCGCTTACACCCGGGTACATGCGATCCGTCGCCCACAGGTTGCCGTCGACCAGAAAGATTTTCCGACCTTGTCCGGCGACCCTGCACGGTCCACCATCGCCTCGCCCAGGCGGCTCCCGTGCCGGCGATCATCACCGCCGTCGTCGCCACCGCGACTCCGTTCAGGGTCAGCAGGGCCGTCAGCGCCACCGAGCCGAGGACGACCATCTCGGTGAGGGCGTTCAGGTCCGACGCCAGCAGGGCCAACCAGCCGATGAACACCGTCGTGAGTCCGCCGGTGAGCCCCCGCAAATCGAACACCGACGACCCGCATTCCGAACACCGCTGGTGCCGCGGATCAAACACCGGTTCGCCCGCAAATCGAAAGCACGGCCTACCCGAGGCGACCACCCGCGAGCGCACCGTGCGCGGAGCCACGAGCATCGGCTCCGGGGTGGTGGCGCTCCTCGTCCTGGGATCCCCGTTCTTCGCGGCGGGGGCACACCGAGGTCCTATTTGACCACGAGATGCCGCCGTCGGTCGTAACGAAGAGTGTTGGCTTGAACACATAGCGATCAATATGGTTGATCGGGTCTGCTGCAACCGGCGGGTCGAAACCCCGACGACACGCCACGGTAACGACCTACGCAAGGGAGAATGTGCATGCTTGGCAACGGGCGCCGGATTCGACGCGGTCACCGTCTGGGGCTGGCCTCCCTGCTCGTGAGCGTTTTGGTGGTGGTGTCGTCCGGGCAACCGGTCTACGCCGCCAACCTCGGCAGCGAGCCGACCCTGCCCTACGCGCAGCCGAACAACACCAACCTGCCCAGGGCTGGCTGCGACACGACCGCCACCGACCCGAAGAATCCGCCGGTCAACAGTCCGGCGGCCCTGCAGGTGATCTACGCGTGGAACGACTCGACCGGCAACCAGTACTCGACGAACGTCGAGCACGCCGCCCGCGTCATGGACCGCGTCGACTGGCTGCTCGACCAGGCCAGCAACTACGACCAGCACTTCAAGTTCAGCTGCCGATCGACGACCACCAGCACGTACAACCAGTACGCGCAGGCGATCGTCACGCCGGAGAAGATCGACACTCCGAACACCGACTACTGGTCGATCGCGAACGAGCTCACGGCCAAGGGGTACGACGACAGCAACCGCTGGTACGTGCTCCTGACGGAGTTCGCGGCGCCATCCGCCTCGGCGTACTGGTGTCCGACCAGTGGCGGTGGAGGCTGCGTCTCCATCGTCGAGGTGTGGGACAGCGGCGTCGTCGGGCACGAGGTGACGCACCTGCTCGGCGCCGGCCACGGCTACATGTCCGAGCACGTCTGGCAGGACTCCAACGGTAACTGGCAGGCCGAGCAGTACTGCCCCGACATCACCATGTGCTGGGGCGACTGGTGGGCCTACGACATGGGCTACCGCCAGAACTACGACCCGAGCGAGACCAGCGCGTCCTTCTATGTGGACAACTACCCGTCGACGACGACGAGGAACACGGCGGTGCATCCGCTGCTCACCTCGCCGGTCTGCTGCGACGTCGGTGCCAACAACGACCTGCTGACCGCGCAGGAGCGGACCATCGAGGCACAGGCGCCGGGCACCTCGAACCCCACCGGGTTCACCACCTCCGGCTCCGGGGCCGCCATCTCGGTGACGCCGCAGGGCTCGTTCACCGGCATCTCCGCCCGCTACTTCGACAACCGCCGCTCGCTGCAGTTCGTCAGCTCACCGCAGTCGGCGGAGAAGTCGGTGCTGGTGAGCCGTAAGCCGTCGGTGACGGTCGGGCACAACTACAAGTTCTTCGTCCGGCTGCGCGCCGACTCCGGCACCGCCGCGCTGCGCCTGCGGTGGTACAACTCCGGCGGCACGCTGCTGTCCACGTCGACAAGCAGCTCGTTCGGCCTGACGTCGAACTGGCTTGAGTGGTCCCACCAAGCGGTCGCACCGTCGAACGCGGCGACCGTACAGATCTCCGTGGTGGCACCGTCCGGTGGTTCGCAACCGGCGACCCTGACCATGCACGTGGACACCCTGCAACTGACCGACTGCAGCGCCAACGAGAACTCATTGTGCCGCCCCACCACCTGATCCCACCCGGGTGATCCGTTCTTTCCCCACGTCGCGCGAGCGCGACGTGGGGAAAGACGTGGCAGACACCGACCCGGCGATCCATGCCTCCCGGCGTCTGCCCGTCGGCCGTCCTCCTCGGATATTCGTCCCGGCTGGACGCAGCGGAGTTCCATGCCCGGGTCCGGCACCTGCGGGGGAATCGTTCTCGACGGACTGCGCGGCCGCGCCGGCCCGAGCCGACACCCGACAGGCACCGCGCGTACCGCTACGGCAACGCCCCGTCCCGAGCGGTCAGCCACAGCTCGTACCACTCGTCGTGGGTCAGATCTGGCGCCCGGGTCGCCGCATCGCGGCAGGCACGGATGCGGTCGGGACGTGCGGTGCCGATCACGGGAGTGATCCGCGCCGGATGCCGCTGGATCCACCACAGCAGGATCGTCTCCGGCGTGGTGCCCTTCCGCTTGGCGAGGGCGGCGACGTGCTCGGCCGTGCCGTGCTCCGTCGGTGTCTCCTGGGCGCCGGTGAAGCGCCCCCGGCACAGGGACCCCCACGCCTGGAGGCCGATCCCGTTCGCCCGGCAGTGTTCCACGGTGCCGAGCGGGAAGCCGGTCGCCGCGGACTCCGGGGTGTTGACGAGGACGCCGGCCTCGACCCAGGCCCGTTGGGCGAGGCTCATCTCGAGCTGGTTGGCCACGAGTGGGCGATCGAGGCGCGCCTGCAACTGCGCGATCTGCGGGGCGGCCATGTTCGAGACGCCGAAGTCGCGCACCAGGCCCTGGCGGTGCAGGGAGGTCAGGGCCTCGGCGACGTCGTCCGGATCGGCCAGCGGGTCCGGGCGGTGCAACAGCAGGACGTCGATGACGTCGGTGCGCAGGCGGGTCAGGCTCTCCTCGACGCTGCGGACGATGTGTGTCCCGCGCAGGTCGTACCGGCCCGGCCCGGAGTCGTCGGCCAGCCGGATCCCACACTTGGTCTGGAGCAGGATGCGTGACCGCAGGTCCGGAGCACGGGCGAGGACCTCCCCGAAGACGGCCTCGGACTTGCCGTACCGGTAGATGTCCGCGTGGTCGAACCCGGTGATGCCGATGTCCAGTGCGGCGGTGATCGCCGCTTCGGCGGCATCGACGTCGCGGGCGGCGTAGGGCGACGTGTCCCAGTCGCCGCCGAGCCCCATGCAGCCGTAGAGCAGGCGGTGGTGGCGTACGTCGTGGGTGGCGCTCATCTGTCGACCCGCGTCCCGCGGGCGGGCGGCGCGACCCGGCGGCTTGTCACTCGTATCTGGGGCACGGTGGTGGCCCTCCGTTTCGGGTGTGGGGCCGGACGGTCGGGGAACCGTCGAGCAGGTTCTCCCCCGTCCGTTTCGGGCACAATAGGGTCGTGGTGCAGACGCGAGCTGTCGATGCCGTCCTGTTCGACTTCTCCGGAACGCTGTTCGACGACTCCGCCGTCCTGACCGTCGCCGCGGTGCGGGAGGCGGCAGGTGCGTGGGGCACGGTGTTGGACGACGGGCCGGCAGCCAGCCTCATCGAGGCCGCCCTCGCGGTCGCCGACTCTCCCGAAGGGCTCACCCGGCGCGAGGGCTGCGACAGGTCGGTGCGACGGCACCGCACCGTGTGGACGGAGCTGTTCACGGAGGCGGCCGTCCGTTCGCTGCCCGGGCGAGCACCCGAGGCGCTGGCCGACGCGCTGTACGCCTGCCTGACCGATCCGCTGTGCTGGGAGCCCTACCCGGACACCGCGCCGGTGCTCACCGCCCTGCACCGAGCCGGGGTGGCACTGGGTGTGGTGAGCAACATCGGGTGGGACATCCGCCCCACGTTCGAGGCGGTGGGCATCGCCGCCCTGCTGCGCGGCGTCGTGCTGTCCTGCGAGCACGGCGTGGTCAAACCGGAGCCGGAGCTGTTCGAGGTCGCGTGCGCGGAGCTGGGCGTACCCGCCGGCCGGACCCTGTTCGTCGGCGACGACCCGGTCCGGGACGGCGCGGCCAGCGTGGTGGGGATGCCTGTCTACCTGCTGCCGCGCGACCGCGCCGTGTCGCGGCCCCGGGGCCTGGGCAACGTGCTCGCCCTCGCCGGCTGCTGAGCGACACGACCGGGCCGGCGCGGCGTAGCCCCCCTCGGCCGCCCTCGACCTCTCAGCCATGGCGGTCGCGGTTGTCCTCGGCCAGACCGTCGAGTTGCTGGCGCACCCACCTCTCCACGGTCCAGGGGGCGGCCACCGCCCGTCGGCGCTCGGCGGCCTCGGCTCGTTCCGCGGCCGGCGCGGTGAGGCCGGCGCGGATCATGTCGGCCTGCTCCACCAGATCGAACGGGTTCACCGTACGGCTCACCGGCGCGAGGATTTCGGCGGCGCCGCACATCTCGGACAGCACCAGGTCGGCGTCGCGGGTGTTGACGAGCACCCCCTCGAACGCGCTCAGGTTCTGCCCGTCCACAGTCGAATTGATCACGAGCAGGTCGGCGCGCTGGAAGCAGCCGATGCTGTGGTCGATGTCGCCGTCGCAGTGCACCCGTACGCGATCGCCGCCGAGTTCGCGGTTGGCCTCGTCCACCGCCTCCTCGACCCGGCGGGTGTAGTCGCTGTTGGCGGTCACGTACAGGCGGTTGGGGTTCATCCGGACGAGCATCTTGGCCGTGTCGAGCCTGTCGTCGGAGCGCACCGCGCGGAGAAAGGCGCGTACGGCCCGCTCGGCGTTCTTCGCGGGGTCGGTCCGGCCGACGTGCACCACGAGCGGGTCGTCCCCGACCCACTCCGCGACGCCGTCCGGCAGCCGGGGCTGGCGCCCGCGCAGGGTGAGCGGACTGTAGCCCAGCGGCATGGCGCGCACCCGGCACCGGTTGCCGCGCCACCGCACCACCCCGCAGTCCCGGTCGACCTTGGCGTCTGGCAGCAGGTCGGCGACGCAGTCGAGGAAGTTGCGCACCCACCGGGTGGTGAAGAAACCGATCGTGGTGGCCGCCAGCATGCCCTCGATCAACCCGGTGCGCACGTGTGCGGGCAGCACCCGCCAGTAGTCCGGTGCGGGCCACGGGATGTGGACGAAGAGCAGCACCGGCGCATCCGGCCGGCGCTCCCGCAGCAGTGCCGGCACACCGAGGAGCTGGTAGTCGTGCACCAGGTACACCGGGTCGGCGACGTCGGCGGAGGCGTCCAGCAGCGCGGTCGCGAAGTCCCTGTTGAACGCGGCGAAGTGGTCCATCGCCGTGTAGGTCCGTTCGGTGAACGTGGGCGTGGTCCAGCGGTCCCAGCCGTAGTTGTTGGCCGCCCAGAGTAGCTCGGCGGTGACGAAGTCCTGTACGACGGAGAACGTCTCGCGGTCGTGGCGCAGCAGCCGGATGGTGACGCCGCCGCCGGACGGCAGCTGCACCTCCAGCCCGTCCGGGTGCTCGGCGGCCACCTGACGGTCGCCGTCGGTGTCGGCGCTGGCGATCCAGGAGACGCCGAGCACGCCGGCCTGGTCGGCCACCACCTTGCCGGTGCCGCCGGGGGCCAACGAGGGGCGCAACTCGCCGGTGTCGGGGTCGGGCGCGAAGCTCACGGCGGCCCGTTTGCTGGCCAGGAACAGGTGGCGCTGACTCATTGTCGATTCCTCCGATGCCGGTTGGACGGATGCTGGCGGAAAGGACGCGCGGTCGTGCTCCTATCCGCGACTTTCGGTGTGCGCGTAGTCCCGAGGGGGTCCGGTCTCCGTGCGCCGGCCGCGTTCCTCGCGGCGGCGGGCGGCGGCCGAGGCGAGCGCGACCGGCGCCATGATCATCGCGACGACCCCGATGAACCCGACGGCGACCGACAGGTTCGTCAGCTCCGCCACGCCGCCGATCATGGGTGGGCCGATGAGGAACCCCGAGTAGGCGATGGTCGTGACGAACCCGATCTCCCGCTCGCCGCCGGTGCCGTCGCTACGCCGGCCGGCGGCGCTGGCCAGGTCGATCGCCACCGGGAAGGCGAACGCGACGCCGCCGCCGGCCAGCACGTACCCGGCGTAGGTGAGCCAGGCCACCGGCACGATGGCCGCCATCAGCAGGCCGGCCCCGGCGAGCAGCGAGCCGACGACCAGGACCCGGATGGCGCCGAAGCGGCGCTGGATCCGTTCGCCGAAGAGCCGGACCACCCCCATCGCGAGACAGAAGACGGAGTACATGATGGCGCCGGCCGCCTCGGACATGCCCCGCTCGTGGACCGCGAACAACGCCGACCAGTCGCCGTTGGAGCCCTCGACGACGGCGGAGATGAACGCGACACCGCCCAGCAGCCACAGGACCGGGCGGCGCAGCATGCTCCGGTCGAGCCCGCCCTGCTCCCGGTGGGCGCCGGGGGTCGGCTCCGCGGTCGGCACGAACCGGATCACGGCGGCGGTGACGGCCAGCGACGCGAGCGTGACCAGGGTGAAGTACGGAAGCAGGTCCACGCGGTTCCCGGCGGCGATCGCTGCGGCGAGTGAGCCACCCAGCGCGCCGAAGCTGAAACCGGCGTGGAAGACCGGCATGAGCGGCCGGTCCGCGCGGCGGATGACGGTCACGGCGGCGACGTTCATCGACACGTCGAACACGCCGAAGGACGCGCCGAGCAGGACCAGGACGAGGGCGAGCTGCACCGGCGAGGTGACGAGCGCGAGGACGGGCAGCAGGCCCGCGGCGGCGACCGCCGACACCAGGATCATCACCCGGGCGCCGAAGCGGGCGCACAACCGGCCCGCGACCGAGGCCGCCGCCGCCAGCCCGACGCTCGCGCCGAGCAGGACGAGACCGAGCACCCCCGGGCTGGCGCCGATCTGTTCGGCGAGGCTCGGCATGCGCGGCGCCCACGAGCCGGCGATGATCCCGTTGAGCAGGAAAACGACGAACACCGGAACTGCCCTCGTACGCACCTGGTCATCCCCTCTCTGGCGATCGCCCGCCACGGCGCCGGCTTCCGCCGTCGCCCCTCGGCCCTCAGGTCGATCCCGTCCCGACCCTCACCGGATGGACTCCGCCAGGCGAGCGGCCAGCGCGACGGTGGTCAGGTGGGTGTTGGCCCGGGGAATCACCGGCATCAGTGAGGCGTCCCCGACGTACACGTTGGACAGCCCGTGCACGCGCCCGTCGGCACCCGCCACCGCCGCGGGATCGCTGTCCGGTCCCATCGCACAGGTACCGACGGGATGCCAGTACCCACCGGGCATGTCGGCAATCGCCTCACGTTGCGCCGGTGACCACGGGGTGAGCGTGGCCATCTCGCTCACCGGAAGGGTCTCGGCGAGCTTGTGGGCCAGGTCGACGCCGTCCAGGGCCACCTGGCGGTCGTAGCCCTCCGGGTCGGAGAAGTAGGCGTGGTCGATGAGTGGCTCGGCCAGCGGATCCAGCGACCGGGCCCGTACGTGGCCCCGGGACCGGGGCGAGAGCACGAACACGTACAGCGCGACCGCCAGCGGGCCGGTGTAGCGGCCCTGCTGCTCCTCACCCGCTCCGGCCGTCGGCACGATGTGCAGGTCCCAGTAGTCGTCGGCGGTCCGGCTCGACCGGGCCTTGAGCACCGTCTGCGCCATGTACACGGCCTGGTCGGCAAGCACCATCGCACCGGTCGGGACGAGCGGGATGTGGACCTTCGAGTGGTCGATGAGATTCGCGCCCACACCCGGCATCGGCGACACCACGGGTGCGCCCAGCTCCCGCAGCACGTCCTCGGGCCCGATCCCGCTGCGCATCAGCAGTGGTGGGTTGCCGTAGGCGCCGGAGGCCAGCACCACGGTGTCCGCCTCGACCGTCTCGGTCCGCCCGTCCCGGATGATCTCCACGCCGGTGGCGCGGTCACCGCTCATCAGCAGCCGCACGGCCAGCGAGTCGCCCACGATCCGCAGGTTGGACCGGCCCCGGGCGGGGTCGAGATAGGCGAACGCGGCGTTCCAGCGCAGATGGCCGACCGCGTTGAGCGGCACCCAGCCGACACCCTCCTTGGCGTCGACGCTGTTGACGTCGGCCAACCGGGGCAGCCCGAGCTGCGTGGCCCCGGCCTCCACCGCCCGGTGCCACAGACCCCGGTCGGGCTCCGCCACCCCGCGTACCCGCAGCTCGCGCAGGGCGTCGTCGAGATACGGGGCGAGCGTGGCGTAGTCCCACGCGTTGTCGGAGTAGACGCCCCAGGCGTCGTAGTCGGTGGGTGCGCCGATGGTGGTCCAGCAGGCGTTGCTCACCGACGACCCGCCGATGACCCGGGCCCGCGAGTGGTACGGCGGGGCGTCCGGCGCCCAGTCGTGGCTGCGCGCGGGAGACCGGCAGTCCAGCAGCTCGGCCGGCCACCGCCCCTCCTCGTACGGCCCGTAGTCCGGTCCCGCTTCGAGCAGCAGCACCGAGCGTCGTCCGTCCTCACTCAGCCGGGCGGCCAACACACACCCGGCGGCACCTCCACCGACGACGACAACATCGGCTCGCAGGTTCTCTGACATCGTCTCTTTCCTTCCCTTCGGATTCGACCGGCGCGCGTCCAACCGGTCCCTCCGGACCTAAAGAAAGCTCCAGTTACCGGGTCGTCCAACGCAGACCCGTGGACGGTCGCCGCCGCGCCGCCGTCTCGCGTTCGTACGGCAGGCGGCCGTCCGGCATGTTCACGACTTCGAGGTACGGCCCGGTGGGGGTTCGTACGTAGGCCCACCGGTCACCGGCGATCGGCCCGTCCGGAATGGTCTCGGGATCGCCAAGCACGGTGACGCCGCGCTGCCGGCGCAGGTACGCGACGGCGGCGTCGACATCGTCGACGTACAGGGCGAGGTGCCGGCCACCCACGTCGCTGTTGCGCGGCGGGCGACTCGCCGCCCCCGCGACGTCGTACTGGTACAGGTCGACGTTGTCGGTGGGCCCGAGGCGCAGGGCGGCGTGGGTCATGGTGCCCCGCGCCGGGACCCCGAGCGCCGCGGCGAGGTCGCCGTCCTCCAACCGGGTCGCGGGCGCGCGGTAGAGCAGCTCGGCACCGAGCACCTCGGTGAAGAAACGGATCGTCGCGGGCAGGTCCGCGACGGTGTAGGCCAGATGGTCGACGTTGCGCAGGCCGGGCACGACGGCGGTGGCGGGCGAGCCGTCGTCCCGGTTGGTCCAGGACGGGCAGGGGCCGAACCGTCCGTCGCCCGCCCGCGCCTCGGGGGGCACCGAGCGGACCTCGAACGACAGGCCCCAGGGGGTGATCATCCGGATCCAGCGAACACCGGCCCGTGGGGAGTCGGCCGGCTCGGTGTACGCCGGGCCGGCCGGGTGCACGTCCAGCCGCCGCAGCAGGTGGGCCGCGGCCTTGTCCACGTCGTCCACGTACAGCCCGAGGTGGTGGCTTCCCACCTCGTGCGGACGTGGCGGGACGCTCACCTGGTCGGGAGCCTGGTACTGGAACAGCTCCACGTTGGTGACCGGCCCGAGCCGGACCAGTGCGATCCGGGCGCTCGCCCGCGGGTGCACGTCGAGGTGGACCGCCATCCAGTCGTCGCTGTGCGACAGCGTCGGCAGCGAATACACCAGCTCACCGCCGAGCCCCGCCACCAGGAGGTCCACTGCCGCGTCGAGGTCGCTGACCGTCATGCCGACGTGGTCGACCCGACGGGCGGTGGGCACCCCCGGCGGGTTCTCGGAACGTGTCACGGTCATCTCGGCACTCCTTCCGCGATCGGGGCGGCCCCGAGCAGGTGGGCCGCGCCGGCGTCGACTCCGCGGATGCTGAGGTGCGCCGTCGCGGGGTGGTGCGGCAGCAGACGGCTGGTCAGGCAGCTGTTCTCCGGCCGCGAGGCGTACCTGCTGGTGGCCCGCGGCACCGGTGTCACCAGGTCGTCGGGCACTCCCAGCCGCCGGGCGATGGTGCCGGCCCACTCGGCGCGGCTGAGCCGGTCGGGCCCGCCGAGGTGCAGGAGTTCCGGCGCCGGAGCACACGCGACCGCCGCCGTCACCCGGGCGACGTCATCGACCAGGACGGGAGTGACCCACTGGTCGACAGGTGCGGCGACCGGTTCACCACGCCGGAGACGGTCCGCGCAGGCGGCGAAGAAGTTCAGCCACTTGGCGCCGGGAGGCTCCTGCCCGTACACCAGGCTGACCCGCAGGACCGTCGCGGACGGCAACTCGCGGACCACCCGCTCGGCGGCCAGCTTGGCCCGCCCGTACGCGTTGGCCGGGCGGGGCGGGCTGTCCTCGTCGTTGGACTGGGCGGTGCCGTCGAACACGTTGTCCGTGGAGATCATCACGAGGCGGCGTCCCGCCGCGGCGTCCGCCAGGTGCCGCGCTCCCGCGAGGTGGACCTCCTCCGCCCGTGCCGGATTGGCCTCGCACCAGGTGACGTCGGACGGGCCGTGGACCAGCACCACCGACTCGGCGCGCGATTGCCGGACGGCCGCCGCGCAGGCGGCCCGGTCGGTCACGTCCAGTTGCAGCCAGGGCAGTGGATCGCCGCCGACCACCGGGGACACCGGGTGTCGCGAGGCGACGACGGCACCGTGGCCCTCGGCGATCAGGTGCGCGGCCAGGGCGCGGCCGACGAAACCACTACCGACGATGAGTACGCGCATGGCCGCCCCTACCTCTCCCCGACGACGGACAACTGGACGCCGGCCGTGTCCCGCGAGGCCAGGTGCCCCATGCCGATCAGGCAGTGGTCGTCGTCGGTCGCGCCGAGACGCACCATCTGCCCGATCTCCTCGGCACCGAGCCCGAAGCAGCCGACCGCACGGAGCTGCCCGGTCAGGTGCTCGATGATCGGCTCACCGACGGCGACGGCGAACCCGCCGATCACGACGTACCGGCGAATTCCGATCGCGGTGTACACGCACGAGATCGCCAGCGCCAGGTACCGCAGGGACTCGCACAGCACGTCGGTGGCGAAGGTGTCCCCCGCCCGTACGGCCTCGGCCAGCGCCTCGCAGGTCATGGCCTCTGGATCCGCCGAGGGGCGGGCCAGCGCCGACCCGGCGAAGCGGTCCGGGTGCTCGACCGCCGCGCGCCGGGCGGCGGCCAGCAGACCCCGACCCGAGGCGACGGCGCCGAGATGGCCGCGACCCCCGCAGTCGCACGGCAGCGCGTCCGGCCGCGGATCGACGAGCCAGTGCCCGAGTTCACCGCCGTAACCCTGCGGGTGCACCAGGACCCTGCCGTCGCGGAAGACCTTGTTGCCGATGCCCGAGCTGATCGTGACGACGCAGAACCCCTCGGTCTCCTCCGCGGCGTAGCGCCACGCCGCCGCCGTCATGTCGTTGGCGACCACCACGCTGCGGCCGAGGCGCCGGGTGAGGATTTCCCCCAGGTCGAGCGGTTCCCCGCCGCCACCCCAGATGGTGGGTGCGGCGAGCACCGTGCCCCGGTCGTCCACCGGCCCGGCGAACGCGAGACCGACGGTGCGAGCCTCCGGGCAGGTGCTCAGGTAGTCGGCGAGCCGGTCGCCGAGCTGCGCCAGCACCCTGGACTGAAGCCGTTCCGGCGGCTCCTGCGGATACCTGGCCAGCCCGTCGACGGCGTGCCGCGTGACGTCGTGCAGACGACCGGTCGCGGCATCCCACCGGCCGATACGCAACGTGGTGCCGCCGATGTCGGCGACCACCACCGTCGCGCCGTCCGAATCGTTCCAGCCGGCCATCACGCACCCCCCGTCGACGCGGCCAGGCACGGGGCCAGGGTCATCGGCTCCGGCGCCGCGTCCACGACCGAACCGTCCCCGAGGACGACTGCCGAGTCCACGACGGCGCCCGCGGGCACGCGCGCTCCGGGCAGCAGCACGGAGTCCCGTACCCGCGCGTCCCGGCCGATCCGCACGTCGGGGAACGCCACGCTGTTCTCCAGCAGACCCTGGTTGTGCAGGTCGGCCCGGACGACGCTGCCGCGGACGCCACCCGCGTCGGCGACGATCCGACAGGCGAGTTCCGGCCGCAGGGTGCGGGGCAGCTCGGTCAGCCGCATGGTGGGCCTGGGCTCCAACAGCCGCAGGTGGGCCCGGTGGTAGCGGTCGACGGTGCCGATGTCCTCCCAGTACCCGTGGACCGGGTACCCGCGGATCCGCTCACCGCCGGCGAGCATGGCGGGGATGACGTCCCGGCTGATGTCGTGCCCCCAGTCGGTGCCGTCCAGCCGCTCCAGGTAGCGGTGCAGGATCTTCGCGTCGAAGAGGCAGAACGCCGCGAACACCAGGTCGCTCGTCGGGTCGGCCGGCTTCTCCTCGAACGACGTGAGGTTGCCCGCGTCGTCGAAGGACACCATGCCGAACAGGTGCACGTACCGGCGCTCGATGCGCTGGTACGCGAGCGTCAACGCGGCGCCGGAACCGCGGTGCGCGGCCACCATCGGCGCGTAGTCGAAACGGTAGACGTGGTCGGCGTGCAGGACCAGCACCTCCTCGGTAGCCCCGCCGAAGATGTGGCGCGCCTTGGACAGCAGCGCGTCGGCGGTGCCGCGTTCGGCCGGCCAGGTGCGCTCCGGAAGGTGCGGTGGCAGTTCACCGGGGCCCGCGTCGCGGTACGCCCCGTCGTATGGGCCGAAGTGCAACCGGAAAGCGTCGCCCCGGTTCCAGCTCAGATGCAGGGAGTCCATGAGCTGCCGCTCCTCGAACTGGGACAGGACGAGCACCTCCCGCAGGCCGGAGGAGCGGGCGTTGAGCAGACTGAAGTCGATGAGTCGGCTGGTGCCGCCGAAGGGGATCAGGGGCTTCGGCGTCTCGGAGCCCACCGGGCCCATCCGCCGCCCTTCGCCGCCGGCCAGCACGACCGCGCGCACCCTGTTCATGTCGTCACCTCACGTCCTCGTCGTCTCGTACCGCCGCGGTCCGTCGAACTCCCAGGTGAGCCGTTCCATGTCGGCACACGCGTGCGTCAGCTCGGCCGGCGTCACGTCGTCGACGAAGCGCGCCGAGCCCACGCCGACGGGCAGCGGGAGGAGTTGCCGGCCGTCGCGGTGCCGCACCGTGTCCTCCAGTGCGTGCAGCAGAAGCTCCGGCGTGCAGACCGGATGCCACCGGGGAAGGCCCAGGTCACCCATCACCTGCCAGATGTGGCGGGCCTCGGTGGGGCTCACCATGCCGCGGTACTGGGCCAGCACGGTGGTGAGGGCCATGTCGACGCAGACCGCCTCGCCGTGCAGCAGCTCGGGGAGCGCCTGCATCTCGATCGTCGGCGAGAAGGAGTGCCCGTAGTCGACGAGCCGCTTCAGCTCCTGCTCCCAGAGGTTGGGCTGCAACTCCTCAAGCATCCCGTGGATCGCCCGCCGCATGACCTCAGACGCGACCTCGCCGGACCGGTCTCCGCCGGAGGTGCCCAGGCGGTCCCGGATGAGTTGGCGGCCGTGCCGGGCCAGCAGGTCGAACAGTGCCGCGTCCTTGACCAGGCCGATCTTCAGGATCTCCGCCAGCCCGTTGCGGACGTGCTTCTCGGTGAGCGTGGCCAGGAAGGACGGGTCGACCAGGGTCACCGACGCGGGGTGGTAGGACCCCAGCCGGTTCTTGTGGTGGTCGAAGTTGACACCGGTCTTCACCCCGATGCCCGCGTCCACCATGCCGATGAGCGTGGTCGGCACCTTCACGTACGGGGTGGCCCGCCGGTACAGGCTGGTGGCGAGTCCGACGATGTCGGTCAGCACGCCGCCCCCGATGGCGATCACCGGCTCCCGCCGTCGGGCGATGCCGAACGCGTCCATCGCCCGGACGACCTGGAGCGCCGTGTCGAGGGACTTGTTCGCCTCGTGGGCGTCGATGACGCACAGGGCGTACTCGACCCGCCGCGCCGCGAAGTAGTTCTCCAGCGCGCCGGCGTGGAGGCGGAACACCTGACGGTCCACGACGACGAGCCGCCGCGTCGCCGCACTCGGCCCGGACACCCCGGCACCGATCAGTGCGTCATTTCCCGGGTCGAGCAGACGCTGCGTGACCCGCACCTCGTAGCTCACCGTCTGGCTGGTGCTGACCTGCCATCCCGGCCGCTGCGATTTCGTGGTGAACAGACCCTCCCGCGTCGCGGGTAATGGCTGCCCCGAGCAATTCTTCTCGGCGATGACTCCGCCCTCCGTTCCGAAACGGCCGCCCATCCAGGACGATCAGAACCGTTCCATCATGCGGATCGCACACCATTTCGTCGACGCTTCCGCATATTCGAACATCACTCCGACCTCTCGAAGCTAGCGAGGCCGTCGCGACGTGCACAAGTGCAGTCATCGCAATATCTGGCTGCTCACCAAATAAACATCGGGCCGAAGGATCGACCGGTTCGGGCCATACAACTTTCGATACCGGAGGCGCACCTTTGATCCACTGGGACCTCCTCCCGCCGACGCATTGATCGACGCCGTCCACGCCGGTGCGGATGCATCGGCGCTGGGCTAGACTCATCCACCGAGATCGTTCCATGGGGTTCCGGCGCCAGCGGGGAGTGCCAATGGCCGGTTGGGCAGAGAATGGATCACCCGCGAGCCGGCTCGAATCTCGAAGGCCGCAGGTGCTGGCGGAGTTCGAACGGCGGCTGGACCACCAACACCTGACGATCGCCCAGCGGCGCGACACGCGGCACGCCGTCCTCGCCTGCGCCACGGACGCGCTCGACAACATGATCGCGGCGGTACGCGACGACGGCGAGACCCGGCCCGCGGACGGGTCGTCGTACGACAGCCGGGTCGAGGGTCTCCGGAGCCATCCGGCGGACGTCGCGTACGCCCTGACCGACTTCCTCGGCATCGCGGCGACGACCGCCGCCGAGTGCGTGACCGACTCCCCGCACCGGCTCGTGTCCGGCATCCAGGCCCTGACCGGCACGGTGTCCCGCCACGTCGCCAGGACGACATCGTCGGCCCGGCACCATCCGGTCGACGAGCTGCGCGAGGCGCGACGCGAGGAGCGGCGGCGCCTCGCCCGGACCCTGCACGACCGGCTCGGCGCGGACATCAACGTGGCGCACCGCCACCTCGAGTTGTACGAGATCCTCCACGCCCGGGACCCGACCCGGGCGCACGGCCGGGTGGTCTCGGCGCGGCAGTCGCTCGCCGTGGTGATGACCCAGATCAGACAGCTCGCCTCCGGCCTGCGGGTCACCGAGACGTTCGACGGCCTGGAGCGGAGCCTGCGCGACTTCCTGGCCTCCGTCGACACCGACGCCATCACACCCGAGCTGGTGGTGACCGGCGACGAGGGGCACCTGCCGCTCCTGACCAGAGCCGAGGTCTACCTCGTCATCCGTGAGGCGGTCCGCAACGCGCTTGTGCACAGCGGGGGCAGCTCGGTCTCGATCGCGATCGACATTCGACCGGGGCGACTCCGCGCGGTCGTCCGCGATGACGGGGTCGGGCTGAGCGCGGACGTTTCGTCGCCCCGGGGCACGGGTATGGCGTCGATGCGGGAGCGAGTGACGCTCCTCGATGGCTCGATCCGCATCGACAGCTCCACCGGCCGCGGCACGACGATTGAGATCCTGGTCCCCCACCAACCTTGACCCCATTCGACACGAAGATCGCCGTGGCCCGGCGCGGCGACCACCGCTCCGTGACACGGTTCTTTTAGCAAGACGCAGGGAAGTGGTCTGTGGAACTGAGAACGCCGCCCGTTCCGAACGGAGAAGTAAACCGCATCCGGATAGCCTTGGTGGACGACCACGCATTATTCCGGGAGGGCGTGTCCGAGATCCTGCAATTCGAGGACGACATCGAGGTCGTCGCCGAGGCCGGTGACAGCACCGCCGCCGTCGCCGCGATCGGCGAGACCAAGCCCGATATCGTGCTGCTCGACGTGGAGATTCCCGGTGACGACGTGGCAGTGACGGTGCAGCGCATTCGTACGGCCTCACCGAAAACGAAGACGATAATCCTCAGCATGCACGACGGTGGGGCGCTCGTGCAGCGGCTGCTCGGCCTGGGCGTGCAGGGCTATCTGCACAAGAGCGTGAGCCGTCTGGGGCTTCTCGCCGCGATTCGCGGCAGCCAGGTGAATGATTCGCACATCGTGGTGTCGGTTTCTCCGGGCAGCCTCGTGCCGAGTCGGGAGGAAATCGTCGCCCTCTCCGAACGCGAGCGCGAGGTGCTGCACCTGGTGGCGCACGCGATGAGCAACGCGCAGATCGCCAACCGGCTCGGCCTGACCGAGGCGACCGTGAAGCGGCACCTGCGCAACGTGTTCGCGAAACTCTCCGCGGTCTCCCGGCTGGACGCGGTCAACAAGGCGGTCGCCGCGGCGCTGATCGACCCCGCCCTGCCCGTCAGGGGACCCTCGGCGGCCCGACGACCGGCATGAACGACACCTGTCCCGACTTCTGCGACCATCATCCGGTGGAACAGGTGAGCAGCCAGGTCGTCTACCGCAACCGATGGATGACTGTTCGCGAGGACGTGATCCGACTCCCGGACGGCAGCCCCGGCCTGTACGGGGTGGTCGAGAAACCGGACTTCGCCCTGGTGCTGCCGCGGTGGAGCCGCGGGTTCTGGCTGGTGGAGCAGTACCGCTACCCGATCGGGCGCCGCGCCTGGGAGTTTCCCCAGGGCAGTTGGGGTGTCGGCAACGACGGAGACCAGCTCGCACTGGCCCGTCAGGAACTTGCCGAGGAGACCGGTCTGCACGCGAGGGAGATGCGCCACCTCGGGCACCTGTTCGCGGCGTACGGCTTCTCGAACCAGGGCTTCGACATCTACCTGGCCACCGGGTTGACCGAGGGCGAGCCCGACCGCGAGGTCACCGAGCAGGGGATGCGCCACCAGGCGTTCACCGATGACGAGGTCGCGGAGTTGATACTCGCGAAACAGCTCGTCGACGCGCCGTCTCTGGCCGCGCTGACGCTCTACCACCTGCGCTCCAGCGTGGCCGGCTGAGCAGACCCTGCTGCGGGGTTTCCGGATGCGCTACCACACGTTCGCGGACGAGAGCGACTGAGCCGACGAGTCCACAGTCGTAGGGCGGTCATGTCGGCGGCCGGCTGGTTCGTACCGTAGGACGGGGTCGGGCCCGGCGCGGAGGTGGTCCTCCGCGCCAGGCCTCGGCATCGAGTGGGTGTCAGCTGGCCGCGCAGGTGGCCGTCGTGCTCGGGCCGGTGCCGGAACCCTGGAAACCGAAGTTGGTCGACTGCCCGGCGCCGACGTGTCCGTTGTAGCCCACGTTGGTGAACCGGACGGTGCCGCTGGTGCCGCTGGCCTGGGCACTCCAGGTGCCGGTGACCGAGGCGCCGCCGGGCAGCGTGACGGTCACGGTCCAGCCGTTGATGTCCGCGGAGCCGGCGGTGACCGTCACGCTCGCGGTGAAGCCGCCGGTCCACTGGTTGATCACCACGGACGCGAGGCAGCCGTTACCGGTCGGCGGCGGGGTCGTCGGCGGGGCGGTGGTCGGCGGCGCCGTCGTCGGCGGGGCGGTCGTCGGCGGGGCCGTGGTGGGCGGGTTGGGCGCGCCGTTGGCCAGGCTGAAGGCCAGGTCGGGCTGGAACGAACCGGCCGTGTAGCGGCAGCCGTCCGCCTCCCCCGGCGGCTTCACCCAGAGGTACGCGTCGATGTTGCTGTCGCCGGTGTTGGTCGTCGGGTACTGCCCGATGCGCCGGTCGGTGTTGTCGTCACCGCACCAGTCCCCGCTGGCGCCCCCGTTGCGGCTGGTGTCGATGACCTGGCGCTTGCCCGAGATGCCCATGCCGTTGAGTGCGGAGATGACCGCCCGGCCGAAGTTGGCCTCATTGGAGGTGGAGTTGTAGTTCGACACGTTGGTGAAGAAGCCGTCGGCGTACTGCACGCCGGCCGCCCGGAGCCGGTTGGCCGTCTCACCCGCGCTGTTCCAGGTGGAGTGGCCGCCGTCGAGGTACACCCTGGCGTTGGGGTTGCCCGACTTGATGGTCCGGGTGGCCGTCGAGATCGCCTGGTTGCGGGCGTTGATCTCGGCACTGCTCAGGCAGGTCAGCAGGGCGAGCGAGTCGGTTTCCAGGATGATGATGACGGTCTGGTTGCCCAGCCCCCTGGCGAAGTTGGACACCCACGTCTGGTACTGGTTGAGGTCCGGCGCCCCACCGGCGCTGGCCCCGCCGCAGTCCCGGTTGGTGATCTCGTACACCGCCAGCACCGGGATCTGCTGCGCCGCGTTGGCGGCGCCGACGAACCCGGAGACCTCGGACTGGACCGTCGACGGGTTGAAGTTGGCGAACCAGCGGGCCTGCGGCTGACTCGCGATCTTGTCGCGGATGACTGCGGTACGCGAGTCGCCGGGGTTGGCGGCCACCCAGCGGATGACTGCCGAACTCGGGTCGCGGTAGAGCGATCCGGACAGCGCGCCGGCGGAGGCACTGCCGACGGCGAGGCAGACGCCGACGGCGGTGGCACCCGCGACGGCCGCCACGCCGGCCGCCGATCTGCGGCGAAGCGAGGAGAGGATAGCCACGACGTGTTGCCTCCTGATCACATCGATGTTTCCAAGTTTATGGGAGCGTTCCCATGGACGGTAGCGGAGGCGCGCGCCGCTGCCAAGGTGTACGGACCCGCCATTGAGGCAACGACCTGAATCTATGCGCTACTGGTCGGACGTGGGACTGACGTACCGAATATGGGTGTTTTTCGCATAAGGCCGGTTGATACGAGGAAGGCGCAACTACCGTCACTCCTGGTGGCGACAACCGATTTGTTGCCTTCTGCACCACATGCTACGTGCAGAGACACGGTGTACGGAGAAGGGCGAGGTAGCTCGATGTCCAACCATCTACACCCGAAGATGAGCGAGGCGGCAGCAGCCCAGCCGCGTCGACCGAAGGGGCGGCGGTCGCGCTGGCTCGTCGCCGGGGTCGCCGGCCTGACCGGAATGGCTGGGCTGGCCGCCTTCACGCCGGGGGTGAGCGGGGCGTTCGGGAAGAGCGGAAGCAGCCTGTCGAACGCCGCGACCCAGATCCTCGCCGAGGGCAGCCGGACCAGCGGCGACGACCACGGTGGCCAGGACCCGGGCGGCCGCGACGGCAAGGACCGCCAGAGGGGTGACGACCACCAGAAGGACGACGACCACCGCGATGGCAGGGGCGACGACGTCCGGGCCGTACCCTGCGGCGCCGACGAGTTGATCGCGGCGATCGTCCGGGCGAACGCCGGTCAGGGGGCGAAACTCAGGCTCGCCGAGAGGTGCACCTACACGCTCACCCGGTCCGCACCTCTCCCGCCCGTGCCCTTCGGCGCCGTCGGCCTGCCGATCATCACCCAGACGGTGACCATCGACGGCAACGGGTCCACCATCGTCCGCGCGGCCAACGCCATCCCGTTCCGGATTCTCGAGGTGGGATCCGGCGGAGACTTGACGCTGCGCGACGTCACCATCAAGGGCGGTCAGGCCGACAGTGGGGTCGGCGGCGGGGGCGGCGGCATCCGGGTCGACGCCGGTGGCCGGGCCACCATCGAGAACACCGACGTGGTCTACAACCAGACGAACGGTCCGGGTGGCGGCATCGCCAACTTCGGCGTCACGAAGATCCTCGGCAGGAGCGACCACCGCGAGGGCTGGGACAGCAAGGGCAAAGACAAAGACAAAGACAAGCACGGGGACGGCCGCAGCGACATCAGCAACAACAGCGCCGTGTTCGACGGCGGGGGCGTCCACAACAACGGCACCCTCACCGTGGAGAACACCCGACTGAGTTACAACAACACGATCGGGGTCTTCACCATCCTGCCGCTCGGCGGCGCGGGTGGTGGGCTGTCGAACAGCCGGAGCGCCGTGCTCCACAACGTCCAGTTGGACAACAACACCGCTGGCTTCCGCGGCGGTGGTATTCGCGGCGGGATCAACTCCACCACCGAGGTCACGAACGCCGAGATCAACGACAACAGGGCCGGCAGCGAGGGCGGCGGAATCTTCACCGACGGCACCTTCCACCTCACGCACGGCAAGGTCCACCACAACGAGGCCGGCCAACGCGGCGGCGGCGTCTACAACCAGATCGGCCAGTTCACGGCCGACGAGAGCCGGATCAACGAGAACACCGCCAGCACGAACAGCAGCATCGAACACGGCGGCGGCATCTACAACGGCAGTGGCACAGTCGTCCTGCGCCGCACGCAGGTCGACCGGAACAGGGCCGTGGGTTCGAGTTCGCAGGCCGGCGGCATCTACAACAACGCCACACTCAACCTCACCGAAACCAGGGTCACGGAGAACATCTCCACCCTGGCTCCCGGCGGGATCTTCAACGACGGCGGCCAGGTCACCGTCGACCAGAAGTCGGCCATCACCGCCAACCGGCCCACCAACTGCACACCCAGCGCGCCCGCTGTCCCCAACTGCTTCGGCTGATCATCGATCATTCCCGCAGTCGGATCGCCAGAGGTAACACGACAGGGCGGAACATCCGGTCCCGTACAGGCTCGATCACCACGATCGGACCGGTGCGGGACCGGATACCCGTCTACGCGCCAACCGGCGCGGTATCGACTTGAATGGTGGGGTGCGGGTCAGCAGGGACGGGCGGAGTTGGCGCATCGGCGCCGACGCCGACGTGGGATGGATCGCCGGTCAGACCACTGCCGGCTTCTCGATCACCACCGCCATCCCACCGATCTTCGCCGCGTACGCCACGACGTACCAGGCCGACGACGTCACCGCCGCCGACTACGAGCAGGCCCTGGTCGAGGACCTCAGCACGCACACGCCCGACCAGACCTGGTGGCTGGCCTACCTCGACACCGGCGCCCACGACGTCGTCTTTCCCCACGCCCCCCGCGTGTCGCTCTACTGGAACTGGCCGTACGTGCTTGTCGAGGCCGGCCCCGAGCAGGCCCTCACCTGGCGGACCGGCCACCTGCGACACGGCTGCGGCTCGCTACCCGACCTGTTCTTCCCCGCCGACCGCTCATGGCTGGTCTCCGCGCTCTGGGACGACACCTGGACCTGCGTCGGCGGCCCGGAGCCACTGATCGACACCCTGCACGGCGACCCGCGGACCAACGGCCGCCGGGTTCGACCCGACGAGGACGCGCTGCCACCGGGGCTGACCCGAGAGTGACAGCAAACATCTGACCTAATCAGGTCGGGCTCTCGCCGGGCCGCAACCTCCCGGACACGGCATTGACATCATTCACTGCGCGTTCTAGCGTCGGGACGAATCGATTCGGCGTCGAGCTGGGTGCTCCGGCGCCGTCCGGCGGTCGGTCACGTGGTGTTCGGGCACGCACGGTGCGGGCCACCAATGATCCGACGACCGACTGGTCCCGCGTGGGCGGCGAGACCGGTGGCAGCAGCCTGTGGCGACGAGCCGGTCGGGGCGTCGCGGGCACATCGCACCTGAGTCAGATCGTGTCGAGTGGCGGGAGCCCATCATGACAAGACGTAGACCCATCCTTGGATTACTCGCGACGGCGGCGGCTGTCGTCGTGACCGTGAGTGCGGGAGCACTGGCCGGCGGCCTGGGCACCACCGCGTCGGCCGCCGACATCGCACCCGCCGCGGCGACCGCCGGGTGCGGCAAGGCGCCCACGTTGACAAGCGGCCAGCGGTCCATCCAGAGCAGCGGCCAGAACCGTAGCTTCATCCTGCGGATCCCGGACAACTACGACCGGAACCACCCGTACCGGTTGATCTTCGGATTCCACTGGAACGGCGGCACCATGAACGACGTCGACGGTGGCGGCTCGGACGGGGCGGCCTGGTCCTACTACGGGCTGCGGCAGCAGGCGAACAACAGCACCATTTTCGTCGCCCCCCAGGGCAACGGCAACGGCTGGGCCAACCCCAACGGCCAGGACGTCACCTTCGTCGACAACATGATCAGCCTGATCGAGGCGGACCTGTGCGTCGACACGACGCAGCTCTTCGCGCTCGGCTTCAGCTACGGCGGCGGCATGAGCTACTCGCTGGCCTGTTCCCGGGCGAACGTCTTCCGCGCTGTCGCGGTCTACTCCGGCGGGCAGCTCAGCGGGTGCAGCGGCGGCACCCAACCCATCGCGTACATGGGGATCCACGGCCTCGGGGACTCGGTGCTCAACATCTCCGCCGGGCGGTCCCTGCGGGACCGGTTCGTCCGTAACAACGGGTGCACCGCGCAGAACCCGCCCGAGCCGCGAGCGGGCAGCCTGACACACATCACCACCACCTACTCCGGCTGCCGGTCGGGCTACCCGGTGGTGTGGGCCGCCTTCGACGGCGGGCACGGCCCCGCCCCGGTGGACGGCGGCGGCGACAGCGGCGCCAGGACCTGGACCAAGGGCGAGGTGTGGAGGTTCTTCACCCAGTTCGGCAGCACCGACCCGACGCCGACCCCGACCACGTCACCCACGACGTCACCCACCTCCAGCCCGACCACCCCGCCACCGGGCGGCACGTCGCCCCTGCGGAACGCGTCCTCCGGACGGTGCCTGGACGTCAACGGCGCCTCGCAGACCAACGGCTCGACGGCGATCATCTGGGATTGCCACGGCCAGAGCAACCAGAGCTGGACCTCGACCGCCGCCGGGGAGCTGCGCGTCTTCGGGGGCAAGTGTCTCGACGTCAGCGGCGCCGGCACCGCGAACGGCAGCTCGGTGATCATTTGGGACTGCAACGGCCAGTCCAACCAGCGGTGGACGGTCAACGCCAACGGCTCGATCACCGGCGTTGGTTCGGGCCGGTGCCTGGACGTGGTCGGCAGCGGCACGGCCAACGGCACGCGCGTCCAGATCTGGGACTGCAACGGCGCGGCCAACCAACGATGGGCCCGCAGCTGACCCCGACGAACGTCGCGGGACGGCAACGGTAGGTCCGGTGGGGCGGGGGGACCCCCCCCCGCCCCCCCCCCCCCCCCCCACCACCCGACCGGCCTGTTCACCAGCTTCACTCCAGCACTGCTCGGCTTGTCGACCATGCCGGCGCATCCACCTGGTGCTCCCCGGCGACGGCCACTGGACGGTGCTCGCTCCCGTCACCGAACGCGGTGAGGCCATCGGCCTGTTGGAGATCGACCTGCCCGACGAGCCGGACACCGCCACGGTCGCGGAGATCGCCCGCACCGCGCACGCGCTGGCGTTCGTGGTCATCGCCAACCGCCGGCACACCGACCTGTTCGAATGGGGGCAACGCAGCACCCCGTTCACGCTCTCCGCCGAGATCCAACGCCGCCTGCTGCCCGCCTCGTTCACCTGCGAAGCCGGCGCGTTCGCCCTCTCCGGCTGGCTGGAGCCCGCCGCCAGCGTCGGCGGGGACACCCTGCTCATCGTCGACTGGTACGGCGGCCAGGAGCGACGGTCGAGCACCGCTGGGGCGGACACCGCCCGCGCCAGCAGCTTCCCGTAGCGAGGGTGGTCACGACACCCGGGACGCCTCCTCGGCGTCGTCCACCGAGTCGAAGACGTCGATGACCCGGTCCACCGAGGTGATCGACAACACCGTACGCACCGGAGGAGCGACGCCGGCCAGGGCGAGCGAGCCGCCCGCGGGTGACGCTCACCACCGGGCGCGCGAAGAAGCCGATCGACCAGAGCCAGGGTTGCTCGGCGCTGTTGCCCAAGCCGAGCATGCGGGTGCCGACCCGGTGCCGACGAGCGAACTCCACCGCCTCGCCGGGGGCGACCTCGACGGCCAACCCTTCGGCCAGCAGCCCGTGCAGCAACGACGCACCGTCGACGCCGGGCAGCTGGCTTGCCGCCGCTTCGCATGCCGCCGGCACCGTCCAGAGCTGCTCGGCCGGTCGGTCGCCGGTGCCGTGCGCCAGCGCCCACAGGGTGAAGCGCTCGTCGTCCAACTCCCACACCTCGTCGCCGAGGCGGACCCGGTGATAACGCTCGGTCGAACCGGCCACCGGATAGAGGGTGCCGAAGAACTGCCCGACCGGCAGCAGCACGGCCCCCGCGGTTTGCGTCGTGGTCATCGCGACTGGTCCTCGTGCGGGGAGTCGCCGGCCGCACCGGGCCGGCCGGCCGGTGGTGCCACCACCTCTCCCCGCTCTCTTTTCGGCACGGTCACCCGTCCAGCATGTCGTACGACGTCGCCTCGTCGGGCCGCCCACTCGGCGGCCACCTTCTGCGGGTCACCGGTGCGAAACAGGGGCGGTTCGTGCAGCAGGAAGTCGCGGTGGCTGATGTTCCAGGCGTACGCGCCGGCCATGGCGAAGGCCAGCACGTCACCCACGCCGATCGGCCCGGCGGTGGTCGAGAAGGACAGCACGTCCTTCGGGGTGCAGAGTTGCCCGACCACGGTGACCGGCCCGCCGTCGGTGCGTACCGCGTCGGGCCCGCGCCGCCGGTGCACGGTGAACGGCTGCGGGTGCCCCTTCGCCGCAGGTGTGCGCAGGTGGTGGGTGCCGCCGGCCACCACCACGAACCACTCGCCGTAGGAGCGCTTCACGTCGACGACCTCGGTGAGGTACGCCCCGCAGTAGGCGGTGACCGACCGACCCGGCTCGATGCGCAGTCGCACCGTCGGGTGCGCGTCGACGACGTCGGCCAGGGCCCGGCCGTAGCCGGCCCAGTCGAACCGTGCCGTCGGGTCGGCGTAGTCGACGGCCATGCCCCCGCCGACGTCGACCTCGACCGCACCGACCTCGTCCGCCGCCCAGCGGACCACGGCGGCGGCGAGGGTGGCGGCGAGCGGGGCGTCCAGCCCGCTGGCCAGGTGGGCGTGGACTCCGCGGACGTCGATGCCGGCGGGCGGGCGGCGGGCACACTCGATGACGTCGGCCGGGTCCATGCCGAACGGGCTGGGCCCGCCACCCATGAGCAGGCTCGCACCGGGCGCGTCGACAGGCAGGTTCACCCGCAGCAGCACCGGGACCGACCGACCCGAGGCGACGGCCAGCGCGCCGAGTCGCCGCAACTCGGCTGGCGATTCGACGTGGATGCGGTGTACCCCCGCGGCGAGGGCGGCGGCGAGGTCCGCGTCGGTCTTACCCGGTCCGGCGTACGCGGCCGGGGCACGCCCCGGCAACACCTCGGCCAGTCTGCGCAGCTCACCACGGCTCGCGGCCTCGAACCCGTCGACCACCGGGGCGAGGGTCCGCAGCACGCCGGGCTCCGGGTTGGCCTTGACCGCGTAGAGCAGCTCGACCGGGCTGGGCAGCGCCGCCCGGATGGCGTCGACGTGTGCGGCCAGCGCGTCGAGGTCGTGGACGTAGACCGGTCGCGTCACCGGGGCCCGCCCATCGGGTTGGGCACCGGCACGAACGGCGCGGCCCGGTCCGCGTCGCGGCGCCACCGGACCAGGAGGTTCGCCTTGGCCACCAGTGGCTCACCGTCGAGCAGCGCGCGCAGCTCGGGCGGATCGTCGAGGTCGGCGGCCACCGCCTCGACGACGGCCCGCAGCTCCTGCCACAGCCGCCGTTCGATCCCCGGGCGCGCGTCGGCGAGGGCCCCGCAGATGCCACCGAGGTGATTGACGAACAGGCAGTAGACGATCCGCCGGCGGGCGTCTGCGGGACCGTAGCGGACCTGCGCCGGAACGCCGTCCGGCCAGGTGGCCCAGCGCTCGGCGTCGAGTTTCACCCCCTCCAGGTCGCGCAGCAGCACGCGTACCGGACAGCGGTCGCCGTCGAGCACGACGACCACGTTCTGTAGGTGTGCCTCGTGTACGACACCGTGGCGGAGCCAGCAGCGCAGCACCGCCGGCACCAGCAGCCCGACGTACGCCCGCCACCAGGCCACCGGATCCGGTGTCACGAGCGGCGTGGCGGCCAGCGCCGCGGCCAGCACCGGAGTGTCACCGGGACGCAGGTGCGGGCGCAGACCGTCGCGCAGGATCGTGCCGTACGCCTCGTCCGGGCCGGGCACGTCGACGGTGCGGTAGGCGGGCTCGGCGAGCAGGCCGACCCCGGCCGGCAGTGGCACCCGGGCCAGCAGGTCGGTCAGGGCCACCGCGCCGGTGAGTTCGTACCGGGCGTTCTTGCGCAGGCAGTTGGTGATCCGGACGTGCAGGCTGGTCTTGACGAACAGGTCGGCCGCCGGGGCGTAGAGGGTGCGGACGCTCGCCGTCGGCCGCACCGGCACGCCGCCCTCCCCCAGGTCACGCAGCCGTGGGTGGGTCGGCGGGAGCAGCGACAGCTGCCAGGGGTGCACCGGCAGGACGCGGTGCCCGCGGGGAGGCCGCGGCGGGTCGAGGGCGGCCACGAGCGGATCGAACGGCCCGGCGCCGGCGACCAGCTCATCCGGTACGGCCAGCCAGCGCAGCCGGAACGAGGTGCGCAGTTCCGGTGCGTACGCCCGCCACCGGTCCGGTTCACCGCTGCGCCACTTCGGGGTGGGGTGGTGCGGGTGGCCGAAGACGAGCGACTGCTCGGAGTCGACGTACGCGTCGATGGCCGGTTCGCCGGTGGGGGTGGGATCCTCGGCCGGTCGCTCGGCCAACAACCGGGCCACGGTGTCCCGACTGGCCCGGACCTGCTCGGCGAACTCGTCGTTGGCCAGGTCAGTACGACCGGCGAGTTCCGCCGCGACCAGACCGGCCAGCCCGTCGGCGTCCAGGTCTGCCCAGCCTCCGGTGTCGGTCATCCGCTGCACCGGGCCGGTGTAGCGGTGCGCACCGAGCGGTGAGATCCGCGCGACGGCGCAGCGCAGCGTGACGTGCAGGTGCCGCAGCAGCACCCGGGCGGCACCGTCGACCACTGCCGGCGCGCCGTCGGGCGGGGCGAGTTCGCGCAGCACGCAGCCGAAGACGGCGTGGGCGGCGGCCAGGTCGGCGAGCTGGCCGGTGGCGGTGGCCGGCCGGGAGCGCAACCGCACGCTCGTCATCGTGTCTCCCGGAGGTAGTTCGGGCCGGTACGCAGGTAGTACTTGTTGATGTCGGTGCAGCCCAGCCGCTGCTTGGGCAGCAGGGTGCCGGCGGTGAGCATCGCCTTGACCGGCAGGTGGGCGGCGCGCAGGACCCGTTCGGTGAGGATCCGTGCCGCCGGCCCGTCGGCCCACCGGTCGCGGGCGGCGGCGATCCGGGGCGCCAGCGCCTCGGCGGGGGACGGCACGAGCAGCCCTCGCGCGGCCAGGGCGACAAGCGGGGCGGCGGCGGCCAGGTGCAGGGTGATGGTGGTGAACACGTCGGCCAGCTCCTGCGGATCGCGTGCCCACATCCGGTCGTCGTCCAGGGCGAGCCCGCCCGGGCCGTCGTGCCGCACGTCGAGTCGCGCGCCGTCGTTGTCCTTGTAGAGCAGGCCGATCGTGCCGTCCGGGTGGACCAGCAGGTGGATGTTCTGCGGGTGTGCCTCCAGGGCGATGCCGTGGCGGAGCCACAGGAAGACGTGCCAGTCGAGCAGCAGGTCCAGGTAGGACTCCAGCAGCGCCACGGGCCGCTCGGGGCTGATCCGTTCCAAAACGGTGCCCGCGACCGGGTCGGCAGCGGCGAGGGCCGCGACCGGCACCACGTGGGCCCCGGCCAGGTCGCGGGGGAACCGGCGCAGCAGGAAGCTGCGCCGCTCGTCGCCGTCGACGTGCGCCCAGGTGCTCTCGTCGGCGTGCCGGATCCGGCCGCTGAAGGCGGGTTCGGTGCCGGCGATCCGGTCGAGCAACCCGGCCACGGCGGCCCCGTCGGCGAGCGAACCCGGGCGCAGGGTGCGTCGGTTGCGGGCGCCCAGGCTCGCGGTCGGTAACGGCAACTTGAGGTGCAGGTACGGGTCGTGGTCCAGCGCCACCGTCCGCATGGAGAGGGTAGGCCGCACGGAGATCGCCGGCCGGTCCGTCACCGGTAGTGCGGCACGGGCGGCGGTGATCGGGTGTGCCGGCAGCAGCAGTTGGTCCGGTCGCGGTGCGCGCGGCCACCAGGCCGGCAGCTCACCCGCGAGCCGGACGTCCCGGGCGGGTGCGGCGTACCAGCGCAGCGTGAGACGCGGGGCGTGCTCCGGGGCGTACCGGAGCAGGTCGTCGTCGGTGAGGCCGTGCCGGCACCGGTCGGTGGGGTAGACCGGGTGGCCCTGGTGGGCGGCGAGCACGTCGTCCAGGAGCGCCGCCGGCAGACCGGTCGGGGTGCTCGCGCGTTCGGCGGCCACCTCGGCGAACACCCGTGGCCGGTGCCGGGCCGCGAGTCGCCGGGCCAGCAGGTCGGCGCGGCACTCGGCGCCGAAGTCCCGCCAACCGGCCGCCGCCTCGGCGTCGTCCCGCGGGGCGAGCAACGTCAACAGCCCGGCCAGGGTGTCCGTCCGGTGGGTGACGCCGTCGGCCAGCACCAGCACCGTCGGCGCGGCGCAGCGCAGGGCCTGCTGGAAGCCGTCCACCCGCACCGGGATGCGCAGGAGGCCGGCGGGGTGCGGCGCCTGCCACCAAGCCGGCCCGTCCGGGCGGCCGGTGCTGAGCAGACCGAGGTGATCCTCGCGCAGCAGGGCGTCGAGCACCCGGGTGAACACCTCCCGCTCGCAGTCGTCGCTCACTCGACGATGGTCCACTGGAGGTCGTCGCGGAAGGCGGCCAACGCCCGCCGGACGCTGTCCTGGTCCGGGCCGATCGCGTGCAGCGCGGCGAGGTAGTCACGGTTCGTGCCGGTGTGCTCGGCGAAGTGGCCCACCGCGCGCAGCGGCCGGCAGCCCAGCCGGACCTCGCCGTGGACGGTGTCCAGTGGGCCCGGCGCGGCGGTGAGCCGGCCCGACCGGTCCGCGCAGACGTACTCGACCTGGGCGTGGCTGTCGACGGTGCCGGGCAGGCCCAGGGCGGCCACCGGCTCACCCAGGTGCAGCCGGATGACGTGCTCGAACAGCGGCACGCCGAGCAGCTCGGCGAGGATCAGGTCCATCCGGTCGCCGATGAGGCGGTAGTTCACCTCGATGAGCCGGACCCGGCCGTCGGCGGAGACGACGTACTCGGTGTGGCAGGCGCCGAGGCCGACCCCGAGCGCGTCGAGGCACGCCCGCAGTTGGGTGCTCGCCGGCTCCGTCGGGGGTGACCAGGCAAGGCTCTCCTCGGTGAAGGTCGGTGGCGGGCCGAGGGCGGTGCGCCACCCGCCGAGGGAGGCGAGCGTCGTGCCGTCACCGAGGGTTTCGAACGTCCGCAGCTCCCCGGCCAGATACTCCTCCACCACCAGGGCGACGTCCGGGCGCCGGCCGCGGATCTCGGCGACCCGGGCGAGCAGTTCGGGCCGGTCCGCCACCAGGTAGGCGTCCTCGCTGGCCACCCCCTCGCGGGGCTTGACCACCGCCGGGAACATCCCGGCCGAAACCTCCGGCGTGGTGCCGGGGTCGACGGTGACGGTGCGGACCAGATCGAGGCCGGCAGTCGCGATGGTCCGCCGGGCCGCGGCCTTGTCCTTGCAGAGACGGGCGGCGTCCGGATCCTTGCCGGGCAGGCCGAGCTTTCGGGCGGCGATCGCGGTGGCCTCCTGGAGATGGTCGCTGTTGGACAGTAGCGCCGCCGGCCGGTTCGGCGCCGTCGCCGCGACCACCGCGGCCGCGTCCCGGACCGCGCAGCGCGTCACCGGCGCGTCCGCCGGCCATTCGGTGGGCCGGTCGGTCAGCACCGTGGCCGACAGCCCCAGCGACTCCGCCGCCGGGAGGAACCCTTCCAGGACAGCGTCGGTGGGGTTGAGTGCGGTCAGATAGATCCTCATACCGCCTCCGTCGACTACCCGATGTCGCGATTAGGGTAGCCTACCCTTATTGGGCGTTCTCGATCACCATGGCAGACGGTCGGCGTCAGCTGTTGGCGTTCCAGAAACCGACGAGGGTAGCGGTCCACCAGCCGAGCTGGGAGAGGGTCGCGGCGGCGACGCCGGGGAGCAGGGCAGACCAGGGTGGACGGCCCCGCACCGCGACGAGTCGTTCCCGGACCCGGCCGAGGAACAGCCCGTTGACCCCGACCAGCAGCACCGCGAGCAGCTTGACCCAGACCAGCCCGGACGACGTGTCCGGGCCCAGGGCGGCGCCGCTGGCGAGCAGACCCACCAGGCCCAGCCAGATGAGCAGGTGCGCGGCCCGTGCGGCGGTCAGCACGGTGCCGAGCGGTTCCCGGCGTAGCAGCCAACGGAGGCTGAACCAGTCCACCGTCAGCACCGCGCCGAAGCCCACCACCAGGCAGGTCAGGTGGCAGAAGAGGGCAACCATCCGCCAACCCGGCGAGAGGGTGACGTGTGGCGCGGCGAGGATCGCGAGCAGCCATCCGACGCTGACCGTCAGGATCGAGGTGGTCACGGCGGCGCGCCCGGCCGCGCGACGGTGGCCACCGCGCCAACCCGCCGTCGGTGTCGAGACGAACGCGTCGGGCGGCGACGTTCTCCGCGTACGGTGCGTCGCACGCCGAGCGGGGCGGGCGACGTCCGACGTGCCGGCGCGGTGCGTCGCACGACGTGACGCCCGCGACGAGGAGATGTCGGCCTGCAGGTCAGCTGCCCGCATCGGCCGGTCCGGTGGGCGGCATGCTCAGTTGACCCGCGCTGCCTCGGGCGCGCCGGGCCGAGCGTCCAGGGTGCTCAGCTCGGTGGTGCGCGCCTGCCGGATGCGGCCGGCAAGCGCCTTCAGCTCCGGACTCCCACCGGCGGTCTGCTCACCCCGGCACAGCACCACGGTCTGCGCGAGGTGCGCTCGGAGCAGAGCAGCCGCCCGGGCCGGCACCTCGGCGTCCGGCGCGCCGCGCAACTCGGCGAGACTGGCCTCGGTGACCATGCCGGGCATCTGGTGCCCCTCGTGGATGTTCAGCTCCGGAACGTTGCCCGCGGCCAGCAGCCCACGGAGGTCCCGCAACTCCGCCTGATGAGCCTCCCGGACCTCGCCGAGAAGGGCCCGCAGCGACGGATCCGCTTCTGCCGGCCGGGTGTCGAGGTGCTCGATCAACGCGAGCACACCCTCGTTCATCGGGATCAGCAGTTGGATGAAGGCGTCATCGGTGCCGTTGAGCAGCACGGGCGCGGCCGTCACCGGAGCGGCCGACCCGGCGGTGGGCGGCTGGTCGGGGCTGCCCCAACCCTGGGTGAGACCGACGGCCAGCGCCGTCGCGACCAGGGTCACGGCGACGCCGACGATCCGCCAGGCGCGGGCGGTGAACCCGTGGCGTTCGCCGCCGGTCTGGTGCGCGTCCATCCGTCCGCCCCCGCTCATCGGGCGGCTTGGAACGCGCGGCCGACAAGTGTCGCCTCGGTCCCGGTGCTGAACAACCCCGAGCGGTCCTTGTCCGTGGCGGGCAGGCCGAACCACGCGTACCGCTGCACGTAGGGCAGTTGACCGAGCATGGCGGTGGCCGCGGTGAGGAAGGCCGCCTGCTGCTCCTGGCTCGGGAACTGTTGGCCGCCACCGTCGAAACGCATCAGGGCGAACTCGGTAAGCCAGATCGGTTTCCGGTACCGCTGGTGGACCGCCTGCAGATACTGCCGGAGCTGGTCGACGGCGGTGGTGCTCGTGAAGTCGGCGCCGAACCAGTGCAGCGTGACGAAGTCCACCCGGTGGCCCCGGGCCTGGGCGCCGGTCATGAACCGGTCCAGCCAACCCTGCGGATCCGGTGCGCCCCACGCCACCGCCGGACTGCCCAGCCTGCTGCCCGTCGCCATCAGCTGCGGCCACAGGTCCAGCGCCTGCTCGACTGTCATGTTCGCCTGCTCGGGCAGGTCCGGTTCGTTGAAGGTGAGCAGATCCGGCCCCGCCGCCTTCGCCCGGGCCAACTCGGCGGCGGTGACGTTCTCCGCGCCACGGATCATGGGCACGAACGTCACGCCTCGCGGCGTGCTGATGCCCGGGTGCTGGGTGCCCCACGTGTAGTACCAGCCGGCCTTCGAGTTCGCCAGCGCCTGACTGGCCCCGGCGAAGTTCCACACCCCGACACCCTTGCGGGCGGAGCTGACCGCCGGGGCGACCGGAGCCTTCGACGACGGTCGGGCGCTCGGCGACGGCGGGACGCTCGGCGAGGCGACCGCGGTGGGCGCCGCGGACGGCGGCGCGGCCCACGAGGGTGCTGGTGGATCCTCCGGCAGGATCACCACCGCCGTGCTGATGGCGAGGACGGCCGCGGCCACCCCGACGGCGAGAGAGGGGAGCAGGCCACGAGGCCGGTTCACCGCGAGGTCGAGAGCGCTCGGACCGCCGCCCCCGTCGGTGGGCACACCACCGGCTGGGCTCTGCCCGGCGGCGTGCCCGGCCGTCGCAGGCTGGTGCCCGACGGCCTGCACGCCGGCCGGAGACGCCGCCGCACTCGGGAAGTGGGCGCTGAGATCCGCCGGCAACGGCAGCATCGGCAGTCCGGCGAGCAGCCGGTCGATCGGCAGCAGGGTGGTGCCCAGCCGGCCACAGAACGCGCAGTCGCGGACGTGTCGGGCCAGTCGCTTGCGCCACAGCGGGCTGGGAGTGCCATCCCAGTCGGCGGTCACGGTCCCCAGGTCCGGACAACCAGGGCGGGCGCGCAGCGCGCGGACCACGCCGCGGGCGCTCTGGATCTGCTCCTTCATCCGGTGGATCCGCACCGCGACGTGTCCGGGCGACAGGCTGAGCGCGTCGGCGACCTCGTCGCGGGTGATCTCGCCGGTCTCCTCCAGCCACCACAGCGAGAGCAACTCCTGGTCATCCGGGTCGAGCCAGCGGGTCGCCTCGGCCACCTCGCGTCGCTGGTCGGTGAGACCGAGCCGGAGGATGGTCATGCCGGCGAAGTCGGAGGCGGGGTCGGGCACGTTGTGGATGACGTCGAGCCCGGCGTCGCGGTTGAACGCGACACGTCGGCGCTGTTCCCAGTCACGCACCTGGCGAATGGTGATCGCCACCAGCCACGACCGGTACGCGGCCGGGTCGTTGAGCGCGGGCAGGTGCCGGATCACCCGTACCAACGTCTCCTGGACGACGTCGTCGACGTCGGCGTGGCCCCGCAGCGCACGCCCGACGATGTTGTAGACCAACG
Source organism: Micromonospora sp. NPDC048898 (assembly GCF_043198035.1). Taxonomy (NCBI): domain Bacteria; kingdom Bacillati; phylum Actinomycetota; class Actinomycetes; order Micromonosporales; family Micromonosporaceae; genus Micromonospora; species Micromonospora sp. NPDC048898. The sequence goes on from NZ_JBICUF010000001.1 coordinate 1,359,724, forward strand.
GGAGCGAAGCCGCGACGACGTCATCGAGGGCGCGCTGGTCGCCCTGTCGGGCCGCGACGACCACCCCGACATCGGGTAGGGCTCGACCGGCTGACGGCATGGCTGTCACTCCTCAGGTGCTGATCCGCGCGGACCCGCGCAGTGTGCGCTCACCGCCCTCACGTTCGGAGACTGGCACCGACGGGCCGGATTACCGAAATTCTCGGTAACCGGCGGGTCCGCCGCGACCCGGGGGCGTCGGCGGCGCGTGCGGGTGGACGACGCCGGGTATGGTGCGGGGTGTCGGTGTCGCCGGGCGTTAGCCCGTGCACGAGACACCCTGATCGGGCGCCCCTGTGCGCGCCGCACCGTCCCGAGGTCGCACGGCGCGAGTGCCGTGGCTCGGACGCTCCCCTTCACCGAAGACAGGATCCTGCATGACATCGAACGACAACGCTCGACCTGCCCTGTTCCTCGCGACGTCGACGGCCGACGGGTCCGACGGGTCGGTGGCGACCTTCGACGGCAGCGAGGAGGCCATGCACCGACTGCGCCACCCGTTCGCGGTGCAGCCGGCCCCGCAGAGCCCGACCGCCGGCGACGACGGCAACCGGCGCGACTGAACCGGCGAGCCCCAGCCACTCATACTTTTGGCTAGTAATTAATAATCCTTTCGGGTAGGGTCCGGGTCATCAAGTGAACGACATGACGCGGTGGCGAGGCCCGTGATCGTGGCCTTGCGACAGCGCACCTTCGCCCGTATGTGCGCTCCGGCGACAGGCCGGTTCGGAGATCTTCCGGTCGATCCGATCGACGGGCAGGTTTGGGAAGGACCATCCCCATGGCCAGCATCGTCGGCACCGCCACCAGCACCCGCGTCGAGCAGCAGCGCACCGACCAGAGCCCCGACGACCTCCTGGCCGCCCTGGCGGCGACCGATGCGAACGACCCGCACCGCCCGGCCCTGCGGGACCGCGCCATCGAGGCGTGGCTGCCGCTCGCCCGGCACCTGGCCCGCCGCTACTCCGGGCGCGGCGCACCCGACGAGGATCTGGCCCAGACCGCCTCGGTCGGGCTCATCAAGGCCGTGGACAACTTCGACCACGGCCGGGGCGTCGACTTCAGCGGGTACGCCATTCCCACGATCATCGGCGAGATCAAGCGATACTTCCGGGATCGCACCTGGGCGGTGCGCGTGCCCCGCCGCCTCCAGGAGCTGCGCCTGTCCATCAGCGCGGCGAACAACGCGCTGACCCAGAGCCTCGGTCGCTCGCCGACCGTGGCCGACATCGCGTCGCACCTCGACCTGTCCGAGGAGACCGTCCTGGAAGGGCTGGAGGGCGCCCGCGCCTACCGGGCCACGTCGCTGTCCACCCCGGTCGGGGCCGACGGCAGTCGGGAGCTCGGCGACACCCTCGGCGGCGACGACCACGAGTTCGACCTCGTCGAGATCCGCGTCGCCCTCGGCCCGGCCCTCGCCACGCTGCCGGAGCGCGAACGCCAGATCCTGACCCTGCGCTTCTACGGCAACCTGACCCAGGCCCAGATCGCCGACCGGGTCGGCGTCTCGCAGATGCACGTCTCCCGACTCATCACCCGGTCGTTGGCGGCGCTGCGGCACCACCTCGCCGACCTCGACCACAGCGCGTTCTGAGGCTGGCACCACCGCTCGACGGCTCAGAGTTGGACGACGTGACCCACCCGTGGCGGCGTACGACCGCCGAGGACGTCGAGCCACGCGCGCTGGAGGGCCTCCGGCCCGGCACCGACCTGGACGTCGAGCCACCCGCTCACGATCGCGGTGAAGCGCTGCCAGGCGGCGGTGAACCGCTGGTCGAGGCCGGCCCGGCCCCAGTCCTGGGCGCGCTTGCGCATCTGCACCGGCGCGAAGAACACCTCTTCGGCGGCGTCGGCGTTCGGCGTCTGGTTGGTGAGCCCGACCGCGATGTCCCGGACGAGGCGGTCGCCGAGGTGCCGACGCAGGGCGGCGCGGGTCGCGGGTGCGCCGGACAGGTCGAGATAGACGGTCGGCACCGCGTCCAGAGCACCGATGTCGTCGTACGAGACGACCTCGTCGTAGCAGCCGAGCGAACGGGTGAAGGCCACGTTGCCGGGTGCGGTGAGCCCGACCAGGCGCGGCCCGCGACCGCGCAGCTCGAACGCGGCGGCGTACGCGGTCTTGCTCGACGCCGACGACAGCAGCAGCGCCTCGGCGCCGTAGAAGTCGTTGTCGACGACCTGGTCGGCCAGCATGAACGAGGTGAAGAACAGCGGCCGGAACAGGATCAGCAGATCCTCCTGGTCGGGCTGGTACGCCGGGTCGCCGGTGGTCGACCGGTACGCGTTGTACGGTGACGGCAACTCGGCCCGGTGTGGGCTCGCGTCGCGGAAACCGGACGCGTCCACCCGGCTCGGCCGCACCAGCAGGTGGCCGGAGGGCGGGAGGTAGCCGTAGACCCGCTGCCCCGCCTCGACGCCCTCGACCGTCGACGTGACCACCTCGGCGAAGCCCCAGAGCGGCGGCAGGCCCCACTGTGGCCCGAGCCCGACCGACGCCGGCGGAAAGAACTCCCAGTAGCGCATCGCGTCACCGAGCACCGCGTAGGTCACGTTGTTGGCGGTGAGGCCGACCCGGTCCACCCGCAGCAGCGCCTCGCCGTCGGCCACCGCGGGCGGGGTGCCATCGACGAGAGTGGTCTGCCCGAGGTCGTCACGCGCCACGGCGAAGGTCCATGAGTCGGCCATGAGGTGACGCTAGACAGCCCTTCCGACCGAGACAAGTGCACTGGGAGTGCAAAATCCCACTGTGCCCGGTCAGGACCGGGCGGCGAGGTCGCGGAGGTGCGCGAGCGGCAGGTGCGGCGGTCGCCACTCCACGAAGAGGGCGGTCGCGTCGTCTTCGAGCCTGTCGTCCTGATAGCCGACGACGGCGCGGACCAGGCGACGCATCGTCTCCGGGCTGGGCAACCCGTCGTTGAGGGTGCGGTTGACGAAGTCGACGAGCCGGTCCAGCCCGAACTGCTCCCCGTCCGCGTTGCGCGCGTCGGTGATGCCGTCGGTGTAGGCGAGGATGCGGTCGCCCGGGTGCAGGTCCTCCACGTGCACCCGCGGGCGGCGGGCCGACAGGTGGCCCAGGCCGAGCGGCAACGCGGTCGGCCCCGGCAGCTCCCGAATGGCCTTGCCGTCGCGCAGCAGCATCGCACCGGGGTGACCCGCGTTGATCATGCTCAGTCGGCCGGTCCGATGGTCCAACTCCATGAGCAGCCCGGTCGCGAAGAAGTTCGGGTGCTCGGAGCGCACCCACCTGTCGATGCTGATCGCCGTGTCGACCAGGTCGAGGCCACACCGGCGTGCGTTGCGGTACGCGCTGACCACCAGCGAGGCCAGGGTGCTCGCCTTGATGCCATGGCCACAGGTGTCGAAGAGCCCGACACTGAGCACGTCGTCGTTCAGCGCGTAGTCGAAGATGTCGCCGCCGACGTCGTAACACGGTTCGAGGATGGCGGTGACCACCAGGTCGTCGGTGGCGAAGGTCAGCGGTGGGAGCAGGCCCCACACGATCTCGGCCGCGACCTGCATCGGGAGACGCCGCCGCATCCGCTCGACCACGTCACCGTAGAGCCGGCGGTTGACCAGGATCTGGGCGATGTTGACCGCCACCTCCCAGGCCGGCCCGTCCATGGCCGCGTCGGCGGCAAGCGGCGAGACGATCTCCAGCACGCCCATCCGTTCGCACCCGAGCAGCAGTGGCGCCCAGACCCGATCCGGGTTGTCGGGCGCGCGCTGGATCTCCAGACTGGTGAAGGCCCGGCCGGCCAGGGTCGTCTCGATCGACAACTCGCCCCGGTCGAGACCGGCGCCGAGCAGCGGCACCAGCAGGGACTGCGTGTAGTCGGCCAGGTAGATCACGATCTCGGTGGCGTCGATGAAGGGAGCCGCCCGGGCGACGAGCTGGGACAGCTCGTCCGGGCCACCCCGGGGCGCGTTGAGCTGTAGCCACCGCACCATCTCGCCGACGTCGCCCACGCTCCACCTCCCCCGGTCCGCTCCGAACCGTACGGCCACGGCAGGACGTGCGGTGACGCTACCTTGCGCCGCCGCGTTCCTCGCCCGCCGATCACCCACTCCCGGCCGGCCGGGTGCCGTTTCGTCCCAGGCGCCACAGCCATCTCAGTCGTTTCGCAACTATTGCGTAGTAGGTGTGCAAAAGTCCGATTGAGCAATCCCATCGTGCGGCGTGGTTTCCAACCGCTGCACAACCGGCGTCTGGTGAGATGCCTTCGCGAAAGGGCACGTCGTGACAACCAAACTACTCAGCCATCGACGACGCGCGGCGATGTCCGCACTGGCGGCCGTCGCCGCCAGCGGCACAGCCGTCGCCGTCCTGATCTTCAGTGGCACCGGCGCGAGCGCCGCCGAGGCACCAGTCGACCTCGGTACGGCGGCGAACTTCTCCGTGCTGGCCGGCTCCATGGTCACCAACACCGGGCCGACCTTCCTCGCCCAGAACCTCGGCGTCAGCCCCGGCAGCGCCGCGACCGGCTTCCCGCCCGGCCTCGTGGGCGGCGAGACGCACCTCGCCGACGCCGTCGCGCTACAGGCACAGACCGACCTGACCACCGCCTACAACGACGCGGCCGGCCGGACCCCGTTCACCAGCCTTCCGGCCGAGCTGGGCGGCACCACGCTGCTGCCCGGGGTCTACCGGCTCGGGGCCGCGCAGCTGACCGGCACCCTGACGCTCGACACCCAGGGTGACCCGGCGGCGGTGTTCATCTTCCAGATCGACTCGACACTTGTCACCGCGTCCGGCAGCAGTGTCGTCTTCATCAACGGCTCCTCGCCCTGCAACGTCTACTGGCAGGTCGGCAGCTCGGCCACCATCGGCACGGGCACCCGGTTCGTGGGCAACATCCTGGCCCAGGAATCGATCACCATGAACACCGGCGCCACCCTCCAGGGCCGCGCCCTGGCCCGGACCAGCGCCGTCACCCTCGACACCAACACCATCAACGCCCCCGTCTGCCTCCAGCCGACGGGCACGCCCACCCAACCGACCGGAACACCGACCGGCACGCCCACTGGCACACCGACGAGCACCCCGACCGGCACACCCACCGGGACGCCGACCGGCACCCCGACCGGGACTCCCACCGGTCAGCCCACGGGCACACCGACCGGCCAGCCCACGGGTAACCCCACGGGCCAGCCCACGGCCACGCCCACCCGCACGAGGCTGCCCGTCACCGGCGGTAGCGGAGGAAGTGCTCTGGTGCCCGTCCTGACCGGGATCGGCGGTGTCGCCGTCGCCAGCGGCGCGGCCCTGTTGCTCCTCTACCGGCGTCGGACGACCGACTCCTGAGCGAGGCGCCCCGGCGGCCGGTAACAACCGGCCGCCGGGGCGGCACCACCGACTGTCACCCGTCCCGCCCAGCCGCTGGCGGAGACTCCACCATCTCGGCGCGAAGGGCGGCCAACGACACCGTGGCGAAACCCACCCGGGAGTCACTAGCCCCGTACGGCAGCCACACCTCACCGTCGTGGATGAGCGCCCCGCAGGAGTAGACGACGTTGGGTACGTACCCGTCCCGGTCGTCCCCGTCCGGCGACAGGAGCGCACCGGGAAGGTGCGCCACTACCCGCTCCGGTCGGTCCAGGTCCAGCAGGAGCGCGCCGATCGCGTACCGGCGCATCGGCCCGACGCCGTGGGTGAGCACCAGCCAGCCGGCGTCGGTCTCGATCGGGGATCCGCAGTTGCCGACCTGGATCAACTCCCAGCTGTCCCGCGGGCCGTGCAGCGGGATCGCTGCCTGCCAACGGTTCTCGCCGTCCAGGACGGTCAGGCCGATGGTCTCGCCGTCGGCGCGACACAGCGCCAGGTGCCGGCCACCGACCGTACGCGGAAACAGCGCGAGCCCCTTGTTACGGGCGCCCGGCCCGCGCATCGGGGTCGTCTCGAAGCGCCGCAGGTCGCTGCTGACCAGGGCGCGGGTGGCGATGCTCCGGCCGTCGTAGGCGGTGTAGGTGGCCCGGTACACCGGCCCGGACTCGTCGACGAACCGGACGAACCGCGCGTCCTCCATGCCGTTGCTCTCGGCCGGGGTGGCCGGCCAGAGCACCCGTTGGTGCAGCGCCGTGTCGGCGGGGAAGGCCGTGGCGTAGCTGCCGGCGTTGGTGCGACGCAGTTGTTCGAGGGTGCCCAACCCGGTGCTGCGGGAGAGCAGATCGGGTGGCAGGGCGCCGAGCACCCGCTCGAAGGTGGCCTCGTCGTACCGCTCGGGCAGGGCGTCCAGCACGGTGGCGGTCACCTCGTTGTCGTAGTCCTCCTCGGCGAGGCCGGCGACGAGCAGGTCCCGGCGGTGCCGTACGCCCGTCCGCTGCCCGACGGCCAGCGGACCGGCCCGATCGGCGACGGTGAGCTGATGCCCGGGTCCGAGGACCGCGGTGGCGAACCCGATGGACGACACGTGACCCTCGCCGATCTGGCGCAGGCTGACCGCGACGCGCAACTGCCCGGTGCCCAGACCGCTCTGGTCCGGGTGGGCCACCATCGACGGGTTGCAGAGGGCGGCGGCCTCGACGGCGTACTCGTGGCTGAAGTAGGCGCCGACCAGCAGCCGGCTGGTCGGCGAGAGGTCCCCGGCCCGGGCGGCACGATGCCGGACCAGGTCGTAGTGGTGGTGGAACGTGTCGGCCAGGTCGCGGTGCCGGGCGCCGAAGCGGTCGAAGGTGTCCCGCAACAGCCGGCCGGCCTCCTCGTCGTCGAGGCGCGCGACCCGGTCGATGAGTGCCCGCGCCCGGGTGCGGACGACCGCGGCGTCCTCCCCCGGAACGAAGAGCTTGACGATGACCCGCCGAGGATCCGGGGCGAGAGTGACGTCCTGCCGGAGCGCCAGACTCCGGGTCACGACCACCGCCGGGCGTGCTGCAGGGTGGAGATGAGCGCCAGGGTGGATTCGGCGCCCTGGTTGAGGTTGGGTCCGTGCGCGGTCAGCCCGTCATAGCCTCCGCCGGTCGCCGGGTCCCACATCGGCGTGCCGAGGTCGTTGTCGCCGAGGAACCACCCGACCGCCTGCCGTACCCCGTCGTCCCACTCGGGGTCGCCGGTGACAGTGGCCGCCGTGGCACAGGCGTCGGCGAGCGCGGCGACCTCGATCGGCTGCTGGTCGTGGTGCAGCCGCACGGCCCCGTGCCGCCAACCGCCGACCGGCACCACCGACAGCCGCCCGTCGCGCAGTTGGACGTCGCGCAGCCAGGCCAACATCCGCAGGCCGTCGTCCAGGGGTGGGCCACCCTCGCGCAGTTGACTGGCGACGATGACCACCTCGGCGAGGGCGGCGTTCGCGTAGGTCAGCTGCTCCCGTGGCCACGGCCAGCGCGGGTCGGTGCCCGCCGGGCCGACCGTGCTGGCCGCGTCCGCCAGCAGGGACGCGGCGGCGACGTGACCCGGGTGACGACGGAGCACCTCGGCCGCGCCCAGCCCGGCGAACGCCATCGCGTGAGGGAACTTGGTACGCCGGCCCGCACCCCGGCTGAAGGCAACGAGCGCCTCCTCCCGTACCCAGGACGCGGGGCTGCGGGCGACGGCCGTGCCCAGGCCCCACAGCGCCCGACCCCACCAGTCGCCGAGCCCCGGTTCGTCGACCCAGCGCCGGTCGTGCCCGAGCCGGTTGTGGAAGGCCCCGTCGGCGTGCTGCGCGTGGGTCAGGAACGCGAGGTAACGCTCCGCGAGCCGGATCAGCTCCTCGCTCGGCTCCGGCTCGCGGCTGACGACGACCAGGGCGCGGGCCACGTCGTCGGTGCAGTAGCCGTGCTCGCGGCGGACGATGGCGTGCCGGGCGTGCTCGAAGAGACCGGTGTCGTCGCTGAGCCGGGTCAGGTGCGCGAAGCTCGGCGCGGGCGCCGACGCCCAGCGTCCCCGCGTGGCTGTTCGGGGCCGGCCGGTGGTCGCGGTCATGCCGGCACCACGCTGACCGCCGGCGGGCGGGCCTCGCTGAGCTGCTCCGCGAGCGTCTCGTACCGGGCCGCCACCGCCGGCCAGCGCAGGTGCGCGGCCAGCGGCCGGACCCGGCCGGCGAGCCGCGCCGGCAGGCCCGGCTCGGTCAGGACCCGCCGGATCGCCGCGGCCAGCGCCGCCGGGTTCTGATGGGGTACGACCAGACCCGGCCCGCCGGTCAGCAGCTCCACGGCGTGCGGGAACGCGGTGGCCACGACGGGCACCCCGGCGGCGACCGCCTCGATGAGTACGCCGGAGGTGACCTGTTCACGGGAGTCGTAGGGCAGGACCACCACGTCGGCGGAGCGGATCAACCGGCCCAGTGCCTCCTGGTCGTGGTAGACGTCCTGGTAGTCGACGGCGTGCGCGACGCCCAACTGGGCGCCGAGCTGGTGCAGCCCCGCCCGGTACGCCTCGCCGTGGTGCTCGACCACCTTCGGGTGGGTCCGGCCGGCCACCGTGTAGGTGGGTGTCGGTTCCAGATCCTGCAACCGCGCGAGGGCCCGCAACGACCACTCGATGCCCTTGCCGGGGCCGAGCAGCCCCCAGGTCAGCAGGTGCGGGCGGGTACGCCGCTCGACGGGTACGCCGGCCAGCTCGGCGGCGCCGTGCGGGATGACAGTCACCTTGCCCGGTGGTACGGCGTACCCGATCAGCAGCCGGTCCCGCGCGGTGTCGGTCATCGTGACGACCGCCCCGGCGGTGGCGACGATCCGCTCCAACAGGGACTTCTGCCGGGCGGTGGGTTGGCGGAGCACGGTGTGCAGGACCACGATGCTCGGCACGGTGAGTCGCCGCAGCAGCGGCAGGACGTCCTCGCCGTCGGTGCCGGGGTAGATGCCGTACTCGTGCTGGACGATCGCCACGTCGAAGGTGTTCAGGGCGGCCGCCGCGTCCCGCCAACCGGCCGGGGTGAGCGCCGACCAGGTGTGCACGACACCGGGCACCGGCCGCTGGTCGTCGCCGTGGTCGGTGACGCGGACGATGCCACCGCGCGTGCCGTCGGCGGTCAACTGGGCGGCGAGGGCGGAGTTGAACGTGGCCAGCCCACACCGGGTCGGGGGGTGGGTGCTGAGGAATCCGTAGCTGGGCATGAACGTCGGGCCTTTCCGGTTGTCGGCCCTCGCCGGAGTACGGGGCGAGCCTCACGCGGGAACGGCGCACGCCGGTCAGCGTGTTTGACCGGCGGGGCGGGTTGGTTCAGCCGTGGACGAGCTGGTCGTAGACGGCGAGATAGTCGGTGACCATCCGGTCCGCGCTGAAGCGCTGGAGGGCCTGCGCCCGGCACCGCGCCCGGTCCAGGTCGGCGACCCGGGTGACCGCGTCGACGGCCTCATCGACGGTGTGCACGAGGAAGCCGGTCACCCCGTCGTCGACGACCTCGGGCATGGACCCCCGCCGGTACGCGACGACCGGGGTGCCGCAGACCATCGACTCCACCACCGACAGTCCGAATGGCTCGTCGAAGGCGATCGGGTGCAGCAGTGCGGTGCTGTCACCCAGCACCTCCGCCCGTCGTCGCGGGCCCACCGACCCGAGGAACACGACCTGGTCGCCGTCGATGTGCGGGGCCACCTGTTCGGCGAAGTACCGCTCGTCCTGCACGATGCCGCAGATGGTCAGGGGTCGGCCCGCCCGCCGGGCGATCTCGATCGCGGTGTGGGTGCCCTTGTCGGGGTGGATCCGGCCGAAGGCGGCCAGCCCGGGGCCGGGGTCCCCGGTGAACGGCAGCCCGCCGACGTCGACGCCGTGGTGGACCGTGGCGACGTAGTCGAGCGTCGGTGCCCGGTCGGCGTCGGAGATCGACACGTACGACGAGCGGGCTCGGGTGTAGGCGGGCAGGATCTCCGCGCCGGAGAAGCCGTGCACCGTGGTCAGCAGCGGGGCACGGCAGTGCTCGGCGAACGCCAACGGGAGCCAGTCGAGGTGACTGTGCACCAGATCGAACTCGGCCGAGCGGGCCAGCGCGTGGGAGACGTGCATCGCCTCCCACACCCGGCCGTCCAGGTCCGGGTCGTCCGCGTACCCCCGTGGGCAGACACCGTCGAGTTTCGCGGAGGTGACGGAGTCCAGTGTCGCGAAGAGCGTCACGTCGACGCCGTGGCTGGCCAGCCCCTCCGCGAGCAGGCCGGTCACCTGCTCCCACGGGCCGTAGTGGTGCGGCGGCGTACGCCAGGCGACCGGTCCGAGCAGGGCAACCCTCAAGGGGAGGACGCGTCGACGAGGTCGGCCGCATTGAGGTGCAGGGTGGCGAGCAGGCCGGTGTGCTTCGCCGGGTCCACGCGCTCCGGCAGCTCACGCTCGACCCAGTCGGCCCGGGCCTGCTGGCCCCTGTCGCGAAGTGCGGTGACGATCCTGTCCCTGGCGATCCTCATCTGGTGCTCCCCTGGTTAAGGTGTTCAAAACGATCATTCGCACGAACGGCGGTGGGGTCGGCCCACCGGCCGTCCGGATTGCGATGACCAGCGAACCCGACAGCCGGGACGGGGCCGGCGATCAACAACACGACCAGCCGTCGCGGCGATGGGGATGACGATCGGTTACGCCCCTGACTGGGCTGGTGGCGACGGCGTCTGGCGGCCACCGGGATCCCGGGCGACAGGTCCACCGTACGCCCTCGCGGTGTGCGGGCGCACACGCACCGGCCGCCGGGCCGGCCGCAACATGCCGCCCGGCGGACTGGATCCGCAGGTCAGGGCTCCAGCACCACCTTGCCGGCCCGGCTGCGCGCCTCGGCGAACACCAGGGCGGCGGAGACCTCGCCGAGCGGGTAGCGGGCGGCGATCTGCGGCACGATCACCCCCTGCCGCAGGAGGTCGAGCACGATGCCCAGGTCGGTACGCAGGCGACGCCGGAAGGCGGCACGGCGGGTGAGCTGACCGGCCCAGAAGTTGTAGAAGCCGGCCCGGCGGCCGTTCGGCAGCGCGTTCCAGGTGTAGAGGCGGGTCAGCAGTTTCACGAAGACCCACGCGACCGACTGGCCGGTGCCCACGGCGGCGGCGTTGCCGTAGACGACGAGCGTGCCGCCACGGGCGAGCAGGCCGTACGAGGTGCGGACACCCGGGCCGCCGACCGGGTCGAAGACGGCGTCGACACCGCCCGGCGCCAGCGCACGGACGCGCGCGGCCAGGTCCGGGGCACGGTAGTCCAGCGGTTCGACGCCGAGGTCGCGCAACCCGGCGTGGTGCCGATCCGTCGCGGTGCCGATGACCCGCAGGCCGAGGTGGCGTCCGAGTTGGACGAGTACGCTCCCGACGCCGCTGTTCGCGCCGTGCACGAGAATGGTCTGCCCGGCCCGCGGCCTGGCACTCTGCAACATCTGCCACGCCGTCACGCCGTTGACGACGACTGTCTCGGCGGCGACGGGGTCCAGACCAACTGGTACGGGGGTCAGGGCGTCGATGTCGACGAGCACGTACGTGGCCCAGGCGCCGGTCTTGGTGACCGCCGCCACCCGGGTGCCGACAAGCGAGTCGTCGCCACCGGGGCCGACCGCCCGGACCGTGCCGACGAGGTCGTAGCCGGGCACGAACGGGAACTTCGGCTGGCCGGGGTAGAGGGCGTGGCGCATCTGCTGCTCGGCGAACGAGATGCCGGTGGCCTCGACCTGGACGAGCGCCTGCCCCTGGGCCGGCGTGGGCATGGCGCGTCGGTGCAGTTGGAGTCCGTCGGGCTCCACCACGCCGGGCAGCACCACTTCGGTGATCATCGCATCGGTGGTCATGGGAACCTCCTAGTTTGTAAGTGTGCACTCACACACTTCGCGGGGCAAAAAGGTGGCCACCGTCGCGGCCCGAGGGTCGGTGGTCGGGTGTCAGGGGTGGCGGATGCCCGCCGTCAGCGCGCGGGCCCACGGCTCGGGGACCTGGTCCAGGCCGGCGGTGACGATCAGGTGGCAGAGCTGGCCATACGCGAAGAACTGCTGCACCTGCGCGTCGCTCGCGCCGGAGCGGTCCTGCACGAAGGTGGCGACCCGTCGATAGCCGGCCCGCACCACCTGGGCGATCTCGGGAATGTCGGTCACGGCCTGCGCCTGCACCTGGAAGAGCAGCAGATCGCGGTCGGCGATCAGCTCCGCGTAGGCGCCCCCCATCGCGTCGAGGATCTCCTCCGCACTGCCACCGGCGGCACGCTCGGCCCCGGCCTCGATCGCCGCCGCGATCCGCTCGAAGCACGTGTCGGCGGCCGCCACGAACAGCCCGAGCTTGCCGGCGAAGAGCCGGAAGACATACGCCTCGGAGATGCCGGCGGCAGCGGCCACGGCGGTGACCGGGGTGGCGTGGAAGCCGGTGCGCGCGAACGCCGACACGGCGGCGTTCAGAACGGTGATCCGGCGGGCCTCGGCAGTCGATCGCATGTTTGTAAGTGTGCACTCACAAACAAGTGCCGTCAAGGCGAGCGCCTCTCGAATCCGCAGGGTCGCCAGGGGCGTCGCTCACTCCAGGGGCGTCGCTCACTCCAGGGGGTAGAGCCGGGCCGGGTCACCGGGCCGCAGGCTGTCCGGGATGTCGTCGTCCCGGGTGCTGGCGGCGATCGAGCCGAGCAGCGCCAGTGAGCGCGCCGACTCCGTACCGGGCTCGGCGTGGTAGATCACCAGAAGCTGCCCGTCGGCGCCGGCCACGGCGAGCTTGTCGCAGTACAGGTCGAGGTCACCCACCTCCGGATGGCGCAGCCGGCTGACCACACCCTCCCGTCGACGCACCTCGTGGCGCGCCCACAGCTGGCGGAAGCAGTCGCTCTTGAGGGACAGCTCCCCCACCAGCGCCGTCAACCGGGGGTCGTCGGTGGCACCGCCCGAGTCGGCGCGCATCTGCCCCACCACGCTCTGCATCGCCTGCCGCCAGTCGCGAAACAGCTCCCGCTCGGCCGGGTCCAGAAACACCGCGCGGAGCCGGTTGGCACCCGGGGCGAGGTTCGGCGACAGCGCCCTCGCCATCGGGTTCGAGGCCAGGATGTCGAGGTAGCGGTTCTGCACGAAGGCCGGCATGTCGAGCTCCCGCAGCAGGTGCAGGATGCTTGCCGGCACCCGCTCCGCGGCCGGTCGGACCGCCCGCCGCGACCGCGTGCGGCTCAGCCCGATCAGGTACGCGGTCGCCTCCGGGTCCAACCGGAGCACCCCGGCGAGGGCGTCGAGAACCTGCACCGAGGGATGCCGTTCGCGACCCTGCTCCAACCGCAGGTAGTAGTCGGCGCTGATGCCGGCAAGCATCGCCACCTCCTCACGCCGCAGCCCCGGCACCCGGCGCAGGCCCACGCCGGGGCCGAGCCCGACGTCCTCGGGCCGGGTCTGCTCCCGACGGGCACGCAGGAAGTCGCCGAGCGGGTTCGTCGCGTCCATGCCCCGACGGTAGATCGCCGGGCGGCCCGGTGACTGGCCGTGTCACTACCAGGAACAGCTCGCCCTGCCGGCCGCCCCGGCTGCCGACGCACTGTCGACGCATATCCACTCCGATTACGGATAGAGGACGACATGCGCGAGAACCTTCCCGGCGGAACCGTGACCCCCGCCGACGACCTCACCCTGAGCCGGATGGGCTACGGGGCGATGCAGTTGGCCGGCCCGGGGGTCTTCGGCCCACCCCGCGACCGCGAGCAGGCGCTCGCCGTGCTCCGCGAGGCCGTCGACCTCGGTGTCCGGCACATCGACACCAGCGACTTCTACGGCCCGGTGGTGGTCAACGAGCTGATCCGCGAGGCGCTGCACCCGTACCCCGAGGATCTGCACCTGGTCACCAAGGTCGGCGCGCGCCGCGGCGCCGACCGCTCCTGGATCCCGGCGCTGGAGCCGGACGACCTGAAGGCCCAGGTCCGGGACAACCTCAAGCACCTCGGCCTGGACGTCCTCGACGTGGTCAACCTGCGGGTCGGTGTGGCGGAGGGCACCGGCGACGATCCCCTCTCCGAGCAGTTCGGCGCCCTCGCCGAGCTGCGGCAGGAAGGGCTGATCCGGCACCTCGGGCTCAGCAACGTCACGCTCGACCAGCTCACCGAGGCCCAGGCCATCGCCCCGGTGGTCACCGTCCAGAACCTCTACAACCTCGCCAACCGGCAGGACGACGCCCTGGTGGACAGGTGCGCGGCGGAGAACATCGCGTTCGCCGCGTTCTTCCCGCTCGGCGGGTTCACGCCGTTGCAGTCCGACACACTCAACGACGTGGCCACCCGGGTGGGTGCCTCGCCGCAGCAGGTCGCCCTCGCCTGGTTGCTGCAACGCTCCCCCACCACGGTGCTGATCCCGGGCACCTCGACGCTGGCGCACCTGCGGGAGAACCTCGCCGCCGCCGACCTGGAGCTGCCGGCCGACGCGATCGAGGAACTCGACACCATCGGCGGGTGACGCCGGGACGCGGACCGCCGCACGGCGGTCCGCGTCACCCGCCCAACTCGCTCAGGCCGGCCGCCCGGTCCAGATGGGTGAGGAACCGCCGCACCGCCGGTGGTCGGCTCCGCCCAGCGACGGTCGCGGCGAAGATCCGCCGGACGGAGACGTCGTCCGGGTGCAGGCGGAGCAGGGTCAGGTCGGCGGGAGCGGCACGTACGGCCAGGGCCGGCACCAGCGCGACGCCCAGACCGGCCGCGACACAGCCCAGCTTGCCGGTCCACTCGGCCGCGACGATGTCGATGCGCGGGCGAAAACCCGCCGCCAGGGTCGCTCGCAGCAGCGTCTCCTCGGCGGTCGCCGAACCGGCGATGAACGACTCGTCGGCCAGGTCGCGCAGGCGGATGGTCCGCCGGTGGGCGAGCCGATGCGCCCGGGGTACGGCCACCAGAAGCGTCTCGTCGACGAGGTGGTGCAGGTCGAATTGGTCGCCGTCGAGCGGCTGGTCCGCCGCGGCGCTGACCACGGCGACGTCGGCGTCGCCGTCGACCAGGCGCTCCAGCAGCCCCGGCGTGAGTCCTTCGACAAGCGACAGGGCCACCTCGGGATGCTCGGCCTTGAAGCTGGCCAGAGCACGTGGCACGAGCGCGGCGACCGCCGTGGGGAACGCGCCGACCCGCAGCCGGCCGGCGGACAGGTCGCGCAGGGCCGCCAGGTCCCGCCGGGCGGTGTCCAGCCGGTCGAGCACCGCCTCGGCGTGGCCGAGCAGGCACCGGCCCTGCTCGGTCAGGGCGACGCCGCGCGGCAGCCGGTCCAGCAACGGCGACCCGGTCTCGGCTTCCAGCGCGGCGATCTGTCGGGACACCGCCGACTGGGTGTAGCGCAGGCTGCGGGCAGCACCCGAGATGGAGCCGTGCTCGGCGACGGCACGGAAGACCTGGAGCGCGTTCAACTGCATCGTGACATGCTCCCCCAGCATGGCAGCGATGCGTAACAGTCGCTGGTGGCATGACTCAGCGCCCCCTAGCGTTGGCGACATGAACGAGATCGCCCTCTTGGGTACGGGCACGATGGGCACCGCGATCGGCCGCCGACTGCTGGCCACCGGGCAGCGGCTCACCGTCTGGAATCGCACGTCCGCCCGCACCGGGCCGCTCGTCGACGCCGGGGCACGCGCAGCCGGCAGCCCAGCCGAGGCGGTCCGCGACGCCGACGTGGTGATCACCATGCTCACCGATGCGGTAGCCGTCCGGCACACGCTTGTCGACTCCGGTGCGGTACTGGCGCTGCGGCCGGGCACCCCCGTGATCGAGATGTCCACGATCGGTCCCCGGGCCGTGGCCGAACTGGCCACGCTGCTGCCGGCGGGAGTACCGCTTGTCGACGCTCCGGTCGCCGGCAGCGCCGGAACTGCCGAGGCGGGCCGGCTCGTGGTGTTGGCCGGCGGGGAAGAGTCGGTCGTCGAGCGGGTCGCCTCGCTGCTGGGGACGTTGGGCACCGTCCGTCGCTGCGGCGGCTCCGGCCGGGGCGCCGCGTTGAAGCTGGTACTCAACACCGCGCTGGTCACCGCGGTCACCGCGGTCGCGGACGCGCTCACCGTCGCGGACGCCGTCGGCGTCGACAGGCGTACCGCGATCGATGCACTTGGCACCGGGCCACTCGGCGGTGCGGTCGCCCGGGCGACCGCCACGGACGCCGCGTTCGCCGCCGCCCTGGCCGCCAAGGACGCCCGGCTCGCCCTCGACGTGCTCGGCGACGCGCCGGCGCCCCTGCTGCGCGCCGCCGCGTCGGCGCTGGCGGCCGCGCGCCATCCGCAGGATGACATCGCCCGTCTCACCGACACCGCCGCAGCCGCAGCCGCAGCCGCAGCCGCAGCCGAGGAGATGTAGTGAACCTGATCCTGGACAATCCGACGACTGTCACCGCGCCGTTCGGCGACCGGTTCGCGCACGTCGCCCGCCTCGACCTGCCGGGGGGCGCGCTGCTGATGCTCTCCGGTCAGGTCGGGGTGGACGACGCCGGCGCGGTGGTCGCACCCGGCGACGTGCGGACTCAGTCCGAACGGATCTTCGAGTTGATCAGCGCACTGCTCGCGGCGCACGACGCCACCTTCGCCAACGTGCTGCACGTCCGGACGTTCATGACCGACCTCGGCGACCTGGCCGACTACGCGGACGTCCGCAACCGCTACTTCGGGCAGACCAGGCCCGCCAGCACCACCGTCGAGGTGAGCCGGCTCTTTCTCGACGGCGCGGTGCTGGAGGTCGAGGTCACCGCGGCCGTGGCCACGGGTTGACCACCATCGGCTGATCTTCGCGGTCGGTGCGGTCGACGCGGTCGGTGCGGTCGGCGCGGTCAGCGCGGTCAGCGCGGTCAGCGCGGTCAGCGCGGTCAGCGCGGTCGGCGCGCTGGTCTCAGTGCTGGTGCGGCCGGTTGCGGACCAAGGCGAGGGTGAGCACGGCGGTGACGAGGAAGACGATGCCGTTGACGCGCAACCCGGCCTGGACGCCTGCGGTCAGTGCCTCGGCCAGCGCCGCGCGTACCGGATCGGGCAGTGGTTGGTCGCCGGTGGCACCGGCGGCCACCGCGGCCCGCACGGCGGCCCGGGTGGGCTCGCCGACCTGGTGCGCGGCCAGCCGGTCGGGCAGGTCGGCAAGCATCGTGGTGGTCAGGAGCGTGCCCAGCAGGGACGAGCCGAGCACCGAGCCGACCTGGCGGGCGGCGTTCACCGCTCCGGCGGCCATGCCGGCCTGCGCGGGCGCGACGCTGGCCAACGCCGCCGCCGTCGCCGGGGCCACCACCAGACCGCTAGCGGCACCGAACAATGCGAACAACGCCCAGCGGTGACCGAACGACGCGGTCGGCCCCTGGGTCGCCAGGCCGAAACTGGCCACCGCACCGAGGACCAGGCCGAGGGCGATGGGCGCCTTGAAGCCGGTACGACGAATCACTCGCCCGGCACCGAAGGCGACGAGCACGTAGGCGCCGAAGAGCACGAGCATCCGCCAGCCGGTGTCCAGCGGGCTGAGTGCCTGGGCACGTTCGTGGAAGAGGACCAGCAGGATCGCCACGCCGGTGAAGCCGAACAGCGACACCGCGGCGACGACCGTGACGGCGCTGAACGACGCGGACCGGAACAGCCGTACGTCGAGCATGGGCGCGCTGGCCCGCCGCTCGACAAGCACGAACCCGACAAGTGCGACAAGCGCGACGATCCAGGCCGCCAGCACCACCGGGCTGGCGTAGCCGTCCCTGCCGCCCTGGATCATCGCGTAGACGGCGGCGGCGATGGCGACGGTGCCCAGCACCAGGCCGGGTACGTCGAGTCGGGTGGCGCTCGGCCTGGACTCGGCCACCCCGATGGCGGCCACGACGAGGGTGATCACGCCGAGCACGATCGTGGACAGGTAGACGCTGTGCCACGGGTGGTGCCGCAGCAGCGCGCCGGCGATGAGTGGGCCGATCGCGAGGCCGATGCCGGAGGCCGCCGACCATGCGGTGATGACCTCGGTACGTCGGTGCGGGTCGGTGAATGTCGCTCCGAGGATCGCCAGGCTGTTCGGCAGGATCAGGGCCCCGCCGAGGCCGGCGACCAACTGCCCGGCGATCACCCAGGCCACGGTCGGGGCGCCGGCCACCATGGCGGCACCAACGATCATCGCGACGACTCCGGCACCGAACATGCGCTTGCGTCCGTAGCGGTTGCCCAGCGTGGCGGCGGACAGCACCACGCTCGCCACCATCAGGGTGTAGGCGCTGGGCACCCAGATCAGGGTGGTCGGGTCGACCCGCAGGTCCTGTTGGATCGTGGTCAGGGCGGAGATCGTCGCGGTGATCTGGAGAAACGTGATCATCGCGCCCAGACACATGGCGACCAGGGTCACCGCGCGGGAGCCGCGGACGGCGGAACGGACGGCGCCGGCCGGTCCGGGTGGAGCTGCGGTGCTGCTGGTCACTGGGTTTCCTCAGGGTCTCGTCGGGCTGACTTGCTCATGCCAAAGTCAGCACCCCTCAGTGAAGCACCTGACTAACCGTGATGCAAGTCAGGTAGGCTTGACGGCATGGAGGATCTCCGAGACGACCGCGACTCCTGGTCGAGTGAGAACTGCTCGGTGGCCCGAGCCATGGACATCGTGGGCAGCAGGTCGACGGTCCTGATCATGCGCGAGGCCCTGCTCGGCACGCGCCGCTTCGACGACTTCGTCCGCCGGGTCGGCGTCGGCGAGCCCGCCATGGCCGCCCGCCTCAAGGAAATGGTCGCCGCCGACCTGCTCGAACGAATCCCCTACCGCGAGCCGGGCCAACGCACCCGCCACGAATACCAGCTCACCCGCAAGGGCCGCGAACTCCTGCCCGTCATCACCGCCCTGCGCAACTGGGGCGACACCTGGGCCGCCGACGACGCCGGCCCGTCCGTCGTCGCCACCCACCGCGACTGCGGCCAACCGGTCCGTGCGGTCCTCCGCTGCGCCGCCGGCCACGAAGTAGAGGACGGCGACATGGACATCGCCGCCGGCCCAGGCCTCATCCGGCGCGGCTGACGAACTAGGCACATCCGGCCGACGAGGCCCCACCCCAAGGCGGGTTCCGGCCTGATCTGACATGGAACCAGCGAGCTGCGGGCCGAGGCCAGGAGTCACCAGGGCCGGCGCGCCAAGACCGGCGGGCAGGCCACGACCGGCGGGCCACGACCGAGATCAGCTTCGGTTCGGGTTCGGCCCTACCCGCTTGGCGACTGGAGGGCACCGGGCGGGCTTGATCTGACGCGGTCGGGGATGCGGGGCGCAGAGCCGCCCTAAGTTACGGGGGCAATTTGCCGAGTTCCTTAACCACAGCTCACCCTCGATCCGTGACTCGACGTGCGGGCCGCCGAGCCACGCTCGACACCTCGCAAAATGGCATACAGGCCGGCCCGCATGCGGCCCTGACTGTGCCAGCGGAGCGCCGCGACTCAATCGATCATGGTCACTGAAAACTGTCGTACACCTGTTCTAGTATCTGATCATGGTCGAGGAGTTGGCGCAGGCAGACGACGCGGTCGCCGCCTGCGTTGACGACGCCGCCTGGGCCCTCGCCGAAGCTGAGCTGATCGCGGCACTCGACGCCGCGCACCGCCTGGAGCAACGCCTCTCCGCCGTCAAACTCGCCCTGGTCCGCGAGATCGACGGTCGCGGCACCGCCCGCGCTCAAGGCGCGTCCAGCACGGCAGTCTGGCTGCGCGAGCGACTCCACCTCACCGTTCCCGCCGCCCGCCGGCTGGTCGACCTCGCCGCCGCTCTGGACACCGGCAACCCCGGGATCCGCGCCGCTCTGGCAAACGGGGACATCACAATCGACCAGGCCCGAGTCATCGGCGACACCGTCGCCACCGTGCACACCACCGCCGGCACGGAAGCAGCAGACAAGGCCGTCGGGGTTCTGGTTGAGTGGGCCGGCCAGTTCGACCCCACCCTCCTACGCAAGCTCGGCACCCGCATCCTCGACCACGTCGCCCCCGACATCGCCGACGCCGCCGCCAAAGCCGCCCTGGAGGCCGAGGCCGCCCGGGCAACCCGCGACCGGCATCTCACCCTCTCCACCCTCACCGACGGCCGCCTACGACTCACCGGCATCCTCGACACCGAAACCGCAGGCCTGCTCCGCGCCGCCATCGACCCACTGACCGCACCCAGCGGCCCCGACGACCAACGCACTGCCGCACAACGCCGCCACGACGCCCTCGCCGACCTCTGCCGCCTCACCCTGCGCACCACCGACCTACCCGAACACGGCGGCGACCCCGCACAAATCGTCATCACCACCAGCTACGACGAGCTGACCCGCCACCTGGGTGCCGGCACTCTCGACACCGACCTGCACCTCACCCCCGACACGGTCCGCCGACTCGCCTGCGACGCCGCCATCCTCCCCGCCGTCCTCGGCAGCACCAGCCAACCACTCGACCTCGGCCGACAACGACGCCTCATCACCGGCCCCCTCCGCCGCGCCCTCGTCCTACGCGACCGGGGCTGCGCCTTCCCCGGCTGCGACCGCCCACCCCGCTGGTGCGACGCCCACCACATCCACCACTGGGCCGACGGCGGCACCACCAGCCTCGCCAACGCCGTCCTACTCTGCGGCCACCACCACCGACACCTGCACCACAACGACTGGACCGTGCAACTCAGCGGCGACGGCCACCCCGAATTCATCCCACCCGCCTGGCTCGACCCCGACCAACTCCCCCGCCGCAACCACTACCACCGACGAACATAGAAACGACCAGCCGGCGCTTAACGCTCTGTTGCCGTGCAGCCGGATCCAGGCAGTCCCACGCGGCGGCTCGGCTCTCCCACGACCGAGACCCTGGATGCCCCCGCATGCTCGCCGCGCCGGTGCTTTGGTGCGCTGCCGCGTTGGTACGCCGCCGCGCCGCAGGCCGCAGGCCGGCGCTGGGCGTGAGCCGGAGTACTGCGGGCGGTATTCTCGCCCGCGAACAACCAGGCCACCAGCGGCAGCGGCAGCGGCAGCGCGTCGCGGACCGGCGACAAGGGCATCCCGGGAGGCAACCGGCCTGCCGCCAAGCGCGGACCAGCGCTGGCACGTCCGCGTAACGGGTGGCAGGGGCGGCCCTGGTGGCTCGGTCCACGACGCGACGTTGATCGTCGTTGCCC
The DNA here is from genome assembly GCF_043198035.1 of Micromonospora sp. NPDC048898. Lineage (NCBI taxonomy): Bacteria > Bacillati > Actinomycetota > Actinomycetes > Micromonosporales > Micromonosporaceae > Micromonospora > Micromonospora sp. NPDC048898. Next base: position 1,380,671 of record NZ_JBICUF010000001.1, read on the forward strand.
CGCCAGCCCTCTTTCGAGCCGAGCAGGTGGTGCAGGGGTGCGGCCGAGCAGGTGCACGGTGGTCCGCTCGTCGATCACCGCGCCACGGACGAACTCCTCCGGTGCCATGTAGCGCCGCGAGCCGGGCAACCGTTCGGCGTCGAGCAGGAAGGGTCCGGGTCGGTACTCGTCCAGGTCGATCAGGCGCATCCGGCCGGTGGAGAAGTCGTACAGGAAGCAGCCGTCGTAGAGGTCGACCGCGACCAGGCCGGCGGCGCTGACGGCGAGATGGGCGTCGAGGATCGCGTCGAGGGCCGCCTCGACCTGCGGCAGCGGAAGCTGCTGGAATCGGGTCAGCCCGCCGCGGTCTGCGCCGTGCACCGTGGCGTGGTTCAACACGTCGCCGTCGTACCAGGGGTAGACGAGCGTGGGCCCGGCCGGTCCGCGCACTGTCCGCTCTGGACGGACGATCACCGGGTGGCGGACTGCGGCATGCACCGCGCAGGCTCGGTCGAGGGAGGCTCTGCCCTCGGCCGTGCTGGCCGTCTTGACGAGCCAACGCCGGTCCGCCTCCTCGACCCCGCAGGACAGGCAACCGGAGTCCTGCTCGTCGAAGACCGCGAAGGCCGAATCGATCGACGGCACGGAAACCCGCCGAAATGGCATGGACAACCCCGAGTCGGCAGCGTAAATGACGCGCAAAGTACCCGTTGCGTTACGAGCTTGTTTCCAAGGTGACGGCCAGGTTACGAGTGCTTCTCGATGATCTATACCGATCCTAGGTTTCGGCCACCGTCATCAGTCGTGGCGGCCGGCACCGAACGTGGAGGCAACGACGTGCCACAACCGAACACACATCGGACCGGACGGGCCAGGCGCGGGGTCAGCATGCTGGCCGCCGTGGCACTGACCGCGGCCGGCCTGACCAGCCTGCCCGACAGCGCCATCGCCGCGCCGACCAGCAGCAGCGGCCCGACCGCCCGCTACCTCGTCCAACTCGACGAGGAGCCGCTGGCCACGTACACCGGCGGTGTTCCCGGGATCGCGGCGACGAAGCCGACCGACGGTGCCAAGCTGAACCGCACCTCGGGCAGCGCCAGGGCGTACCGGGATCACCTGCGCCAGCAGCGCACGTCCGTGCTGGACCACGTCGGCGTGCCGGCCGAGCGCACCCGCGTGACGATGGAGACCGCGTTCAACGGCTTCGCCGCCGACCTGACCGGGCCGCAGGCCGCCCGGCTGCGTGCCACCCGAGGTGTACGGGCGGTCTACGAGAGCCGGAAGGTGCACGCGACCACCTCGCACACCCCGGACTACCTGGGCCTGACCGGCAAGGGCGGGGTGTGGAAGAAGGAGTTCGGTGGCGACTCGCACGCTGGCGAGGGCGTCATCGTCGGGGTCATCGACAGCGGGTACTGGCCGGAGAGCGCGAGCTTCGCGCCGTTGCCCAGCCCTCGCCCGGACCAGGCCATCATCGACGCCAAGTGGAAGGGCACCTGCGACGTCGGCATCGAGGCACCTGTCACCTGCAACAACAAGGTGATCGGGGCGCGCTGGTACAACGACAGCGGCATCGCCGACGCCTTCCCGGACGACTACTCCTCGCCTCGTGACCGCAACGGCCACGGCACCCACACGGCCAGCACCGCGGCCGGCAACCACGGCGTGCGGGCGACGTCGGGCAACCAGGACCTGGGCATGATCTCCGGGATGGCGCCGGCCGCGCGCCTGGCGATCTACAAGGCGCTGTACGACAACGGCGCGGGCGGTGCGACAGGTACCGACATCGACATCGTGCACGCCATCGACGACGCGGTCGCCGACGGTGTCGACGTGATCAACTACTCGATCGGTGACGACACCGAGCAGTTCGGGGCGGTCGACGCGACGTTCTTCAACGCCGCCGCGGCGGGCGTGTTCGTCGCCGCCGCCGCCGGCAACTCCGGCCCGTTCGCCAACACCGTCGACAACTCGACGCCGTGGCTGACCACGGTGGCAGCGAGCACCACCGACCGGCAGAACACCCGCAAGCTCACCCTCGGCAACGGCACCACCATCGCCGGTGTGGGCATGGGCGAGACAGGTGTCGGGCCGGCCCGACTGGTCTTCGCGAAGGACAGCGCGCTCGACCCGGACGGGGCCTACGGCGCCGGCCTCTGCGCCGACGACACCCTGGATCCGGCAAAGGTCAAGGGCGCGATCGTGGCCTGCCTGCGCGGCGAGATCCCGCGTACCGACAAGAGCATCGAGGTGGCACGGGCCGGCGGCGTCGGCATGGTGTTGTACAACGACGAGCTGAACTCGCTGAACGCGGACGTGCAGGCCGTGCCCACCGTGCACATCAACGAGGTCGACCTGGCCACGGTCAGCGCGTACGTCGCCAAGGGCAACGCCACGGCGACCATCTCGCCGAGCAGGCTGGAGACCGTCGAGGCCCCCGCGGTCGCCGCGTTCTCCTCGGCCGGGCCGTCCAACCTGAACGCCGGTGAGCTGCTCAAGCCGGACATCAGCGCACCCGGTCAGGACATCGTCGCGGCGTTCTCCCCGTCCATCGGCGGAAACGACTTCGCCCTGGAGTCGGGCACCTCGATGGCGGCGCCGCACATCGCCGGCATCGCGGCCCTGCTGCTGGCCAAGCACCCCGGCTGGTCGCCGGCGGCGGTCCGCTCGGCGCTGATGACAAGCGCGGTCGACAAGACCGACAGGGGCAACCCAATAAAGATCGGCACGTACGACGCCACCCCGCTCAACTACGGCGCCGGCCAGGTGAAGCCGGGTAGCGCGTTCGATCCGGGCCTGGTCTACGACTCCAACCAGCAGGACTGGATCCGGTACCTGTGTGGGGTGTCCGCCGACCGGGGCGGCGACTACGGGCTCGGCGACCTGGACGGCTGCGACACCATCGGTGCCATCGACACCGCCCAGCTCAACTACCCGTCGATCTCGCTGGGCCGGATGGTCGGCAAGCAGACGGTGACCCGCACGGTCACCAACGTCAGCGACAGGGCCAGCACCTACACATCGTCGGTGCAGGCCCCGCCGGGCTACCAGGTCAAGGTCACCCCGAAGAAGCTGCAGATCCCCGCGGGCAGGTCCGCCCGCTTCACCGTCGAGGTCACCAACACCGGTGGCGCGTTCGACACCTGGGCCGACGGCTCGCTGACCTGGCGCGACCAGTTCAAGCACGAGGTACGCAGCCCGGTGGTCGTGCACAACTCCGGACTTGTCGCCCCCGACACCATCACCGGCAAGGGCACCTTCGGCAGTGTCCGGATCGCCGCCGAGGTCGGCTACCAGGGTCAGCTGATCTCCCAACTCTCCGGCCTGACCTCGGGAACCAGCAACGCGGTCACCCTGACCGGCGACGGGCCGAGCTGGGACTGGAGTACGTCGAACAACCTGCCGGTGCCGCTGCCCGCGTCGATCAGCCGGACCACCCTGCACGTGCCGGCCGGGACCCGCAGCCCACTCGTCCAGGTGACGTCGAAGCGGCCCACCTGCTCCCACATCGACTGGGACGACGAGGAGGGGGTGCTGGAGTGCACCGAGTTCAGCCTCAACGTCTACGACAAGTCCGGGAAGTTCGTCACCGCCACGGCCAGTGGTCGGGACGGCGCCAAGGTGACCCTGCCGGACGGTGCCGGGGACTACATCGTGGTCGTCGAGCAGGAGTTCACCGAGAACATCAAGGACGGCGCGAACGCGTACACCATCACCAGCTACCTGCCGGGCGCGCCGGGCACCTCGACCGGCCGGTTCACCATCGACCCGAAGCAGCGCAGCGTGCGGCCGGGCGCGACGGCGAACCTGACATTGCGCTGGTTCGGCCTCGCGCCGGGTCAGCGTTACCTGGGGGTGCTGGAGTTCCGCAATGGTGACGGCTCGCTGAAGACCGTGCCGGTCACCGTCACGTCCTGACGGTGGCAACCGGCCGGCGGGCCGCCGCGTGACCCAGGTCACCGGCGGTACGCCGGCCGGCCGTCCGTACCACCGGGGGTGATCTGCTCGGCCCCACGGTGATCGACGGCGACGAGGACAGGACGCGGGGCGGCGGGGGCCCATCTCCCGTTCGCCCCAAACGTCTGCGCGGACCCGTCGAGTTCGTGGGACGAGCGGCGGAGGTGGCCCGGCTACGCCGGCTCGTCGAAGTCCCGCCGTGCCTGATCCTGTTGGAGGGCGAGCCCGGGATCGGCAAGAGCAGGCTGGTCACCGAGTTGCTCGCCGAACTGCCCGGGAGTCACCTGGTCGGCGAGTGCGACGACGTGCCGGAGCCTTTTCCGCTCGGCGTGCTGCTGGACGCGATCCGGGGCAGCGCCGACCGAGTCGACGCCGGTGCCGTCAGCCCGGTCGCCGGTGCCCTCGCGCCGCTGCTGCCCGAACTGGCCGACGTACTGCCCGCCGCGCCACCCCCGTTGACCGATCCGGCGGCCGAGCGGCATCGACTGTTCCGCGCCGTCGCGGCGGTGCTGAGCGCGCTGAGTCCGGCCACGCTGCTGCTCGAGGATCTGCACTGGGCCGACCCGGCGACCTGCGAGTTCCTCGGCTACCTGAGCACCCACCCGGTCGACGGGCTGGCGGTGGTGCTGACCACCCGCACGGTGCCGCCGGGAGGCAGCACGCCGATCCACGACGCACTGGCGCGTACTCCACCGTGGAGCGTCACGCGCATGGCGCTCGGCCCACTGGGCGCCGACGACGTACGCCGGCTCGCCGCCCGGACCCTGCGGCTCGACGACCCCCCGCAGCGGTTGGTCGCCACCCTGCTCGACCGCACCGCCGGCATCCCGTTCGTCGTCGAGGAGGTGCTGCGGACGCTCGCCGAGCGGGGCGGCGACCCGTTGGCGGACGACAGTGTCCCGTTCGTCCTGCGGGACGTGCTGCTGTGGCGGCTGCGTCCGCTCGACGATGCCACCCGGGAGGTACTCGGCGCCGCCGCGGTGCTGGGGTTGGCACCGGACCAGCACATCCTCGCCGCGGTACTCGGCCTGGACCGGTCGGCGGTCGGCGCGGCACTGACCGCGGCCCACCGGGCCGGCCTGCTGCACGACGCCGGAGACGGTCTACGTTTCCGGCACGACCTGGCCCGCCAGGTGGTGTACGACCTGGTGCCCTGGGAGAACCGGGAGTGGCTGCACCTACGCGTCGCACGGGTGCTGGAGCAGAGGTTGCCTCGGCCGGTCGCCCAACTGGCCCACCACTACCGCCGGGCCGGCAGCGGCGCGGACTTCGTCCGCAACGCCGAAGCCGCCGCCGACCTGGCCACCGAACGCGGCGACGACGCGACGGCCGCCAGCTTCCTGCTCCAGACCATGGACGTCGCCGAGTTACCCCGACCGGTACGGGTGCGGCTGGCCGCCAAGTTGGGTCGGTCGGCCATCGACGGGCTCAGCCAGGCCGAGGCGATTCCGGTGTTGGAACGGCTGCTCGCCGACCGGAGACTGCCGCCCGGAGCCCGCGGTGAATTGGGCCTGGTGCTCGGGCGGATGCTGCGCCAGCAGGGCGAGGCCCTGCGCGGGTACACCGAGATCGAGCGTGCCCTGCCGTACCTGCGCGCACCGCGACGCAAGGCCCCGGCGCTCGCGGTGCTGGCGGCCCCGGACACCGTGGTCGGCCGGCACGTCGACGACCACCTGGCCCGCTGCGCGGCGGCGGAGAGCGCCGCGGCGGCCAGCGGGGACCCGGGGGCGCACCTCGCGGTCCGGATCGCCCGCGCCTCGCTGCTCCTGGAGTTGGGCGACCCGGCCGCCTGGGCGATCATCACCGAGCTGCGGGCATCCGCGGAGTTGGCCGACCGGCCCCGGGAGCATGCCCGGGCCTGCCTGAACTGGGCGCAGGGCGCGTTGCACGCCGGGCACCCGGAGCAGGCCGAAGCGCTCCTGGCGGCCGGTCGGGCGCTTGTCGACGAGACCGGGTACGAGCGGCTGAGGGCCCTGGTGGAGGCGACCGAGCTGTCCCTGGACCGTGCCGCCGGCCGGCTGGACGGGCTTGCCCAGCGACTCACCCGACTGGTCGCCGACGCTCGGCGGATGCCTGTCACCCTGCTCGACGCACGTGCCGAACTGGCCACCGTGCTGGCCCGTACCGCAGTCGACGACGACGAGCGGGAGGTGGCGCGGCGGGCGCTGCGGGAGGTGGTGGCCGATGCCCGGCGCGTCGGCGCGATCTGGCCGCTGGTGCAGGCACTCTCGGCGCTGGCCCGGCTGACCCTGGCCGGGCGGCCGGACGAGGCGGTCCGGCACGCGACGGAGGCACTGACCCTGGTACGCGGGAAGGGCATCCTGGCGTGGGCTGCCGAGGCGGTGCTGGTGCTGGCCGAGGCCGCCGCCGCGGCGGGTGACCCGGAACGGGCCGCGGCAGCGGTGACCGAGCTGGAAGTCGGGATCGCGGGTCGGGACGCGCCGCTCGCCCTGGCCGCCCTGCGCCGGTGCCGGGAACTCGTCCCCGCCTGAGCCGTCCCGGCTGGTGCGGGTGGCGGCATCGACCCGACTTCGGCCCCGGTGGGATCGCCACCGAGGCCGAAGCCCTGGTGCTCCGGCCTCAGTCGCGGGTCAGCACGATGAGGTCGGCGTCGTGGGTAGCGCTCCAGTGCACGGGCAGGCCGACCGCGGCGAGGTGGCTGCCGGAGTAGTGCCGGTCGCCGTGCGAGTAGCGGGCCGCCGGGTCGAGGCCACGCAGGGGCAGCCGGACCGGGCGGGACGGAAGCAGGCCGGCGCCGTCGAGTCGGCCGGTGTGCCAGGCCAGGACGACCACCCGGCTCTGGTCCGGCGCGGTGTACTGCACCGCGCAGCGGGCCTGGTCGGGCCCGCCGATCAGGTGCACCTCGCCGCGCGTGACGACGTCCCGGATCTCCTTGTAGCGGGCGATCCAGCCGGCCGCCTCCGCCCGTTGCGCCGGGGTCCACGCCCGGATGTCCGCGCCGACGCCGAGCACGCCGGCCATCGCCAGCACGAACCGGAACGCGAGCGAGCGCGGTCGCGGGTCGAACAGGCCGGGCGCGTCGGTGACCCAGGAGCTGAGCAGGTGCGGGGCGTTGGCGTGCAGGAAGCCGTACTGGATGGCCAGCCGGTCCAGCGGGCCGGTGTTGTCGCTGGGCCAGAAGACGTCGGCGCGGGCGGCCATCGCCAGGTCGGTCCGCCCGCCTCCGCCGGCACACGCCTCGATCAGCACGCCGGGGTGGTCCCGGCGCAGCCGCTCGTAGATCCGGTGCAGGTTGGCGACGTGTGCGCCGTCCAGGTCGACCGGGCCGACCCCGCCGGGCCGACCCGGTTCGGTGCGTGGCCGGTTGAAGTCCCACTTCAGGTAGTCGATGTCGTACCGGCGGAGCAGACCGTCCACGGTGGAGTGAACGAACTCGGCGACCTCCGGCCGGCCCAGGTCGAGCAGGTACTGGTTGCGCACCGGGGTGAGCGGCCGGCCGTCGACGGAATAGACCCAGTCGGGGTGCTCGGCGTAGAGGGTCGACGTCGGGTTGACGCACTCCGGCTCCACCCAGAGCCCGAAGTTCAGCCCGAGTGCCCGGACGTCGGCGATGAACGCGTCGAACCCGCCCGGGAACTTCGCCGGGTCGGGTGTCCAGTCGCCCAGCCCGGCGGTGTCGTCGTTACGGCCGACGAACCAGCCGTCGTCCACGACGAACGTCTCCACGCCCAGCTCGGCGGCGATCCGGGCGAGCGCGAGCTGACTCTCCGCCTCGACGGCGAAGTAGGTGGCCTCCCACGAGTTGTAGAGCACCGGGCGTGGGGTGAGCCGGTCCCCGGCCAGCAGCCGCTGGTGGGTGTGCCAGACCCGGGCCAGGCCGTCCAGGCCGTCCGGGCTGTACGCGCCGGTGGCCACCGGCAGGCTCAGCCGCTCGCCCGGGCCCAGCTCCAGCGGGCCGTCGACAAGCTGACGGCCGACCCGGACCCGGGTCAGGCCGCCGGTGTCCCGCTCGGCGCTGATCTCCCACGAGCCGGTCCAGGCCAACCCCATCCCCCACGCCGGTCCGGCCGGGTCGGCGGTGTCCCGCACGGCCAACCAGGGCACGTGCAGATGCCCGGGTACGCCCTGGGAACTGCCGATGCGGAACGTGCCGTGGCCCAACTCGACGTGGGAGAGCTGGAACTCCTGCGACCACTGCCCCCACTGGTGGCTGAGCAGCGCGCCGTGCGGTGTGGGTACGCAGAACCCGCCCGATCCGGCCCGGACCACCCGCAGCGGGCCGGTGCCGTCGTTGCTCAGCTCGACCCAGCGTTGCACCACGTCGGTGCCTTCGGGCACCCGGTAGTGCACGGTGGCGCGCAGCCCGGTCACCGCGTCGGCGAACCCGACCGCCAACTCCCGCTGGTCGGCGTCCATCCGCGCCTCGGTGTGCACGAAGCCCACCCGGCGTTGCCCGTTCACACTCTCGATCACCAGGTCGGCGCCGGTGAACGGGCGGTCGGCGTCGGTGGCGTACTCGATGGGGGCGGCGTCCCCGGCGGTGAGGAACGGCACCGGGCCGTCGTAGGCGACAGGCGACGGCCCGTCGGTGACGCCGTGCGGCCCCCACGCGACGAGTTCCAGCCAGCGGCCGTGCGCGGGCACCGTCACGGTGTACTCGGTCCGCGTGCCGCGCAGCGTCCAGCGCTGCCCGGGCGCGGCGGTCACTTGACCGCTCCGAGCGCCAGGCCGGAGACGAAGTGTCGTTGGAAGCGCAGGAAGACCGCGACGGTGGGCACGGCCGCGATGACCGTGCCGGCGGCGATGACGTTCCAGGACGAGACGAACTGCCCCTGGAGGCCGAGCAGCGCCGGGGTGACAGGCATGTTGTCGTCGGTACGCAGCACGGTGATCGCCCAGAGCAGGTCGTTGAAGATCCAGGTGAAGGACAACGCGCCGAGGGCGGCCAGCGCGGGCCGGGTCAGCGGCAGCATCACCTTCGTGAAGATCTGCGCCGTGCCGGCGCCGTCGATGGTGGCCGCCTCCTGGATCTCGCCCGGCAGGTCCCGCATGAAGCCGTGCAGGACGAAGGTGTAGAAGCCGAGCCCGAAGCCGACCTGCACCGCGATCAGCGCCCAGAGCGTGTCGTACAGGCCGGTCAGCTCACTGAACTTGGCCACCGGGATGAGCAGGATCTGCGGTGGGAGCAGGTTGCCGGCGAGCATCAGCAGCAGGATCGTGCGCCGGCCCGGGATCCGGAAGCGGCTCAGCGCGAACGCGGCCATCGCGGCCAGCGCCAGGCTCAACGCCACCGACGGGACGGTGACGAGCATGCTGTTGATCAACGCGCGCAGCTCGCCGCCGTCGGTCCACGCCTGTCGGTAGGTGTCCAGGGTGAACGACCGGGGCAGGCTGCCCACGCCGTGCGCGGCGATGTCGTCGAACGATCGGGTGGACATCACCACGACCCAGAGCACCGGCCCGAGCCACAGCAGCGAGAGCAGGATCATGGCGGTGTGGAAGGCGCCGGTGCGGAGCTTGTTCATCAGGCTTCCTCCCGGAACGCGCGGACCAGGTAGCCGAGGATGACGGCCAGCGCGAGCACGAAGATCACGACGGCGATGGCGGAGGCGTAGCCCAGCCGCAGGCTCTGGAACGCGGTCGAGTACATGTAGGTGCTGAGCAGCTCCGACGAGTGGTACGGCCCGCCCTTGGTCAGCGACCAGACGATGTCGAACGAGCGCAGCGAGTCGATCACGATGACCGACAGCACCACGGCGTTGACCCCCTTGAGCTGGGGGATGGTGACGTGCCGCAGCCGCTGCCAGGCGTTGGCGCCGTCCATCCGGGCCGCCTCGTGCAGGGCCGGGTCGATCGCCTTGAGCCCGGCCAGGAACAGCACCATCACGTAGCCGATCTGCCGCCACAGGGCGGGCAGGATCACCGCGTACAGCGCGGTCTGCGGGTCGGCGAGCCAGGGCCGGATCAGGCTCTCCAGGCCGACGGCCCGCAGGATCGTGTCGGCGATGCCGTCGGGTTGGTAGAACACCCGCCAGACCAGCGCGGTCACCACCAGCGAGAACACGACCGGGGTGAACAGCGCGGCCCGGTAGAAGCCGACGCCGCGTCGCTCCTTCTGCAACACCAGCGCCATGCCGAAGCCGCCCAGCACGGAGAGGCCGCCGAAGAGCACCAGCCAGATCACCGTGTTGACGAGCGCACCCCGGAAGGTGGCATCACCGGCCAACTCGACGTAGTTGTCCGTGCCGACGAAGGTCGGCGACGACATCCCGTCCCAGCGGGTGAGCGAGAACCAGAAGCCCTGTAACGCCGGCCAGAACACCCAGATGCTCTCGACCGCGAACGGCACCAGGACGAACGCCACCAGCAGCGGCGACAGTCGAGCCGACCGTCGCCGCCGCCGGGTGGGTGTGACCGAGGTCGTGGAGATCGTTGCTGTCACGTCAGCCCTTGAAGACCTTCTCGGCGCCGGCCTGCCACTCCCGCAGGATCGCGTCGATCTGGTCCGGCTTGTCGATGAACTTGGTCAGTGCGGTGTCCGCGGTCGGCTGGAGTGCGTCGCTGGAGTCGCGGTTGAAGAACTGGGTCAACTCCTTGGCCTCGTCGAGCATCGCCTTGCCCTTGGCCACCAGCGGCGAGTCGGACGCCCTGGCCTTCGGGTTGGCCGGCAGCACGATGCCGGAGCTGGCCTTGACGTACGCCTCCTGGGCCTCGACCCCGGAGAGGTACGTGAGCAGCGCCTTGGTGCCGGTCGGGTTGGCGGTCTTCGCGCTGGCGAAGAAGCCGTCCGTCGGGGCCTCCTCGGCCAGCGGCACCGCCGGGTCGATGATCGGGAACCGGAAGAAGTCCAGGTCGCCGAGGGCGTCCTTGGGGGCGGCGTCGGCGAAGAACGTGCCGATCAGGAACATGCCGGTCTTGCCGGCCAGCAGGGCGGTGGTCGCCTCCTGGAACGGGTACGCCTTGCCCTTGGGGTCGAAGTAGGGCAGGGCCTCGCGCCAGCGGGTGAGGACCGCCTTGACCTTGGGGTCGTCGAAGCGCTGCTTGCCGGCGAGCAGCTCGCGGTGGAACGGCGCGCCGTTGATCCGGATGTTGAGGTAGTCGAACCAGGCCGAGGCCACCCACGGGGTGTCGCCGAGGCCGATGCCGATCGGCGGAACGCCCTTGCTCTTCAGCGTCTCGCAGACCGCCAGGAACTCGGTCCAGGTCTTCGGCTCCTGCACGCCCCACTTGGCGAAGTTGGACTTGCGGTAGAAGAAGCCCCACCAGTAGTTGTTCATCGGCACGAAGACCTGCTTGCCGCTGGCGTCGGTGGAGAGGGTGCGCAGCGACTGCGGGTAGTCACCGAGGGACTTCCAGACGTCGGAGACGTCCAGCAGCAGGTTCTTGCTGGCGTAGTCGTTGGCGACCGAGCCCGCGTACCAGGTGTAGAGGTCCGGGGGGTTGGCCGAGGTCAGGTAGGTCGGCAGCTGGGTCCGGAAGGTCTCCGAGGCGATCGTGTTGAGGCTCGCCGTGCCCTTGCCCTGCGCGTTGAAGGTCTCGATCAGCTTCTCCATCGCGGCCTTGGCCTGCGGCGAGGAGAGGTTGGACTGGATGGTGACCGCGCCCGAGCCGCCGCTCGTCGTCGGCCCGCTGGCGGAACTGGCGCACGCGCTGAGGAACGAGCTGGCGCCGAGGGCACCCAGGCCAGCGAGCCCGAGGTGGCCAAGGAATCGCCGGCGACCGGGGTCGAAGTCGCTCACGGAGGTATCCCTTCCTCTACGACACGTAGCGTCACCGCGCGATGTGTCGTCCATGTGAATGCTGTGACGAGAAGGTTGCATCGGCCGTCGCCGGCTGTCAAGATATCTTCGTAATTAATGATTAGACGAGACCAAGGCGAGGGTCAGGTGGATCAGCCTATGCGCCGGCTTGAAGGCAAGAACGCGCTGGTCACTGGTGCGATGGGCGGGATCGGCGCGGCCACGGCCCGGCGACTCGCCGCCGAGGGCGCTGCGGTCGCGCTGCTCGACGTGCACGACCCGGCCCCGCTGGCCGACGAACTGACCGCGCGTGACTACCGAGCACTTTCCGTAGTGGGCGATGTCAGCGACGAGAATGACTGGGCAGCGGCGGTCTCGGCCGCACGCACCCACCTCGGCCCGATCGACATCCTGGTCAGCACCGCGTACGCCGTTCGGGTCGCTCCGGCCCACGAGACCAGCCGACAGTCCTGGGACCACCAACTCGGCGTCAGCCTCACCGGCTCGTTCCTCGGCGTCCGCGCCTGCCTGGACGACCTGCGGGCGCGCAACGGCGCGGTGGTGCTGATCTCCTCGGTACACGCGCTCGTCGGGTTGCCCGGCCGGCCCGCGTACGCCGCGGCCAAGGGCGGCCTGGTCGCGCTCGGCCGCCAACTGGCCGTGGAGTACGGCCCCGAGGTGCGGGTCAACACCGTGCTGCCCGGTCCCATCCTCACCGCGGCCTGGACGGAGGTGTCCGAAGAGGACCGTCAACGCAGCGTCGCGGAGACCGTGGCGAAACGCTTCGGCACGCCGGACGAGGTGGCCTCAACAGTCGCCTTCCTCGCCTCACCGGACGCCGCGTACGTCACCGGTGCGAGCCTCGTGGTGGACGGTGGCTGGACAGCGGTGAAAGCCTCGGCCTGAGAGATCGATACCGACAAGCGAAAAGGCCAGGAGCATTGGCACAGTACGCACGCCGCGGCGTCCACGGGCAGACCGTCGAAGCGATCGCGCGTCGCATCCTCACCGGCGAGATCCCCGCCGGCGCGACCCTGAACATCGTCGCCCTGCAGGAGGAGTTCGACGTCAGCCTGACGGCGCTCCGCGAGGCGCTGAAGGTCCTCTCGGCCAAGGGCATCGTCGACGCCCGGCAGAAACGCGGCACCTTCGTCCGGCCCCGCGCCGACTGGAACCTGCTCGACGGTGACGTGATCCGTTGGCAGTTCGCCGAGGGTCCCGACGAGCGTCTGCTGGAGAAACTGCACGAGGTCCGCGCGATCATCGAGCCGGCCGCCGCGCGGCTGGCCGCCATCCGGGCCACCGAGGACGACCTGGCCGCCCTCGACCGGGCACTTGCCGAGATGGCCCAGGCCGACGGTGATCCCGCCGCCGCCGTCGCCGCCGACCTCGCCTTCCACCGCGCGTTGCTCACCGCCACGCACAACGAGCTGCTGGAGCGGATGGAGGTGGTGATGGAGACCGGGCTCGCCGAACGGGACCGCCTGGTGCACGGCGGCGCCGCGCACGACGACCCGGTGCCCAGCCACCGCGCCGTGGTCGACGCGCTGCGCGAGCGGAACGAGACGGCGGCGGAGACCGCCATGCGTGAGTTGCTGGACAAGGCCGTCCGCGACGTCGAGAAGGCACGGGGACGAAGGGGCAGTCAGTGAAGATCGAGCGCATCGAGACCTTCCTGGTCGCGCCACGGTGGCTGTTCTGCCGCGTGGAGACCGACGACGGGCTGGTCGGCTGGGGTGAGCCGGTGGTGGAGGGGCGCGCCGAGGTGGTGCGCAGTGCCGTCGAGGTGCTCTCCGAACACCTGATCGGTGCCGATCCGCTGCGGATCGAGCAGCACTGGCAGGTGCTCACCAAGGGCGGCTTCTACCGGGGTGGCCCGATCCTCTCCAGCGCGGTCGCCGGCCTCGACCAGGCGCTCTGGGACATCGCCGGGCAGGCGTACGGCGCGCCGGTGCACGCGCTCCTCGGCGGGCCGGTGCGCGAGAAGGTGCGGATCTACTCGTGGATCGGCGGGGACGAGCCCGGCGAGGTCGCCGACGCCGCCGCCGCGCAGGTCGCCGCCGGCCTCACCGGCGTCAAGATGAACGCCTGCGGGCGACTCTCCCCCATCCCCACCTCCGCCGAGGTGGACGAGGTGGTCGGCCGGGTCGCCGCCGCCCGCGAGGTGCTCGGCGGAGACCGGGACATCGCGGTGGACTTCCACGGCCGGGCCGGGCTGGCCGCGGTCCGCCGGATCCTGCCCGAGCTGGCGCCCCTGCGCCCGTTCTTCGTGGAGGAGCCGGTCCTGCCCGACCAGGCCCACCACCTGCGCGACATCGTCGCCAGCACACCGATCCCGGTGGCCACCGGCGAGCGCCTCTACGGCCGCTCCGAGTTCCTCGGCCCGTTGCAGGCCGGGGTCGCCGTGGTCCAGCCGGACCTGTCGCACGCCGGCGGGATCTCCGAGGTCCGCCGGATCGCCACGCTGGCCGAGACGTACGGCGCGCTGCTCGCCCCGCACTGCCCGCTGGGACCGATCTCCCTGGCGGCCAGCCTCCAGGTGGCCTTCGCGACACCGAACTTCCTGATCCAGGAGCAGAGCATCGGCATCCACTACAACGCCGGCTCGGAGTTGCTGGACTACCTGGTCGACCCGGAGCCGTTCCGGTTCGTGGACGGGCACATCGCCCGCCTCGACCGACCCGGCCTGGGCATCACCGTGGACGAGGCCGCGGTCCGCAAGGCCGCGCAAACACCGCACGCCTGGCGCAACCCGGTCTGGCAGCACGCCGACGGGTCGTTCGCCGAATGGTGACCGGCGCGACGTCGGTGCCGCTGCGGGTGGCGTACGACGCGACGCACGGCGGCCGGTGGACCAGCCTGCGCGGCGGTGGCCGGGAGTGGCTCTGGCGCGGCCCGGAGCCCGGCCGAGACGAGGTACGCCCCGACGACGCGTTCGTCGACGCCGGCGGGCTGGAGGAGTGCCTGCCGACCGTGCGCGGGTTACCCGACCACGGCGAGGTGTGGTCGCGGCCGTGGCGCAGTGCCGGTCCCGGCACCGTGGTGATCGAGCGGCCGACGTTCACCCTGAGCCGCCGGATCACCGACTCCGGCGGTGTGGTGGTGGCCGACTACCGGCTGGCCGCCGAGCCCGGGCATCGGTTCGTCTGGGCCGCACACGCCCTGCTCGACCTGTCCCCCTCGGCCCGCCTCGACGCACCCGCCGGCACACCGACCCGGTTGCACCCGGAGGCCGCCGCGTTCCTGCCGCCGGGCACCTGGCCCACCGGCGAGCCGTGGTCGACCGGGGCGTGGCCGGCCCCGGCCGGGCTGACGCTCGACACGTTCGGCCCGGACGACGGGACCGCACTCGGCGCGGTGCTGCTCGACTGCCCACGGGTCCAGGTGCGCGACGGTGCCGACCGGCTGACCATGGCGCTGGAGTGCGCGGGCCAGCCCCGCAGCACCGCGCTCTGGCGCAACCTGGGCGGTTGGCCGGACGGCCGCCCCTACCGCAGCGTCGGCGTCGAACCGATGCTCGGCGCGGCCTTCGACCTGGCCGACGCCGGCCCCGCCGACGCGGCGACAGTTCCGCCCGCCGGTGAGGTCACCTGGCGACTCACCATCTCCGCCCACCGCATCCACTGAGGACATTCGCGATGAACCTGCTCGACGAGCTGCGTACCCACCGGCTGCTGGCCATCGTGCGCGGCCCGGACCCGGCCGCCGCACTGGCCGCCGTACTCACCCTGGCCGAGAGTGGCGTCGCCCTGGTCGAGGTCTCACTGACAGGTGCCGACGCGCTCGGCGTCATCCGACGCGCCCGGGCCGCCCTCGGGCCGGACCACGCCCTGGGCGCGGGCACCGTACTCAGCGCCGAGGACGCCCGCGCGGCGGCGGACGCGGGCGCCGGTTTCCTGGTCACCCCGGCGATCGCACCGAGCCTCGCCGAGGGTGGCCGGCTCGGGCTGCCGGTGCTGGCCGGGGCACTCACCCCCACCGAGGTGGTGCAGGCCACCGCTGGCGGGGCCACCGCCGTCAAGCTCTTCCCGGCCTCCCTCGGCGGGCCCGACTACCTCGGCGCGCTGCGCGACCCGTTCCCCGGCACCGCGTTCGTGCCGGTCGGCGGGATCGACGCGGACGGCGCGCGGCACTACCTCGACCGGGGCGCCGTCGCGGTCGGCGTCGGCTCGCCGCTGCTCGGTGACGCCGTCCGGGGCGGCGACCTGGCGGCGCTCCGCGAGCGCGCGGCCAGCTTCCGCGCGGCGGTGCAGCGGTGACCGACCTGCTCACGCTCGGCGAGACGATGGCGGCGTTCCGCAGCAGCGGCCCGCTGCGGCTGGGTGGCACCGCCGGGATCTCCGTCGCCGGCGCGGAGTCGACGGTGGCCATCGGGGTGGCCCGGCTCGGCCACCGCGCCGCCTGGGTCGGGGTCACCGGCGCCGACGAGCCCGGTGAGCTGGTCCGCCGTACGCTGCGCGCCGAGGGTGTCGACCTGACCTGGTCCCGGATCGACGCGACAGCGCCCACCGGGCTGATCCTCTTCGAGAACCGGGTCGCCGACATCAACCGGGTCACCTACCACCGCGCCGGATCGGCCGGCTCCCGGCTGCGCCCGACCGACGTGACACGTGCCTTCGACGCGCCCGGGTCACCACCCCGGCTGCTGCACGTCACAGGCATCACCTGCGCGCTGGGCGCCGAGCCGTACCAGGCGGTGGTGGAGGCCGTGCGGCGTGCCCGCGCGGCCGGCAGCACCGTCTGCCTGGACGTCAACCACCGGCAGCGGCTCTGGTCGGTCGCCGAGGCCGCCGCCGCGCTTCGACCGCTGCTGCCCGCGCTCGATCTGGTCGTCGCCTCCGACGACGAGTTGGCCGTCCTGACCGACGCGGCCGACCCGGTCGCGGCGCTCCTCTCGGCCGGCGTGACCGAGGTCGTGGTCAAGCACGGCGCCGACGGGGCGACCAGCCACCACGCGACCGGCACGGTGCACCGGCCGGCCCGGACGGTGCCGGTGGTGGACACCGTCGGCGCGGGCGACGCGTTCGTGGCCGGGCTGCTCTCCGCCTGGCTCGACGGTGCCGACGCGCCGACCCGGCTGGACCGGGCGGTCACCACCGGCGCGTTCGCGGTGGCCACCAGGGGCGACTGGGAGGGCCTGCCCGACCGGGCCGAGCTGGCGCTGCTCGACCACGGCCCCGGCGGTACGGTCCGCTGACGATCCCTTGGAGGAGCACCATGGAGCTGACCGAACCGACCGTCTGGAGCGGTGACCGGCTGGAGCTGGGCGAAGGGCTGCGCTGGGTCGACGACCGGCTGGTCCTCGTCGACCTGCTGGCCGGACGACTGCTGGAGACCGGCGGCGACGCCCCCGCCCCGCTGCGGGAGGTGCGCCGCCTCGACGTACCGCTCGGCGCGGTCGCCCCGGTGGCCGGCTCACCCGGTGACTGGCTCGCCGCCGCCGGCACCGGCGTCACGGTGCTGCCCGCCGGCGACGCCCCCCGGCCGGTCGCCGACCTGGTCGCGGACGCACCCGAGCCGACCCGGATGAACGACGCGGTCGCCGACCCGCACGGCCGTTTCTGGGCCGGCAGCATGACGTACGCGATGGTGCCGGGCGCTGGCACGCTGTTCCGACTGACCCCGGGCGCCGAGCCGGTCCCCGCGGTGACCGGGTTGACCATCCCGAACGGACCGGCGTTCGACGCGGCCGGCACCACCATGTACCTGGCCGACACGCCGCTGGGCGAGGTCGACAGGTTCACCGTCGACCCGGGCACCGGTGACCTGCACGGGCGGGAGCCGTTCCTGCGGTTGTCCCCCGCCGACGGCGCCCCGGACGGCATGACCGTCGACGCGGCGGGCCACCTCTGGATCGCGTTCTGGGGCGGCTCGGCGGTTCGCCGCTACCGGCCGGACGGCACCCTGGACCGGGAGATCCGGCTACCGGCGACGCAACCGGCCGGCATCTGCCTGGGCGGCCCCGACCTGCGCCGACTCTTCATCGGCACGGCTCGGGTGGGGCTGGACTCGGCGGCCCCGCAGGACGGCGCGCTGTTCGCGGTGGACGTCGAGGTCCCCGGCCTGCCCGCCGCGTACGCCGCCGCACCGGTGAGCTGACGGAGGCATATCGGACGCCAGGGCGGGAACAACCGCACCGGAGCGCGCAACCGACGGCAGGAGGCGAGACGGTGGGCATCGTGAGGTGGGCGTCATGAACGGGCCGGTGGGCGACGAGCCGGTGGGCGAGCTGGAACTGGTGCACACCTTCACCGGCCCGATGCCGACCGGGGTGAGCGTCTCGCACCGGGGCCGGATCTTCGTCAACTTCCCGAAGTGGGGCGACAAGGTGCCGGCCACCGTCGTGGAGCTGCGCGACGGCCGGGAGGTGCCCTACCCCGACCAGGCGTGGAACACCCCGTCCGGTGACGACGACGCGGGCGCGTTCGTGTCGGTGCAGAGCATCGTGGTGGATCCGGCCGACCGGCTCTGGGTGGTGGACACCGGCAGCCCGATGTTCCAGCCCACGAAGCCGGGTGGGCCGAAGCTGGTGCGGATCGACCTGGACACCGACACGGTCGCCCAGGTGATCACCTTCCCTCCGGACGTGGCGCTACCGACGACGTACCTCAACGACGTCCGCTTCGACCTGCGGCGGGGCGAGGCGGGGGTCGCGTACATCACCGACTCGGCGGACTCCGGGCCGAACGGGATCATCGTGGTGGACCTGGCCAGCGGGGCCTCCTGGCGGCGGCTGCACGACCACCCGTCCACGAAGGCGGAACCGCTGAAGAACTACCGCCCCTTCGTCGAGGGCCGGCCGCTCCTGACCCGCCCGAAGGACGGGCCGCCGAAGCCGCTGGCGATGGGCTCCGACAGCATCGCGATCTCGGCCGACGGCAGCCGGCTGTACTACTCGCCGCTGATCTCCCGACGCCTGCACAGCGTGTCCGCCGAGGCGCTGGCCGACCCGTCGGTCACCCAGGAGGCGGTGGCCGCCACGGTCGTGGACGAGGGGGACAAGGCCACCGGGTCGGACGGCTTGGAGTCCGACGACGCGGGGCGGCTCTACCTCACCTCGTACGAGCACAACGCGGTGCTGCGGCGGCACCCGGACGGCCAGTACGAGACCCTGGTCCACGACCCCCGACTGCTCTGGCCGGACACCATGTCGGTGGCCACCGACGGGTACCTCTACGTCACCGCCAACCAGCTGCACCGGCAGCCGCAGTACCAGCGGGGTCAGGACCTGCGACGCAAGCCGTACGCGCTGTTCCGCACCCGCATCGACGCCGGCCCGGTGCTGCTGCGCCGCTGACCATGGCGCCCGCCCCCACCGCGAGCGAATGATGAAAGGCAGCCCCACGGAACCCCAGACCTACCTCTCGTCACCTGGAGATGATGCCAGGTGGGATGAGGTGTTCGAGGTGATGAAACGTCGGACCCAGCCGACGATCCGCTCGTACAACTCACCGGGGTCGTCGGCAGGCCGCTCGGCGACGGCCACGTAGTAGAGGGTGCCCGCGTATCCGGCGAGTCCGACGCGATCCGAGCCGTACGCCTCGGCGATCTGGTTCTGGGCCGGTGCGCAGGGCCAGTACGCGCCGGGCTCGCATGCCTGGCAAGTCCACGACGGCCGGTCGGGCAGGTGCCCGTCAGCTCCGATGCGCTGATGCATCTCCGCGACGTCGCGGGTCGCCCGGATCTGTGGAGTGCTCACTCGGCCGGCAAGCCGTCGAGGTGCCAGGCCCGGCGCCGTCGCGCCGACTCGGGTTGTCGTCGGTCCTCGACGGGTTGGCCGGCTACTACCCGCCGGCGAGCTGAAGCGTGCATTGGGATGCGCGCTCGATGGGGTTGGCGATCGATCGGTCTGGGCCACATCGACATCCTCAGAAGACGGTGGATCGCGGCGAAGGCCTTCTGCCTGCGGCGATGGGACTTCCTGCTGACGCTTGCCCTTGGATGCTGACCGGAGCCAGGCGACGACGGGGAGCTAACCAAAAGCTAGTGCACTAGCTCTGCCTGAGCAAGGAAACTTGGCACACCAGGTTGTGTGTGATCGACTGGTCGGGCTGACCGGAGGTTCATTTCCATGCCGAAGAAGCCTGCCTACCTGGCGATCGCGGCACATCTGCGTGCAGCGATCCAATCCGGCAGCCTCCCCGCAGGAGCGAAGCTGCCCAGCGAGACGCAACTGATGCGCCAGTACGAGGTCAGCCGGACTGTCGCCAAGTGGGCGATCAGCGTCCTCAAGGGCGAAGGAGTCGTCGAAGGTCGGGCCGGCTCGGGCGTCTACGTGCGGGCTGCCCGTCAACTGGTACGCCAAGCGCCAGGCCGCGAGCTGCGAACGACATCGGGTTCGACGTCCCCGTTCGCCCGGGACGCGGGCCGTGCCGGGCAACAAGCCACCTGGGAGCACGACAGCCGCCACGACCTGGCCGATGACCGGATCGCTGCTCGGCTGGGTGTGGAGCCGGGCGCACCAATCATGCGGACGACGTACCGCTTCCTGGCTGACGGCGAACCGATCCAACTGTCGACGTCGTATGAGCCGCTGAACATCACCGGGGGCAGCCCCGTGGAGTGGCCGGAGGCCGGGTCCGCCGTCGGCGTGGTGGCCCGGATGGACGCGATCGGGATCCGAATCGACGAATTCGTGGAGCGAGTCACCCTGCGGGCGGCGCTGGAGGCCGAGGCAGAAGCACTTGCCCTGCCCGCGCGAGCCGCGTTCGTCCACGTGATCGAGCGGACCTACTACGCCGGTGAGATGCCCGTCGAGACGGCGGACATCGTCCTGCCGGGCGGCCGGTACGAGTTGGTGTACCGAATTCCGGTGGAGTAAGCCCGCCACCCCGATATCCGACGCAATCTTGGACAGTTTCCGTTACGCGTTAACGGAAACTGTCCAAGATTGCCGGAGTGGAAACGGTCAGCCGACTTGTCAGGTAGCCGGCAGGGCGCGGTCCAGGAGGTCGAAGAGGGCGGCCCAGTGGCGTTCGGCGGCCTGCTCGTCGTACGCCGGGGTGTCGGCCATGGTGAAGCCGTGGTGGGCACCCTCGTACACCTCGGAGCGGTAGCGCACGCCGGCGGCGTCCAGGGCCTTCTCCAGCGTGGCGATCTGCTCGGGTGTCATCGACCGGTCGGCGTCGGCGTGCCCGAAGTACACCTCGCCGGTGATCGAGCCGACGCCCAGGTGCGGGCTGTCCGGCGCGTCGGTGGCGAGGTACCCGCCGTGGAAGCTGGCGATCGCGGCGATGCGGTCCGGGTGCGCCTCGATGGCCCGCAGCGCGTTCGTGCCACCCAGGCAATAGCCGGTGATGGCGACCGGGCCCGGCCGGACGTCGTCGCGGGCGCCCAGGAAGTCGAGGTACGCGGTGGTGTCCCGGTCGAACACGTCCGGGGTCAACGCGCCGACCAGCGGCATGATCTTCTCGAAGAGCGCGCCGCGCTGGTCGGCCTCGCCGAGGCGGGACAGGTCGAACAGCGGTGCCCGGCCAGCCCGGTAGAAGAGGTGGGGTGTCAGCACCAGGTAGCCCCGGGCGGCGATCCGCTCCGCCATCTCGACCAGGCGTGGGCGCGGCCCGAAGGCGTCCATGAAGAGCAGCACCGCCGGGAAGGGGCCGTCGCCGTCCGGCCGGGTCAGGGACGCGTCCGCGACCCCGTCGCCGGTCGGGATGTCCACAGTCGTCGTCCGCACCGCGCCTCCTCGTCCGAAAGTCCTTGATCGTCGGGAACGTTACCCGCCGGGCAGCCGACCCGTCCGCCACCCAGGGACCGCCGATCCCTGGATAAGACGGCCCTGGGTGGTCGTCGGCGACCGACCCAGGCTTGGCGGTGACCGATGAGGGACACCGTCGACCTGGGAGATGTTGTGCTCGACCTGACAGTTCCGAACCTGACCGGAAAACTCGCAGTCGTCACCGGCGGCAGCGACGGCCTGGGCCTCGGCCTGGCCACGCGGCTGGCGCGCGCCGGGGCCGAGGTGGTGCTGCCGGTCCGCAACCCGGCCAAGGGCGCCGCCGCGCTGGACGCCGTCCGGGCCGCCGCGCCGGGTGCCGTCGTCTCGACGCGGGAGCTGGACCTCGCCTCGCTGGACTCGGTGGCCGCGCTGGCCGGCACGCTGCTCGCCGAGGGCCGACCGATCCACCTCCTGATCAACAACGCGGGCGTGATGACGCCGCCGACCCGGCACGCCACCGCCGAGGGCTTCGAGCTGCAGTTCGGCACCAACCACCTCGGGCACTTCGCGCTGACCGGGCGGCTGCTGCCGCTGCTGCGGGCCGGACGGGCCCGGGTCACCACCATGTCGAGCAGCGCCGCCCGTTCCGGCCGGCTCGACTGGGACGACCTGCAGAGCACCCACCGGTACGCGGCGATCCGCGCCTACAACGCCTCCAAGCTGGCCACCCTGCACTTCGGGTTGGAACTTGACCGACGCAGTCGGGCCGGCGACTGGGGCATCGTCAGCAACGTCGCCCATCCGGGCACGACGATGACCAACCTGTACGCGTCCGGTCCCAACCTGGGTCGCGGCCGACCCTCGCCACACCACTCGATCATGAGCCGGCTGGCCCGCTGGGGCGTCCTGGTGCACTCGGTGGACGCCGGCCTGCTCCCCGCCCTCTACGCCGCCACCAGCCCACAGGCGCAGGGCGGCCGGTTCTACGGCCCGGACGGGCTGGGGCAGTTCACCGGCAAACCGACCGAGCTGGCCGTGTACCGCTCCGCGCGCGGCACTGGTGACGCGGCACGGCTGTGGACGGTGTCGGAGCGGCTGGTGGGCGTCGAGTTCTGAGCCGGAAGCGCCCCAGCGTGAACGGGGCGTCAAGAAATGGCGGCGGCCCGTCGAAACGGCGTATCGAGGGGGTGCTGCGGCGTCGCCCGGTGGTGACGATGGGCCCATGAGTCCTTGGCGGATGACACGCTGGGAACGCGGAGACCTCCCACCCGGCAGCGACACCGACAGCAGCCCCAGCGAACCCGCGACCTGGGCGGACGAGCCGGAGCGTCGGCACGAGGCGCTGGTCAGCGTCCGGCTCGGCCCGTCCGCGCCCGGCAGTCACCTGGTGGAGTACCTGCGGCACGAGCCGTGCGCCGTCGCGGCGTGGTGGATCGCCGCCGACGTCGACGCCGTGGTCCGCCTCTCCGCCGGCAGCATCACCGTGCTGCACCGTGCTGTGGCCGATCTGCGCCTGCGCGCCGGAGTGGAGGTGGCGGAGGCCAACTACGTCCTCCGCGCGCTCGACCTGACCACGCCGGCCGGCCCGCGTACCGCGAAGGGCACCTCGGCCTGGGTGGTGTCCGCCGCATGAGCCGCCCCACCGGCGCCCGCCGGGTCGTGGTGGGAGTCGACCGCTCGTTCGCCGGGATGCAGGCGCTGCGCCGGGCCATGCAGCTGGCCCGCCGTGACGGCGCGCAGCTGGACGCGGTCCGCGCGTGGGTCTTCGCGCCGACATGGCGGCCCGGCACCCTGACCTGGCGCTGGCAGGACGAGTGCGACAAGGCGGCCCTGGTCTACCTGCGCGGCGTCTTCGACGCGGCGCTTGGCGGGATGCCCCGGGACGTGACCGTGCGGCTGGTGGCGACCCAGGGGTACGCCGGGCAGGTGCTTGTCGACCACGCGCACCGGGACACCGACCTGCTGGTCGTCGGCAGCCCGGATCGCGGCCGGTTCGGTCGGTCCCGCGGCCACGTCACCCGGTACTGCGTGACGCGTGCGGTCGTGCCGGTCGTCGCGGTGCCCGCGCCGTCCTGGGCGCGGGCCGCCACGATCCGCCGCTTCGCCCGCGACCTCGAACAGTTCAGCCGATGACCGCCGCAGCCGCGGCCCAGCCGGCATTCGCCGCAACCGCGACACCTGTGGAAAGGACCAACCCGGCCATGGATGAAGTCCCGATAGTCTTTGCCGTTCCGGTGCGCGATCTGCCGGGACGGCTGGTGCGGACGGTGCGAACCGGCCGTTCGCCGCAGGGGCAGCGGGTGGGCATCGCCTTCACCCGACCGGAGCTTCTGGTCGCCGCGATGGGCGCGGATCAGCACTGGGAAGAGCTGTGCGAGTCCGCGCTGCGCGGCATGTTGCGCCCGCTCGGCATCGACGTGATCCAGGTCGATCCGCTGCTGGTGGCACCGCCGCTCGACCCGAGCAGCGGCGACCGGGCCGCGCCGACAGTGCCGGCCCGCGCACCGGCCGCCGGTCAGGCGCGGACGAAGCGCACCGCGTCCGCGACCACGTGGCCGTCGGTGTCCTCGGTGCGGATCAGCACGCTTCCGTCGCTGCCCGCCGTGAACGGGTAGGTGCCCAACGCCACCCACTGGCCGCCGGCCTGCCGCTGGTCCACCGTGCGGGTGACCAGCCCGCCGGAGTATTCGATGTCGACAGGCACGTTCGTCGCCCGGTTCGGGTTGGCGGTCCAGCGTAGGTGTACGGTCCACGACCCGGCGGCGGGCAGCGTCGGGCGGAACCGCAACCGGTTGACGCCCTTGGCGGTGTTGCCGTCGTGCTCGTAGTCCGGGCCGTAGTAGCCGCCGACGCTCGTGCTGCGCAGCCACGTGCCGGCCCGGGTGATCCCGCTGCTCGCCGCGTTGTCCAGGATCACCTCGCTCGTCGAGCCCCACTCCAGCACCGCGCCGTCCTGCCGCAGCCGGGCCTGGAGGGTGGGCACGGGCACCTCCTGCACGGCGAGGTTCCCGGCGAGGGCCAGCGACGCGGCGGTGGCCGCCGCCTGGCCGAGGATCATGAACACGGGTTCCATCCGGATCGAGCCGTACGCGATGTGGCTCGCCGAGAGACAGACAGGCACCAGCAGGTTGGCGCACTGCGCCTGGTGCGGCACGATCGCCCGGTAGCTCACCGGGTACGGCGCCGGCACGCCGATCTGCACGTCCCCCTCGTTGCGGACCCGACCGTTGACGACCACCCGCTGGCAGTTGTGCGAGTCCATCGTGTAGCTGGCCAGGCCCACCGAGTCGGTGGCGCGTACCCGGCCCCGACAGTCGGCCTCGGTCAGCACGTACGCGGAGACCATCCGGCGGGCCTCGCGGATGTAGAGCAGCGGCGGCCAGCCACCGGTGGAGGTGAACTCGTCCACCGGCAGCCCCCACCGGGCGGTCGAGTCACGTACCGATGCCGGCAGCCGGGGGTCGTTGGCCAGGAACCACATCAGCCCCTGCTGGTAGGTGCGGTGTTCGGCGATGATGCTCTCCCGCGTGGCCCAGCTGGCCGTCGGGTACGCGTGGTTGAAGCCGATGTTGTCGGTGGACACGGCACCGTTGTTGTTGGAGTCGGTCTTCCCGCCGCCGATCGAGTGCGTGGTGAAGTACGGCCCGGCGTAGCCGGCCTGGATGTGGCGCAGCAGCAGCTCGTACCGGATCGGGTCGTAGCCGGACGGTTTGCCGAACGGGATCCGGTTGGCCGCCTGGGTCAGGCACATCCGGAAGCAGTACGCCTGGATCCGGTCGTCGGCGCTGCCGCGCGGTGCGAGCGGCGTGGCGGAGATGCCCGGCAGCAGGCCGCTGGCGGGCGAGCCGGCAGTCACGTACGGGTCGACGGGGTAGGCGAACTGGTGGGTGTTGCCGGACTGCACCCCGTTGATCGTCTCGCCGTACGTGTCGTTGGACTCCCGCCCGACGGTGAAACTCACCCCGGCCATGGCCAGCAGGTCACCCTCGTAGGTGGCGTCGACGAACGCCCCGCCCCGGTAGATCGACCCGTCCTCGGTGCGCAGCTCGGTGATCCGGTCACCGCTGCGGCCGACGCCGCTGAGCCGGGCGTCGACGATCACCGGCACGCCCGCCTCGGCCAGCAGGTCGGCGAAGACCTCGGCGGCGACGTGCGGTTCGAAGGTCATCCGCAGCGGTGACGTCGGTGTGAGGGTTCCGCCGTGGTACTTGACGTACACCCGGCGGTAGAACTCGGCGGCAAGCCCGCCGATGGACGCCTGGACGCCGGTGTCGGTGGCGCCCAGCCCGGCGGTGCTCAACCCACCGACGTGGCTGGTGGGCTCCACCACCACTGCGGTGCGGCCGAGCCGGCGCATGGTGACCGCGGCGGCCAGTCCGCCGGAGGTGGCACCGTAGACGACCAGGTCGGCGGTGGTGACCGCGGCTCGGGCGGGGTCGGCCCGGAACGGGTCGGTGAGACCGGCCAGGACGAGGCCGGCACCGCCGGCGGTCAGCAGCCGACGACGGGACAGGGGAAGGGACACGGCGGAGCTCCCGAGGGGTAACCGGTGGAGGGGACGGTTACAGAAGCACGCCGCTGCCGCTGCTAGCGAAATTCTTCAATCTCTGCCGGCGGGTGTCAACGGGTCAGGGTCGGTAGCGGTAGCCCATTCCGGGCTCGGTGATGAGGTGGCGGGGGCGGGCCGGGTCGTCCTCCAGCTTGCGCCGCAGCTGGGCCAGGTACTGCCGCAGGTAGTTGGTCTCGTTCTGGTATTCCGGCCCCCACACGTCCTGGAGGAGCTGACGCTGGCTGACCAGCTTGCCGGGGTGGCGCAGCAGCTTCTCCAGCACGCTCCACTGGATCGGGGTCAGCTTGACCTCGGTGCCGTCGTCGCGCCGTACGCGGTGGTCGGCCAGGTCGACGGTGTGCTGGCCGATCCGCAGCGCGGGCAGCGCCTCGCTGGGTCCGCCGAGCCGCCTGGTCACCGCGCGGATGCGGGCCAGCAGCTCCTCCACCCCGAACGGCTTCGTCACGTAGTCGTCCGCGCCCGCGTCCAGGGCGGCGACCTTGTCCTCGCTGCCGGCCCGGCCGGAGAGCACGATGATCGGCACGGTGGTCCAGCCGCGCAGGCCGCGGATCACCTCCACGCCGTCGATGTCGGGCAGGCCGAGGTCGAGGACCACGAGGTCGGGCGGGTGGCTGGCGGCTGCCTTCAACGCGGCGGCGCCGGTCGCGGCGATGTCCACGTCGTACCGGCGGGCTCGCAGGTTGATCCGCAGCGCGCGCAGGATCTGCGGTTCGTCGTCGACGACCAGGATGCGCGTCATTCCCGCGGCCCCTCCGAGCTGGTCTGCGCGGCGGCCGGCAGCCGCAGCACCATGGTGAGGCCACCGCCGGGGGTGGTCTCCGGGGTGATGCTGCCACCCATCGCCTCGGCCAACCCCCGGGACAGGGCGAGCCCGAGACCGACGCCGGTCTGGTTGTCCCGGTCGCCGAGGCGTTGGAATGGCAGGAAGACGTGCTCCCACTGGTCCTCCGGGATGCCCGGCCCCCGGTCGATCACCCGCAGCTCGACCTGGCCGGCGTGCGCGCTGGCGGTCACGGTGGGCGGTTGGTCGGGCGGGCTGTAGCGCAGGGCGTTGGCGATGATGTTGACGAGCACCCGTTCCAGCAGGCCCGGGTCGGCGGTGGCCGCCGGCAGGTCGGCCGGGATGTCCGTGCCGACCGTCGCGGCCGAGGGGCCAAGTTCGTCCAACGCCAGGGGTACGGCGTCCTCCAGGCCGATCGCCGTCGCGGAAATGCCCAGGACGCCCGCCTGGAGGCGGCTCATGTCCAGCAGGTTGCCGACCAGCCGGGCGAGCCGGTCCAGCGACTCCTCGGCGGTCTCCAGCAGCTCCTCGCGGTCGGACTCGTCGAACTCGATGTCGTGGCTGCGCAGGCTGGTCACGGCCGCCTTCGCCGACGCCAGTGGCGTACGCAGGTCGTGGCTGACCGCGGCGAGCAGCGCGGTGCGCATCCGGTCGGCGGCGGCGAGGGGCCGGGCGGTGGCGGCCTCCTCGGCGAGGCGTTCCTGGCGCAGCGCGACGGCGGCCTGGGCGGCGAACGCCTCGACGATGCGCCGGTCGGCGGCCTCCAGTCGGCGGCCGCAGAGCACGACGGTGATCCGGTCGTCGACGGGTACGGCGGTCTCACCGCTTTCCGGGGTGCAGGGCGGCTGATCGCCGACGCTGGCCACAACAGACCAGGCGTGCTCCTCGCGGGCCCGCTCCGGGCGCCCGCTGGCGTCCGCGGCCAACTCCAGCACGCTCACCGCACGCAGCCCGAAGGTTTCCCGGAGCTGTTCCAGCAGGGCGGGCAGGGGGCGTTCACCGCGCAGCACGCCACCGGCGACGGCGGCGAGGGTCTGCGCGTCCGCGGCGGCGCGGGCGGCCTCCCGGGTACGGCGGGCGGCCACGTCGACGATCCAGCTCACCGCCAGTGCCACCCCGACGAAGACGGCCAGGGCCAGCAGGTTGTCCGCCTCGGCGATGGTCAGCGTCCGGTACGGCGGGGTGAAGAACCAGTTGAGCAGCAGCGACCCGCCGAGCGCGGCGACCAGGGCCGGCCACACCCCGCCGACGAGCGCGACCCCGACGACCCCGGCGAGGAACAGCAGGATGTCGTTGGTCAGCGTCAGGTCGGGCAGCGTCTTCAGCAGCAGGGTGAGCAGCGGCATGCCCAGCACTGCCAGGCCGAAGCCGAGCAGCCGTCGACGTCGGGACAGCGCCGCCGGTACCGCTGCCGCCCGACGGCCCTTGCCGGCCTGCTTGTGGGTGACCAGGTGTACGTCGATAGAGCCGGACAGCGCGGTGGTGGTGACCCCGACGCCCCGGGCGAAGATCTGCGCGAGGCGACCCCGCCGGCTGGCCCCGAGCACCAGCTGGGTGGCGTTCACGCCCTGGGCGAAGTCCAGCAGTGCGGCCGGCACGTCGGTGCCGAGCACCTGGTGGTACGTGCCGCCCAGGCTCTCCACGAGGACCCGCTGGCGGGCCAGTTGGGCCGGGTCGGCGCCGGCCAGGCCGTCGCTGCGGGCCACGTGCACGGCGAGCAGGTCGGCGCCCTTGCTGCGGGCCGCGACCCGGGCCGCGCGCCGGATCAGCGTCTCACCCTCCGGACCTCCGGTCAGCGCCACCACGACCCGTTCCCGGGCCTCCCAGGTGGCGGCGATGCCCTGTTGGCTGCGGTACCTGTCGAGCTGCTCGTCGACCTTGTCAGCAAGCCAGAGCAGCGCCAGCTCACGCAGTGCCGTGAGGTTGCCGACCCGGAAGTAGTTGCCGAGCGCGGCGTCGATCTTGTCGGGTCGGTAGATGTTGCCGTGCGCCATCCGCCGGCGCAGCGCCTCGGGGGTCATGTCGACAAGCTCGACCTGTTCGGCGGCGCGGACGATCTCGTCCGGCACGGTCTCCCGCTGGGTGGTGCCGGTGATCTGCGCGACGACGTCGTTGACCGACTCCAGGTGCTGCACGTTGACCGTGGACAGCACGTCGATCCCCGCGTCGAGCAACTCCTGGACGTCCTGCCAGCGCTTGTCGTGCCGGGAGCCGGGCACGTTCGTGTGCGCCAACTCGTCGACCACCGCGATCTCCGGTCGGCGGGCCAGGACCGCGTCCAGGTCCATCTCGGTGAACTCGGCGCCGCGATAGTCCATCGTGCGGCGGGGCACCTGCTCCAGGTCGCCGAGCATCGCGGCGGTGTGTTGGCGGCCGTGGGTCTCCACGAAGCCGATCACCACGTCGGTGCCGCGCGCGGCCCGCCGCTGGGCCTCCTCCAACATGGCGTACGTCTTGCCGACGCCGGGGGCGGCCCCGAGATAGATGCGCAGTTCTCCGCGTGGCACGGGACCCATCCTCCCTGGTCAGGTCGGCGGGCGGGGCCGTGCCCGGTCGGCTCGGCCCCGCCCGCGAGTGTGCTCAGCGCGCGGCGAACCGCTTGTCGAGGGCGAGGTTGAGCTCCAGCACGTTGACGCCGGGCGCACCCATGAACCCGAGCCCCCGCCCGCCGGTGTGTTCCTTGACCACCTTGCGGACCGCCGCCGGGTCCGCGCCGCGCTCGCGCGCGACCCGGTTCACCTGCAACTCGGCGTACGCCGGGCTGATCTGCGGGTCGAGGCCGCTGGCGCTGGCGGTGACCGCGTCGGCGGGGACCGCCGGGTCGGCGGGCGCGTCGCCCCGGATCGGGGTGACCACCCCGCCGGCGGCCACGTAGTCCTCGCCGGGCTGGGCCGGCTCCACGGCGACCCCCTGGTACTCGGTGACGAACGGCGTCGCCGGGGCGGCCTGGTTGACGCTCACCACCCGGGTGACCGGGCCGGTCAGACCGTCGGCGCGGAAGACCGCGAGCACGGCGCCCACCCCGTCGTCGGTGCAGTACGGGCGTCGGCCGTCGACGCCGTTCAGCTCGCCGATCTCCCTGCTGCGCCCGCAGACCTGGGTGAGCAGGCTCTCGCTGGACTCCTCCGGGTCGGTGGCGAGGGTGTCGACCACGCTCTCCGGGCCGAGGTTGCTGGCCGAGGTGGACGTCGGGTCGTAGCCGTCGCCGGCGGCCGAGGGGCGGGACTGGAAGTAGCGGGCGATCGGGTTGCCGTCCGCGTCGGTGAAGGACTGGCCGATCAGCGCACTGCCGACGGTCGTCCCGCCCGAGGAGATGAGCGAGCCGTCGGCCTTGTGGTTGAGGCCGGGTAGCTGACCGAGCGCTACCAGGGCCAGCGGGTAGACCAGGCCGAGCAGCACCGTGAAGACGAGTACGGCGCGCAGGGCGGCGAGGTGTTGGGCGATCCAGGTGGGTAGGCGCATCACGAAATCCCCGGGACGAACTGGATGAGCAGGTCGATGAGCTTGATCCCGATGAACGGCACGATGATGCCGCCCAGCCCGTAGACCAGCAGGTTGCGGCTGAGCAGCTTCGACGCGGCGGCCGGCCGGTACCGCACGCCGCGCAGGGCGAGCGGGATCAGCGCGATGATCACCAGGGCGTTGAAGATGACGGCGGACAGGATCGCCGACTCCGGGCTGGCCAGCCGCATGATGTTCAGCGCGTCCAGGCTCGGGTAGAGGCCGGCGAACATGGCCGGGATGATCGCGAAGTACTTCGCGATGTCGTTGGCGATGCTGAACGTGGTCAGCGCGCCCCGGGTGATCAGCAACTGCTTGCCGATCTCCACGATCTCGATCAGTTTGGTCGGGTCGGAGTCGAGGTCGACCATGTTGCCGGCCTCCTTGGCGGCCGACGTACCGGTGTTCATCGCCACCCCGACGTCGGCCTGGGCGAGCGCCGGTGCGTCGTTGGTGCCGTCACCTGTCATCGCGACCAGCCGGCCACCCTCCTGCTCCCGCCTGATCAGCGCGAGCTTGTCCTCCGGCGTCGCCTCGGCCAGGAAGTCGTCCACCCCGGCCTCGTCGGCGATGGCCTTCGCGGTCCGCGGGTTGTCACCGGTGATCATCACGGTCCGGATGCCCATCCGGCGCATCTCGTCGAACCGCTCGCGCATGCCGGACTTGACCACGTCCTTGAGGTGGATGACGCCCAGGGCGCGGGCGGGTTCACCGTCGACGTGCTCGGCGACGACGAGCGGGGTGCCGCCGGTGCCGCTGATCGCGTCCACGATCTCGCCGACCTGCTCGGTCGGGTGGCCGCCGTTCTCCCGTACCCACTTCATCACCGCGGCGGCGGCGCCCTTGCGGACCCGGCGGGCCGTGCCCACCGCGCCGCCGTCCACGCTGGCGTCCGGGGTCAGGTCGACGCCGCTCATCCGCGTCTGCGCGGTGAACGGTACGAAGGTGGCGTGCGGCATCACGCCGGGCTCGCGCTCGCGCAACCCGAACTCGTTCTTCGCCAGGACGACCACCGAGCGCCCCTCCGGGGTCTCGTCGGCCAGGCTGGACAACTGCGCGGCGTCGGCAAGTGTCGCGGCGTCGGCCCCCTCGACCGGTACGAACTCGGCGGCCTGCCGGTTGCCCAGCGTGATGGTGCCGGTCTTGTCCAGCAGCAGGGTGTTGACGTCACCGGCCGCCTCGACGGCCCGGCCGCTCATGGCCAGCACGTTGCGCTGCACCAGCCGGTCCATGCCGGCGATGCCGATGGCGGAGAGCAGCGCGCCGATGGTGGTGGGGATCAGGCAGACCAGCAGCGAGACCAGCACCACCCCGGTGACGCCGGAGCCGGTGATCGCCCCGCTGTCCGGGGCGGCAGCCTGGTACGCCTTGCTGAAGATCGCCAGCGGTTGGAGGGTGACCACGGCCAGCAGGAAGATGACGGTGAGCGCGGCGAGCAGGATGTTCAGCGCGATCTCGTTCGGCGTCTTCTGCCGGTTGGCGCCCTCGACCAGGGCGATCATCCGGTCGATGAAGCTCTCCCCCGGCTTCTGGGTGATCTTGACGATGATCCGGTCGGAGAGCACCTTCGTGCCGCCGGTGACCGCGCTGCGGTCACCTCCGGACTCCCGGATCACCGGGGCCGACTCGCCGGTGATGGCCGACTCGTCGACGCTGGCGATGCCCTCGACGATGTCGCCGTCACCGGGGATGATGCCGCCGGCCTCGACCAGTACGACGTCGCCCTGGCGCAGCTCCGGCGCGGGCACCGCCTCGTCGCGGTAGGTGTTGGCCCGGGCGCCCGGCTTCCAGTCGACCAGCCGGGTGGCGATGGTGTCCTTCTTCGCCTGGCGCAGGGTCGCGGCCTGGGCCTTGCCCCGGCCCTCGGCGACCGCCTCGGCCAGGTTGGCGAAGACCACTGTCAGCCAGAGCCAGATGGTGATCGCCCAGGCGAACACCGACGGGTCGAGCACCGCCAGGACTGTGGTGAAGGCCGCGCCGACCTCGACGATCAGCATCACCGGGTTGCGCCACAGCGTGCGGGGGTCGAGCTTGCGTGCCGCGTCGGGCAGGGACCGGATGAGCTGCTGGGGGTCGAGCAGACCCCCACCGATCCGGTTGCCCTGGGTGGCCGGTGTGCCGGGGAGTTGCTCTGTCGGAGCGGAGGTGACGGACATTGCTTCGTTCCTCATGGTGGTCAGAGCCCCTCTGCCAGCGGGCCGAGCGCGAGCGCGGGCAGGAAGGTCAGCGCGACGAGGACGACCGTGACGCCGACGACCATGCCGATGAACAGCGGTCGGTGGGTCGGCAGGGTGCCCTCGGACGCGGGGGTGGGTGCCTGGCGGGCCAGCGAGCCGGCCAACGCGAGCACGAAGATGAGCGGCAGGAACCGGCCCAGCAGCATGCACAACCCGAGCGCGGTGTCCCACCAGGTGGTGTTGACGGTGATGCCGCCGAAGGCGGAGCCGTTGTTGTTGCTGGCCGAGGTGAACGCGTACAGCACCTCGGAGAGGCCGTGTGGGCCGACGTTGAGCGCCGTGGAGTTGTTGCCGGTGCCGAACGCCGCAGCCGTGCCGACGAGCACCAGGATCGGCGTGATCAGGAAGTAGAGCGAGGCGAACTTGATCTCGCGTGAGCCGATCTTCTTGCCCAGGTACTCGGGGGTGCGGCCCACCATCAGACCGGCCACGAAGACCGTGATCACGGCGAGGATCAGCAGTCCGTAGAGACCCGAACCGGTGCCGCCCGGCGCGACCTCGCCGAGCATCATGTTGACCATCGTCATCATGCCGCCGAGCGAGGTGAACGAGTCGTGGAACGAGTTGACCGCACCGGTCGAGGTGAGCGTGGTGGCAGCGGCGAAGGTGGCCGAGTTCGACACGTCGAACCGCACCTCCTTGCCCTCCATCGCCGCGCCGACCGCCTGCGGTACCGTGCCGTGGCCGGCCAGCTCGAAGATGTTGGTGAGGGCGACGCTGAGGAACGCGAGGATGCCCATCACCGCGGCGATGGCGTAGCCCTGCCGGTTCTGCCCGACCATCCGGCCGAAGACCCGGGGCAGGCTGAACGGGATCAGCAGGAGCAGGAAGATCTGCAGCCAGTTGGTCCAGGTGGTGGGGTTCTCGAACGGGTGGGCGCTGTTGACGTTGTAGAAGCCGCCGCCGTTGGTGCCCAGCTCCTTGATCGCTTCCTGGCTGGCGACCGGGCCGCCGGTGATGGTCTGGGTGCCGCCGGTCAGCGTGTTCACGTCGGTGCCGCCGGACAGGTTCTGCACCACCCCGCCGATCATCAACACGATGGCGCCGAGGACCGCGATCGGCAGCAGGATCCGCAGCACGATCCGGGTCAGGTCGACCCAGAAGTTGCCGAGCTGCCCGGTGCGGCTGCGGGCGAAGCCGCGGACCAGCGCGACCGCCACCGCGATGCCGACCGCCGCCGAGACGAAGTTCTGCACGGCCAGGCCGGCCATCTGCACCAGGTGGCCCATCGTCGACTCACCCGAGTACGACTGCCAGTTGGTGTTGGTCACGAACGACACGGCCGTGTTCCACGCGCCGTGCGGCACCACCGGGTCGAACCCCAGGGACAGCCACAGGTGGTTCTGCACCCGCTGGAACAGGTACAGGAACAGGATCGAGACCGCGGAGAATGCCAGCACACTGCGGGCGTACACACCCCAGGTCTGTTCGGCGGCCGGGTTGACCCCGACCAGCCGGAAGACGCCCCGCTCGACCCGCGACTGCCTCGTGCCGGCGACCGCCCGGAACATGTGGTCGCCGAACGGCTTGTAGACGGCGACGAGGACCGCCACCAGCGTCACGATGAAGATGACGCCCGCTGTTGTCATGGTCATCAGAAGCGCTCCGGAAACAACAGGGCGAACACCAGGAACGCGCCCAGGACGACCGCGAGCACCAGACCGACGGCGTTTACCGCGTTCACAGCTTCTCCACCGCCCGGACCACCAGGGCGAGCACTGCGAACAGCGCCACCGTCAGGACCACGAACACCACGTCAGACACGCTGACTCCTCAGCCGGAAAGGTTCGTCGCGACCGCCTTCCGGTCGCGCCGGGCAAGCAAAGCCCCACCAACAGCCGGACGGCAGGGGTCATAACGCGACCATGACGGCGGCGAACCTTTTCTTGACGTGGTTTTCACACCCGTGCACTGAACAGGTGAAATGCGGCACATAACCCCCGGTGGTCCGCGAGGTCAAGACCAGTTGTCCGCCCTTTGCTCTGCACCCGCGGACGCACCAGCTACAGACCGTGAGCGTCGCCTCCGCGGGTGCAGAGCAAAGGGCACGCGAGAGGCATGCGCGCCCCGGAGGGGGTGGCGCAGGGCGTGGCGGGAGCGGAGGTGCGAGGCCCGGTCAGGCTGGGCGGCGGGCCACCAGCACGTCGCGCATGATCGACTGGTCGACCCGGTGCCGCAGCGCGCGGTAGGGCTCCTCGTCGACCACGGTCAGGCCGGCGTCGGCAAGCGCCGCCGCCGCGTCCTCGCGGCTGGCCACGTGGGTGTTCCAGGAGATACCGAGGGCACCGCCGGGACGCAGCAACCGCGCCCAGACCGGCGCGGCGTCCGCGAGCAACGCCAGCGGATCACGGGTCAGGCCCTTCTCGGCCGTACGGCTGCCGTGCTGCACGCCGTACGGTGCGTCGGCGACGATCAGGTCGACGGTCTCCGGGCGGAAGAACTCCGAAGAACGGACCGTGTCGGCGTTGACCACGTCGAGCAGTTGGGTCTGGCCGGCCTTGTGCTCCTCGCGGGTGGGCGCCAGCTCGATCCTCACCCGTCGGCCGACCACCTTGCGTTCGCGCCGCACCGGCCCCGACTCCAGCACCCGGTGCTTGACCCGCTTCTGCTTCAGCCAGGTGGTGATGAACGTCCGGTACGCCTCGACGTCCTTCTGGTCGCGCTCGATGCCGGCGGCGTCGAACCCGTACATCAGGGCCTGGTTGAGGGTGGTGCCCCGACCGCAGAGCGGGTCGAGCACCCGGAACCGCCGGCTGGTCAGCTCGCCGGCCCAGTCCGAGGCGAGCAGGGTGACGTTGAGCAGCAGCTTGGTGAACTGCTCGTTGGTCTTGCCGGGGTACTTCTGGATGGTGAGCAGGTCGTCGTCGTAGCGGTCCAGTCGGCTCCACTCGATCGGCCGCAGCAGCTCACCGACGATCTCGAACAGCGCGTACCCCGCGGAGAGGTTGCCCAGGACGGCCAGGTCACGTTCGGTCAGCCCGTCACCGGTGAAGGTGACGTAGGACGCCCCTCCGACGACCTCGGTGTCCAGCTCGCCGACCCGGCCGTTCAGGGCCGAACGGCCGAAGATCTCCAGCTCGGCCCGGGTGAGGTCGACGGCGGAGCGGGCGTACACCCGGTTGGTGGCGGGCAGGATCAGCAGGCCGTAACGCGTCATGATCCGGCGAGTATTCCACAACCCGCCACGGTCGCCGGGAACCGGAGCGGTCGCTGGAGCGACTACCGGTACATGGGGTGTGAGCAGTGGCGGGAGGTCCTGTCCGCGCAGTTGGACGGGGAGGAGACCGCCGCCGAACTGGCGGCGGTGCAGGGGCACCTCGACGGGTGTGCCGAGTGCCGGGCCTGGTTCACGGCCGCGGCCGCGGTGACGCGTCGGGTCCGTACCCGGTTGGTCGCCGATGTGCCCGACCGCACCGCGGCGATCCTGGCCGCCGTCGCGGCCGAGCCGACCCGCCGATCGCGGTGGCGGCGCGGCGGCTCGGTCGCCGGGCTGCGCGCGGCGTTCGGGCGCGCCGGTTTGGTCGCCGGACTGCGCCAGGCATTCGGGCGCGGCAAGCTGGTCGCCGGGCTGCGCGCGGCGCTCGGGCTGCTCGGCGCGGTGCAGTTGGTGCTCGGCCTGGCCCAGGTGGGCCGGGGCGCGACCGCCGACCACCTGCACCCGACCGGCCAGCACCTGTGGCACGAGTCGGCCGCGTGGAACGTGGCGGTGGGTGCCGGCTTCCTCTTCGTCGCGGTACGCCGCAGCCCGCCGGCCGGGCTGCTGCCGATGCTCAGCGCGTTCGTCGGCACGTTGCTGCTGCTCTCGGTCAACGACCTGGCCACCGGCTCGGTGGGCGGGGAGCGGTTGGTCAGTCACGGCTTCCTGGTGGTCGGTTACCTGATCACGGTGGTGCTGTCCCGGCCCGGTCTGCGCCCCGGTGGACCCGCGCCGCAGCGGCAGCCGGCACCGTCACGCTGGCGGTTCGGGGCCGACGAGGTGGACCGGCCACTGCGGGTGGTTCGCCCCGAGTCGTACCCGGCGCAGGCCGCCGACCGCTATGCCGCCCCGGCGGCACGCGCCGGTCAAGCCGCCCCGGCGGCGCGCGCCGGGCGGGCCGGCGGACGCCGCGCCGCCTGAGCGGGCTCTGTCAGCCCTCCGGTCGCGCCGGTTCGCCGCCGACGGCCTGCGGGATGACCTGTTCGACGATTGTCAGCAGGGTGGTGGCGAGCAGCAGGTGCACCTGGGCGCGCGTCAACGCACCGCGCTGGAGCCACTCCCGGGCGGTCGACGTGGCGAGCCCGCCGTACGCGCGAGCCATGGCACGCAACTCCTCCCGATGCCCTGCCTCGCCGGCCAGGCCGACGGCGACGAGCATGCGGTCCGCCGCGACCTCCTCGGCCTCGGCCAGCACCCGCTCCACGTCGGCGTCGCCGCCCATCCCCCGGGCGGTGACCGCCGCCAACCAGGAGGTGCTGTGCCGCGACACCACGTCGAGAAACCAGGAGACGCTCGCGTCGACCCGGGTCCGCAGGTCACCCTTGGGCAACCGTTCGAGGGCGACCTCCGGGATGGTCACCATGACCCGGACGACCTCCAGATAGAGGTCCTTCTTCGCACCGAAGTAGTGGTTGACCAGACCGCGAGCGACACCCGCCTCCCGGGCGACGTCGGTGGTCGACACGTCCGCGTACGGGCGTTCGCCGAACAGCCGGACCGCGCAGGCCAGGATCTGCCCGCGCCGGGCGTCCGGCTCCAGACGGCGGCGGCGCGGAGCCGTCTCGACACTCATCTGCCCGACCCTATCGAGCGCCACCCGCCCGCACCCTGATCAGGTGATGGAAAGTAGGTGCCAGGGCGGTCTCTGACCTACTTTTCATCACCTGATCAACGGACCGGCCCAGCGGGCACTCCCCGGGACGGGGTACGCCCTTCGAGCGGCCTGCGGTGATCCACCTTCTGCTCTACCCTTGCCACGCATCAGTGACAGTCCGACCGGCCCGGCCTCGCCGTGGATGCCATCGGACCGGATCAACTGAGTAAGGGAGCGAAGTCTTGGTTTCTCGACGTCGATTGTTGTCTGGCGCGGCCGGTGCGGCCGTCGGCCTGTCGGCCGCCGGTGCGTTCGGCGGGTCGGCGACAGCGGCCCCGTCCACCTCCACGGTGACGGCGCCGCTCGCGGCCCGCCGTGGTCGACTGATGAGCCGAACGGTGGTGACCGCTCCGGCCATCCCGTTGACTCACCTGTCCGTCGCGCACAGCGGCCCGGCGGCGGCGGTACGCCTGCGTACCGGCAAGGGGTGGAGCGACTGGCTGGAGATCAGCGCGTGCCCGAACGGTCGGGACGGTCGGGCGGTGTCGGCCCGGTCGGACATCGTGGTGGCCAACGGCGCGACCGGATACGAGGTCCAGGTCGGCGACGGCTCGGCCGCCACAGTTGTCGAGCTGAACATGGTCGACGGGGCTCGGCAGACGGTCGCGAACGCGGAGACGAACAGCCTTCCGCTGCCGCCCGGTGCCCCGCGGCCGCCGACGTATCTGCCACGGTCCGGCTGGGGAGCTGACGAGTCGTTGCGGGTCGGCCCGAACGGCAGCGTGCTGTGGCCGGGCGAGTTCTACCCGGTGCAGACGCTGACGGTGCACCACAGTGGGGTGTACGAGCACAACGAGGACCCCGATCCTGCGGCCACGGTTCGCGCCATCTACTACGACCAGTGCGTACTGCAGGAGTTTGGCGACATCGGCTACCACCTGCTGATCGACGAGGGCGGACGGGTCTACGAGGGCCGCTATTCCGACCCGGGGCCGCAGCCGGTCTACGGTCCGGGGGTCGGCAGCGACGGTCGGCCACTCATGGTCAACGCGGCGCACGTGGGCGGTTTCAACGCGGGCAACATCGGCGTCTGCCTGTTGGGCCGGTACACGTCCCGCCTGCCCAGCCCCGCCGCGCAACGGTCGTTGGCCCTCGTCCTGGCGGGGCTCAGCCTCACGAGTCGACTCAACCCCACGGGTCGGACCGGATACGTCAATCCGGTCAGCGGGGCAAGTGGCAACGTGGCGGTCATCTCGGGCCACCGGGACTGGGCGAGCATCGGGGGCGATCCGACGGAGTGCCCGGGCGACTACTTCCACCCCTACCTCGGCCAGCTACGCCAGGAAGTGGCGACTC
This sequence comes from Micromonospora sp. NPDC048898, assembly GCF_043198035.1. Classification (NCBI taxonomy): domain Bacteria; kingdom Bacillati; phylum Actinomycetota; class Actinomycetes; order Micromonosporales; family Micromonosporaceae; genus Micromonospora; species Micromonospora sp. NPDC048898. The sequence goes on from NZ_JBICUF010000001.1 coordinate 1,419,200, forward strand.
TGGCCGCGATGCGCCCGACGCCGCCGCCGCGGCCGCCGAGGCGCTAGTTCACCGCCCCTGCCACGCCGCCCCCAGTCAGTGCGTCCGCCGCGCTGGTGGGGGGCGGCGCCGCATCCTGCCGCCGCGCCCTCGGGGCCACCGATCGAGACTTATTGACATGCTGCCAACAGCGCGCGAGGGTGGTGCACATGCCGACGCCCCCGCTCGACGGATCTCCCTCAGCCTGGCGCGAGCCCGAGCACGACGACCTCGCCGACCTGGCGCGCACCTTCTTCACCAAAGAGGTGCTGCCGCACACCGACCGCCTGCTGGCGCAGGGCCATCCGGACCGCGAGCACTACCGGCGTGCCGGTGAGCTGGGGCTGCTGGGCCTGTCCGTCCCGGAGGAGTACGGCGGCGGAGGCGGCCAGTTCACCCACGAGGCAGTGCTGCTGCACGAGCAGACGTACACCGGGGAGAGCAGCCTCGGGCTGGCCGTCCACAGTGGCATCGTCACCGGCTACCTGGTGGCGTACGGCAGCGCGGAGCAGAAGCGGCGGTGGTTGCCCGGCCTGTGCAGCGGTGCACTGGTCGGCGCGATCGCGATGACCGAGCCGGACGGCGGCTCCGATCTCCAGGCGATGCGGACCCGGGCGGTCCGCGACGGCGACGACTACCTGGTCACCGGCGCGAAGACGTTCATCACCAACGGCGGCCTGGCCGACCTGATCATCGTGGCCGTGAAGACCGACCCCGAGCAGCGGGCGGCAGGTGTCTCGCTGCTGGTCTGCGAGGTGAGCGGCGACCCGGAGGGCTTCCGTCGGGGCCGACTGCTGTCCAAGATCGGGCTGCACGCCAACGACACCGCCGAGTTGTTCTTCGACGAGTTCCGGGTGCCGGCGGCCAACCTGCTCGGCGACGCCGAAGGGCTGGGCTTCATCCAGCTCATGCGGCAGCTTCCGCAGGAACGGCTGGTCATCGGCGTCGGCGCGGTCGCGGCCATGGAACGGGCCGTCGAGCTGACAGTCGCGTACGCCAAGGAACGCACCGCCTTCGGCAAGACGCTGATGGGCCACCAGAACACCCGGATGGTGCTCGCCGAGTGTGCCACCCGCACCCGGGTCAGCCGGGTCTTCCTGGACGACTGCATCGTCCGGCACACGCGCGGCGACCTGGACGTGGCGACCGCGGCGATGGCGAAGTCCTGGCTCACCGACGGGCAGTGCGAGGTCGTCGACAGGTGTCTGCAGCTGTTCGGCGGCTACGGCTACACGACGGAGTACCCGATCGCCCGGATGTACGCCGACGCCCGGGTCCAGAAGATCTACGGCGGCACCAACGAGATCATGAAGGAGTTGATCGCCCGTGCCCTCTGAGGCGTACGTCTATGACGCGGTCCGCACCCCGCGCGGACGCGGCCGGGACACCGGGGCGCTGCACGGGGTCAAGCCGATCTCCCTGGTGGTGGGCCTGATCGACGCGTTGCGCGAGCGCAACCCCGGCCTGGACGTGGGCCGGCTGGAGGATCTGCTGCTCGGCATCGTGACCCCGGTCGGCGAGCAGGGCGGCGACCTGGCACGCGCCGCCGCGCTGCTGGCCGGGCTGCCCGACGAGGTGGGCGGGGTGCAGCTCAACCGGTTCTGCGCCTCCGGACTGGAGGCGGTCAACTCGGCCGCCGCGCGGGTCCGCTCCGGCTGGGAGCACCTGCTGCTCGCCGGCGGGGTCGAGTCGATGTCCCGGGTGCCGATGGGCTCCGACGGCGCGGCCTGGGCCACCGATCCGCAGACCGCGCTCGCCACGTCCTTCGTACCGCAGGGGGTCAGCGCCGACCTGATCGCCACCCTGGAGGGCTTCACCCGCGACGACGTGGACGGCTACGCGCTGCGGTCACAGGAGCGAGCCGCCAAGGCCTGGGCCGGTGGGCACTTCGCGCGCTCGGTGGTGCCGGTCCGTGACGGCAACGGGCTGGACATCCTCACCGTGGACGAACACCCGCGCCCGGAGACCACCCGGGAAGGGCTGGCCCGACTGACCCCGTCCTTCGCCACCATGGGCGAGGCCGCCGGCTTCGACGCGGTCGCCCTCCAGAAGTTCCACTGGTTGGAGGCCATCGACCACGTCCACCACGCGGGCAACTCGTCAGGCATCGTGGACGGCGCCGCGCTCGTACTGATCGGGTCGGAGGAGGTGGGCCGGGACCTCGGCCTGACCCCGCGGGCCCGGATCGCCGGCGCGGCGGTCACCGGCGCGGACCCGACGCTGATGTTGACCGGCCCGATCCCGGCCACGCACAAGGCGCTCGCCGTCGCCGGGCTGACAGTCGACGACATCGACCTGTTCGAGATCAACGAGGCGTTCGCCGCGGTGGTCCTCAAGTACGTCCGCGACCTGGGCCTCGACCCCGACCTGGTGAACGTCAACGGTGGCGCGATCGCGCTCGGCCACCCCCTCGGCGCGACCGGTGCGATGCTGCTCGGCACGGCGTTGGACGAGTTGGAGCGCCGCGACCTGCGTCGCGCCGTGGTGACCCTCTGCATCGGCGGCGGCATGGGCGTCGCCACAGTTCTCGAGCGCTGCTGACCCGGGGGACGACCATGACCAACACCATTCGGTACGACCGCGACGCCGACGGCATCGTCACGCTCACCCTGGACGACCCCGACCAGTCCGCCAACACCATGAACCGGACGTACGCCGCGTCGATGAGAGCCGCACTGGACCGGCTGGAGGCCGAACGCGATCTCCTCGGCGTGATCGTGACAAGCGCCAAGTCCACCTTCTTCGCAGGTGGCGACCTGCCGGAGATGGTCCGGGCCACCCGCGCCGACGCGCCCGAACTGACCGAGCTGCTCAACACCATCAAACGGGACCTGCGTCGGCTGGAGACGCTCGGCCGACCGGTGGTCGCCGCGGTCAACGGCTCCGCGCTCGGCGGTGGCCTGGAGATCGCGCTCGCCTGCCACCACCGGATCGCGCTGGACGTGCCGGCCAGCCGGCTCGGGCTGCCCGAGGTGACCCTGGGCCTGCTGCCCGGGGCCGGCGGTGTCACCCGGACGGTACGGATGCTCGGCCTGGCCACGGCGCTGACCACGGTGCTGCTCACCGGCCGACGGATGCGCCCCGCCGACGCGCTGGCCGCCGGGCTGGTCGACGAGGTGGTGGCCACCGAGGCGGAGCTGCTGGACCACGCCCGCGCGTGGATCACCGCCAACCCGCAGGCCAGCCAGCCGTGGGACCGGCCGGGCTACCGGATGCCCGGCGGCACCCCGGCCAGCCGCTCGTTGGCCGCCCAACTGCCGGCCTTCCCGGCCACGCTGCGCAAGCAGCTCAAGGGCGCCCGGCTACCCGCACCGGAGGCGATCCTGGCGACCGCCGTCGAGGGCGCGCAGGTCGACCTGGAGACGGCGTTCACCGTGGAGACCCGGCACCTGATCGGCCTGCTCACCGGGCAGGTCGCCAAGAACATGATCGGTGCGTTCTTCTTCGACCTGAAGGCCGTCAACGGCGGCGCGGCCCGACCGACCGACGTGCACGCCCCGCCGGTGCACCGGGTGGCGGTGCTCGGCGCCGGCATGATGGGCGCGGGCATCGCGTACGCCTGCGCCAGCGCCGGGTTGGACGTGGTGGTCAAGGACGTCACGCCGGAGGCCGCCGGCCGGGCGCGGGAGCACGCCGAACGGTTGCTGGCCCGCACGGTACGCAAGGGCCGCGCGACGGAGACGGACGCCCGAGCCGTCCTGGACCGCATCACCACCACCGACCAGGTCGACGCGTTGGCCGGCTGCGACGTGGTGATCGAGGCGGTCTTCGAGGACCCGGCGCTGAAGAAGGCGGTCTTCGCCGAGGTGCTGCCGGTGTTGGCGCCGGGCGCGCTGCTCGCCTCCAACACCTCCACCCTGCCGATCACCGGGCTGGCCGAGGGAGTGGACCGGCCGGCCGACTTCATCGGCATGCACTTCTTCTCCCCGGTGGACCGGATGCCGCTGCTGGAGATCGTGGTCGGCGCGCGAACCAGCGACGCCGCCCTGGCAAGGGCGTTCGACCTGGGCCGGCGGATCGGCAAGACCCCGATCGTGGTCAACGACGGTCGGGGCTTCTTCACCAGCCGGGTGATCGGTCGGTTCCTGGACGAGGCGGTCGGCATGGTCGCCGAGGGTGTCCCCGCCGCGTCGGTGGAGCAGGCCGCGTTGCAGGCCGGCTACCCGACCGGGCCCCTCGCGCTGGCCGACGAGGTCAGTCTCACCCTGATCCAGCGGATCCGCCGCCAGTTCGAGGCGGCCAGCGAGGAGTACCTGCCACTGCCCGCGCACCGGCTCGTGGACGAGCTGGTCGACGCGTACGACCGGTCGGGGCGTACCGCCGGTCGGGGCTTCTACTCCTACGACGACGGCACCCGCGGCCGGTTGTGGTCCGGCCTCGCCGACCTGGTCACCGACGCCGGCCGGGCGGTGCCGTTCACCGACCTCCAGGAGCGGATGCTCTTCGCCGAGGCGCTGGACGCGCTGCGCTGCCTCGACGAGGGGGTGCTGCGCACCGAGACCGACGCCAACATCGGCTCGATCTTCGGCATCGGCTTCCCCGCCTGGACCGGCGGGGTCATCCGCTACGTCCGGCAGTACGCGGGCGGTCCCGCCGGCTTCGCGGCCCGCGCCGCCGAGCTGGCCGAACGGTACGGCGACCGGTTCACGCCCCCGGCCGACCTGGTCGACCGACTCGCGGCCCACCCCGTCGAACCGGTGGGCGTCGCGTGACGGCGGCGCGCGGTGGGCCGTTGGCCGGGGTGCGGGTGGTGGAGTTGGCCAGCCTCGCGCCGGCGCCGTTCGGCTGCATGGTGCTCGCCGACCTCGGCGCGGACGTGGTGCGGGTGGACCGGCCGGGAGGCCCGGGTGCGGGGCGGCTGGCCGCGCCGACCGGTGGGCCGTTGCAGCGCGGTCGACGGGTGACCGCACTGGACCTGAAGTCCCCGACCGGGGTGACCGACCTGCTGCGCCTCGTGGACCGGGCGGACGTGCTGGTCGAGGCGTACCGGCCGGGGGTCGCCGAACGGCTCGGCTTCGGCCCGCAGGTCTGCCAGGCCCGCAACCCCCGACTGGTGTACGCGCGGATGACCGGCTGGGGCCAGGACGGCCCGCTGGCGTCCCGCGCCGGGCACGACATCGACTACATCGCGGTGGCGGGGGCGTTGGAGCCGCTGGGTCGGGTCGGCGAGCGCCCGTACGCGCCGATGAACCTCCTCGCCGACTTCGCCGGAGGGGGCATGCTGCTCGCCGTCGGCGTGTTGGCCGCGCTGCTCGAACGCAAACGCTCCGGCGTCGGCCAGGTGATCGACGCGGCCATGGTGGACGGGTCGGCGCTGCTCACGTCGTTCCTGCACGGGCTGCTCGGCAGTGGCCTGTGGTCCGCGCCGCGTGGCCGCAACCTGTTCGACGGCGGAGCGCCGTTCTACGACACGTACGCCACCGCCGACGGCGGATTCATGGCCGTCGGCGCGATGGAACCGGCCTTCTACGCCGTACTCCTCAGTGGCCTCGACCTCGCCGACGACCCGGACCTGCCCGCCCAGTACGACCCGAGCGGCTGGGACGAGCTGCGCCGGCGCTTCACCGAACGGTTCGCCGAGCGCACCCGGGACGAGTGGACGGCGGTCTTCACCGACCTGGACGCCTGCGTCGCGCCGGTGCTCGCCCCCGGTGCGGCGCACCAACACCCACATAACGCGGCGCGGGGCACCTTCGTCGAGGTCGGCGGCGAGATCCAACCGGCCCCGGCACCCCGCTTCGACCGTACGCCGACCGACCGACCAACCCCGGCGCCGGACCCGGAGAGGGACGTCCAGCCGGCGGCGGCGATTCTCGACACCTGGCCGCGACGGACCTGACGGCTCTGCAGGTCCCGGAAAGTGATGGCAGGCTCGGCAGAGCCGGATCCCGGCCGGGACGGCAGCCACTTCTTCCAGGGAGTCGACGAGCATGGCCACGGACCTGTGGAAGGGCCACATCAACGGAATCCTCTACGGAATCCAGTTCGAGCAGGTGCTTGACGACTCGGTGGTGGCCTGGGTCGCCCGTGGCGTGATCGACGGGCGCTACCCGGGCGACCGGACCGCGACGCTGGACGCACTGGACCAGGCGCTGCGCTCGGAGGTCCCGCTCAACGACGAGATCGAAACCCGGCACAGCGAGGAGAGCATCCGCACGTTTATCCAGCGCCTCTCCGCCGCCCTCCAACCGCGCACCTCCGACCCCCGGCCCCGTTGATCAAGAGCTTCCCGCGAACCTCTTGGCCAACGGACGGAGGCGGTGCGGGTGCCGGTGGTACCAGGTGGCGAAGAGGGCTGTTGCGAGCAGGAGTTCGGCCAGGTCCCCGCCGTAGTACATGAGCTGGGCGGCGGCGCGGAACGCCGCCGGATCCGGGTTGTCGAGGCCGGGCGGAAGGATGCCGGCCCGCGCGTACAGGTACTTGGCCAGCACGGCGTGGCCGGCCGCCGCACCGAGTAACGCGCCGACCCGTACCGCCAGGCCCGGCCGGCGCGGCGCCGGGTCCGGCCCGGCCAGGGACCAGGCGAAGAGGTAGCCGGCGGCCAGGTAGTGCAGGTGTACGGCGTGGTGCAGCACGGGCTGCCGCTCGGCCGCCGCGTACAGCGGGGTGAGCAGCACCAACGCCAGCCCACCCGTGCTGAGCAGCGCCGCGGTGACCGGGTGCGCGATCAGGTGCAGCGGGCGGGCGCGCAGCAACCGGCCCACCGTCCGGCGTACCGGTGTCGGCGCGACCCGCAGTAGCAGGGTGACCGGGGCGCCGAGTACCAGCCCGAGCGGGGCCAGCATGCCGAGCAGCAGATGCTGCGCCACGTGCCCGCGCGGGTCGTCCGGAAACTGGGCCAACGGCCCGACGGCGACCGCCAGCATTGCGCACCCGACCAGCCAGGCGGCGGTACGCCGATGGTCCCAACCCCGGGGGTCACGCACGGCGGCCAGCAGGTAGCCGCCGGCCAGCAACGCGACCGGGAACAGCGGAAGCCAGGCCGGCCCACCCGCGGCGTCCCCGCCGTGCGCGAACGGCGCAACGGACCAGGCGGGCGGACCGGGCAGGAGCACCGTCATCGGCGGCGCTCGCGCGACCGGGCGCGCCGGACCAGCAGGGCGCCGGCCAGCAACAGGGCCGCGCCGGCCACGTTCCACACCACGTCGTACGGCACGAGGTGCACCCCGTAACGGATCTGGTGCAGCCGCAGGACCTTGTGGTCGATCAGCCCGTCGAAGAGCTGGAACCCTCCGGCGCCGAGCAGGAAGCCACCCCAGGCGAGCCGGGCCGACAGGGCGTGCCGCCGACGCAGGTCGGCGAACCAGAAGAACCCGCCGACCAGGGCGATCACCTCGGCGGCGTGCAGCAGCCCGTCCGAGAGCAGTGCCACCATGGGGGTCGACCGGTCGTAGAAGTGGTGCCAGGCCAGCAACTGGTGGAAGACGATCTCGTCCACCGCCGCCATGATCGCGATGCCGAGCAGGACGCCGACGAGGGTGGAGGAACGAGCGTCGACGATGTGGTGGCTCGACGGGCGTGAATCGGCCATCACACACCTCGCATCCACGTCAGGCTGGCCTCAAATTACCCCGGAACGGACGAACCATGCCGCTGAAGCCGATGACGGGCGCCCACCCGGGCGTGATCAACACGAGTTTGGCGAAACCGGGGTGTCCACCCGGGTGGGATACCGCGACTTTCGGAAAGCCGTGTTGATCAAGGCTGGGTGAGCAATCACCTCCCGTTTCGTGACTCCCGGGCCACGAGCGGCATGATCATGGAGCCTGGAGGGGCAACGACAGTCAGATCCCGAGAAGGAGGTGCCCGTGCCGGACGCGGACGAACTCGTCGCCAACGCACTCGCGGCGGTGCGCGGCACCGACGTACGGCAGGCCGAACGGCAGCTGGACCAGCTGATGGTCGGCACCGGCGCGACGGACGGCACCACGGCGGTGGACGCGGCTCTGGTGCGTCGTCTGGTCCGCGGCCTGGCGCGACTCTGGCCGCGCGGCTGGCAGCCGGTCGACGTGGACCGGCTCACCGCGCGGCGGCTCGACGCCCGCGCGGCGCGGCTGGTCCGCGACGCGATGGCCGTGCAGCGGCGCGCGCAGTCGGATCCGGTCCCGGCCTGGTTCGACGAGCAGTTGCGCGCGTTGGCCGCCGAGGTCCGCGCGGACCACGAGAGGGTGCTGTCCGGCTGGTCCGCCCGCGAGTCGCTGGACCGGGTCGACGCGCTCCGCGCGGCCGTGGACGTCCTCGCGCTCGTGGAGAGCCTGCCGCCGATCGCGGTGCTGCGCCCGCCACCCGGGTCGAGCGGGGCGGTGACCGCCCGGTCGGCCGGTACGGCGCGCAGCGGGTCGCCGATGCTGGACCGGGTACGGGCGCTGCTGGCCAAGGCCGAGTCGACGACCTTCCCGGCCGAGGCGGAGGCGCTGACCGGCAAGGCGCAGGAGTTGATTGCCCGGCACAGCATCGACGAGGCGTTGCTGGCCGCCGGGTCGGAGCGCGGCGACGTGCCCGGCGGGGTACGCCTGAGCACCGACACCCCGTACGCGGGTGCGAAGGCACTGCTGGTGCAGGAGGTGGCGGCGGCGAACAGGTGTGAGGCGGTCTGGTCCGACGATCTCGGCTTCGCCACAGTGCTGGGCTGGCCGGCCGACCTGGTGGCGGTGGAGTTGCTCTACACCTCGCTGCTGGTGCAGGCCACCGCCGCCATGTTGCGGGGTCGGGCCGAGCGGCGGGCCGGGTCGGGGCGGCGGACGAAGGTCTGGGACGAGTCGTTCCTCAACGCGTTCGCGCTGCGGATCGGCGAGCGGTTGCGCGCGGCGACCGAGGCGGCCACCGACGCGGCGGACCGGGCAGCGGCCGAGACGGCCGGGGCGGAGCGGCTGTTGCCGGTGCTCGCCGCCCGGGGCGAGGCGGTCCGGGAGCGGCTGGACACGCTCTTCCCGGGCGTCACCCGGCACCGACTCAGCGTGCGCGACGCCGAGGGCTGGTCGTCGGGCACCTCGGCCGCCGACCGGGCGTCGTTGGACGTCGGCGGCGGGCGCAAGCCCCGCCAGGTGCCCGGCCGACCCGATCGGCGCTGAGCCACCTCGCGCCGACCCGATCGGCGCTGAGCCACCCGGCGTGGGACCGCCACCGGCGGAGATATCTGCGATCTCCTTCGGTACGCCGTAGGGATCGGGTTGTCGGCTCCGACCCTCCGGTGAGTCGCGCCCCGACCGGGGTGCGAGCAGAGCCCGAGGAGCGTCGCCGTGAAGTACATGCTGCTGATCTGGAACCGGCCCGGCTTCACCGAGGAGCTTTCCGAGCAGGACCGCACCGCCCTGTTCGGGGAGGTCGACGAGATCATGAAGGAGTTGACCGAGACCGGCGAGTTGATCGGCGGGCAGGCGCTGGCCAATCCGTCGCAGACGTTGACGGTCCGGGCCGTCGACGGCCGGGCCGAGGTCATCGACGGGCCGTTCATGGAGAGCAAGGAGCAGTTCGCCGGTTACCTGGCGGTCGACTGCGACAGCCCGCAGCGGGCCGCCGAGATCGCCGCCCGCTGGCCGGACGTGCGCTTCGGCGGTGCCATGGAGGTCCGCCCGATCATGGACGAGGCCGGAGCGGAGATGTGACAGACGACCGGACGGTCGAGGACCTGCTGCGCACGATCGCGCCGCAGGTCCTCGGCCTGCTGGTCCGCCGGCACGGCCAGTTCGACAGGTGCGAGGACGCGGTCCAGGAGGCGCTGCTCGCCGCCGCGACGCAGTGGCCCGCGCAGGGCGTACCGGACAGTCCGCGCGCGTGGCTGCTCACCGTGGCCACCCGCCGGCTCACCGACGAGTGGCGCAGCGAGAGCGCCCGCCGGGACCGGGAGCTGGCGGTGGCGCTGCGCGAGCCGGCGTACGCCGCGGTGGCGCCGGCGGCCGACGCGGAGCCCGCGGCGGCGGACGCCGACGACACCCTCACCCTGCTGTTCCTCTGCTGCCACCCGGCGTTGACCGGTTCGGCGCAGGTGGCGCTGACCCTGCGGGCGGTCGGCGGTCTCAGCACCGCCCAGATCGCCCGGGCGCACCTGTTGCCGGAGGCGACGATGAGTCAACGGATCCGCCGGGCGAAGCAGCGGATCGAGGCCGCTGGGGCCCAGTTCACCATGCCCGGGCCGGCCGAGCGGGACGAGCGGCTGCGCACGGTGCTCCGCGTGCTCTACCTGATCTTCAATGAGGGTTACACCGCGTCCAGTGGCCCGGACCTGCACCGGTCCGAGCTGACCGGCGAGGCGATCCGGTTGACGCGCGTCCTGCACGGGCTGCTGCCCGACGACGGCGAGGTGGCCGGGTTGCTGGCGTTGATGCTGCTCACCGACGCGCACCGGGCGGCCCGGCTCGGCCCGGACGGTGAGTTGGTGCCGCTCGCCGAGCAGGACCGCGGCCGGTGGGACGCCGCCGCCAGCGCGGAGGGGATCGCGTTGATCACCGACGCGTTGACCTGGTCGCCGCCCGGCCCGTACCAACTCCAGGCCGCGATCGCCGCGGTGCACGCCGAGGCGCCGACGGCGGCGGAGACGGACTGGCGGCAGATCGTCGCCCTCTACCGGCTGCTGGCCCGGATCGCGCCGAACCCGCTTGTCACTCTCAACCAGGCGGTGGCGGTTGCCATGGTGGACGGGCCCCGGGCCGGGCTGGCCCTGCTCACGTCCCTGGACGCCGACGAACGCACCGCCGGGCACCACCGGCTCGCCGCCGTCCGGGCGCACCTGCTGGAGCTGGCCGGGGAGGCCGGCGCGGCGCGGGACGCGTACCTGGCGGCGGCCCGAGGCACCACGAGTCGGCCCGAGCAGCGGTACCTGGAGCTGAAGGCCGCCCGGCTGGCGGGAGTGCGACATCCGCCGACCGCCGGGCAGCTCTGACCCCGGCGGTCGGCGGCGGCGCGGTCACACGTCGGGGTCGACGGCCGGGCAGGTGGTGCCCGGGCTCGGCACCTTCTGGTCGATCAGGTAGGCGTCGACGGCCCGCTCGACACACGGGCTGGTGGTGTAGCTGCCGTGCCCCCACCCGTCGTAGGTGAGCAGCACGCCGTGCCGGCCCAACTGCCGCGCCACGTTCGTGGCCCAGTTGTACCCGCTGGCCGGGTCGTGCACGGTGGCGGCGATCAGCAGCGGCACGTCGGTACGCACCCGCAGCCGGTGCTGCGGGTTGGCGACCGGCGTCGGGGTGCCCAGGCAGGTCGCGAGGGCGAACACCGCCGTCGGATACCGCAGGTCGGGCGCGAGCCGGGCCACCCGGCGCAGGTGTTCGTCGTACTCCCGGTAGTCGCGGACGGGCAGGCTCCAGTCCTGGCAGAAGACCGCGAAGGGGTACGGTGCCACGGCGTCGCCGGTCGACGGTCCGGCGCTTCGCACGGTGGTTGGGGCATCCATGTCTCCCAACCACTCGGCGAGCCCCGGCCAGCGCCGGGTGTCGTAGAACTCCCGGTGGGTGAGACGGCTCAACTCGAACGGGGTCAGCACGACCCCGGGCCGTTTCGGGTCGGTGAGCGTGCCGGCCTCGGCCCGGGCGCGCAGCCCCTCCCAGAGAGCCCGGAAGTCCCGGCCGTGCAAGGCGCAGGCGGCGGACCTGTCACACCAGGCGACGAACTCGTCGAACGCGTCCTGGGAGGTGACGGCCTGGGTGTCCAGGAACGCGCGGGTGCCGACGCTGTGGTCCACCGCGGCCTCCAGCACCATGGCCCGGACCCGGTGCGGGAACAGTTCGGCGTACTGCTCACCGAGCAGGGTGCCGTACGAGCTGCCGTGGAAGGTCAACTGCCGCTCGCCGAGCGCGGCGCGGATCGCGTCCAGGTCGCGGGCGGCGCTGATGGTGTCCACATGGTCGTAGAGCGGCCCGGTGCGCGCCCGGCAGTCGGCCCGCAGCAGCGCGTTGCCGGCCAGTGTGGCGTCGAACTGGGCCTGGTCGGCGATCAGTTGCGGCTGCTGGGCGAGCAGGGCCCGGGAGCAGACCACCGGGTTGCTGCCGCCGGTGCCGCGCGGGTCGAAGCTGACGATGTCGAACCGGCGGCGCAGGTCGGCGCTGAACCGGGAGCTGCCGTTGACCACCCGGTCGACGCCACTGTCACCCGGGCCGCCGGGACCGAAGACCAGCGTGCCCTGGCGGGTGGCCGGCGTGGCGACCCGGCGGGCCAGCGCCAGGTCGAAGCGCTCCCCCCGGGGCCGCGCCCAGTCGACAGGCAGTGACAGGGTGCCGCACTCGGCGGAGTCGTCGGCGGCACAGGGATGCCAGTCGATCGTGGGGTGGGCGGCGGCCGGGCTCGCCGGGGTCAGGCCGGCGGCCGTAAGGGCCAGGGCGACCACCCAGCCGACCGCGGATTTGCGTACGCGCAGCATGAAGTGCTGTCCTCTCCTCGAAGGAGCGTTGCCGGTGAAACTCGCCCACCGGGCGAGGTGATGCTGCTTCCACCCGGGCCGTCGAGTAGCCGCTCGACGGCCCGGGGCCTTCGGCCGTGGTCAGTCGACCTCGACCAGGACGCGTTCGACACTTGTCATCCGGGTCTCCATCCCGGCGAGCCGGCCGTCCATCGCCGCGAGCAGTCGGGCGTTCTCCGCCTGCGCCTGGGCGGCCGTCTCGGCGAGCTGGCGGTAGTCGTCCGCGCGGGACGCCTCGTAGCGGGCCCGCCGGGTCTTGGCGACCTGCACGACTGTCACCGTGACCACGCTGACCAGGAAGGCGAAGATGCCGATCGCGCCGACCACCTCGGTCCAGTCGTGCTCGCTCATCGGTCCGCTCCTGGCTGCTCGGCCGAGTCGGGCACGGTCAGCGTCTCGACCGCCGCCGCGATGATCTCGGGGGTGAGGGTGAGCACGAACGGCTGCACCTCGTAGTAGTTCATGGCCTTTCCGTCCTCCGACAACTCCAGGCTCGCGGTGACCAGCCCGGCCGCCGCCAGCTTCCGTAGGTGGACCTGCAACAGCGCTCGGCTGATGCCCAGTTGCCGGGCCAGCCCGCTGACGTAGGCACGCTCGCGGGCCAGCGCGGCGACGATCCGCAGCCGGTGCGGGTTGGCCAACGAGGCCAGCACCCGCACCAGGTCGTCGCCGATCGGCGGTGGAGCACTGCTCACAACCGGCCCTCGCACATGCAAATAGAAGTTAGCAGGTATGCCCGCGCGGCGGTACGGCCGGAGGACGGAATCAGGGGGTTCTCAGGGTCACGGAACAGGGCCGGAGACACGGACACGCCGGGCCGGTGAATGATCACCGGCCCGGCGTGCGGGGTACGTCGTACGTCAGCTCTTGAAGGCGTCCTTGATCTTCTCGCCGGCCTGCTTGAGCTTGGCGGTGGACTGGTCGGCGCGACCCTCGGCCTCGAGCTGCTCGTTATCGGTGGCGCGACCAGCGCCTTCCTTCAGCTTGCCGGCCGCGTCCTCGGTGGCGTTGTTGATCTTGTCGTCGATACCCATTGCCAACCTCCATTGCAAGCGTCGCTACGACAGGGCCAGTACCCCCACCATCGGCGGTCCAACCATTACCGCCGTCACAGTCCGCGATCGCCCGCCGGCCGGAACCGGCGCAGTCGCAGGCTGTTGGCCACCACGAAGACCGAGGACAACGCCATCGTGGCGCCGGCGATCATCGGGTTGAGCAGCCCGGCGGCAGCCAACGGCAGGGCCGCCACGTTGTAACCGAACGCCCAGAACAGGTTGCCCCGGATGATGCCGAGCGTGCGTCGGGACAACCGGATGGCGTCCACCGCGGCGTCCAGGTCGCCCCGGACGAGGGTGAGGTCGGACGCCTCGATCGCGACATCGGTGCCGGTGCCCATCGCCAATCCCAGGTCGGCCTGGGCCAGCGCCGGGGCGTCGTTGACCCCGTCGCCGACCATCGCCACCGAGCGCCCCTGCGCCTGGAGCCGCTTGACCACGTCGACCTTGCCGGCCGGCAGCACCTCGGCGATCACCTCGTCGATGCCCACCTCGGCGGCGATCACGCGGGCCACAGTGGTGTTGTCCCCGGTCAGCAGGATCGGGGTGAGCCCCAGCGCCCGCAGCCGGGCCACCGCCGCCCGGCTGGTCGGCCGGACCACGTCGGCGACCGCGAGCACGCCCCGGGCCCGCCCGTCCCAGCCCGCGACGATCGCCGTACGCCCGGCGGCCTCCGCGGCAGCGACGGCCGACTCGACCTCCGGCGGCACCTCGATCTCCCGCTCGCGCAGTAGCCGGGCCCGACCGACGAGCACGGCCCGCCCGTCGACAGTGCCGGTCACGCCCAGCCCTTCGAGGTTGCGGAAGCCCGTCACCGGGGGCAGCGACCCCGCCTCGCTCGCACCCGCGGCGACCGATCGGGCGATCGGGTGCTCGGAGGCGGCCTCCACCGCCCCGGCGAGCCGGAGCAGTTCGGCCCGCTCCTCGCCACTCGCCGGCACCACGTCCACCAGGGTCATCCGGCCGGTCGTCACGGTGCCGGTCTTGTCCAGCACCACGGTGTCCACCCGGCGGGTGGACTCCAGCACCTCCGGCCCCTTGATCAGCACACCCAGTTGGGCACCTCGACCGGTGCCGACCAGCAGCGCGGTCGGGGTGGCCAGGCCGAGCGCGCAGGGGCAGGCGATGATCAGCACGGCGACGGCGGCGGTGAACGCGGCGGTCGGGCCGGCCCCGGTGCCGAGCCACCAGCCGAGCGTGCCGACGGCCAGGGTGATGACGATCGGCACGAAGACACCGGAGATCCGGTCCGCCAGCCGCTGCACGGCCGCCTTGCCGCTCTGCGCCTGCTCGACCAGGTCGGCCATGCGGGCGAGCTGGGTGTCCGCGCCGACCCGGGTGGCGCTGACGACCAGCCGTCCGCCCGCGTTGATGGTGGCGCCGACCACGCCGTCCCCCGGGCCGACCTCGACCGGCACCGACTCACCGGTGAGCATGCTGGCGTCGACGGCGGAGGTGCCCTCCTCGACCACCCCGTCGGTGGCGATCTTCTCGCCGGGTCGGACCACGAACCGGTCGCCGACGACGAGCCGATCCACCGGGAGCAGGGTCTCCACCCCGTCGCGCAGCACCGCCACCTCCCTGGCGCCGAGTTCGAGCAGGGCGCGCAGGGCCGCACCGGCGGTCCGCTTGGATCGGGCCTCGAAGTAGCGACCGGCCAGGATGAACACCGTCACCCCGGCGGCCGCCTCCAGGTAGATGTTGCCGGCGCCGTCGGTGCGGGTGATGGCGAAGCGGAACGGGTGCGTCATCCCGGGCATGCCGGCGTCACCGAGGAAGAGCGCCCAGAGCGACCAGCCGAACGCGGCAAGCGTGCCGAGCGAGACCAGCGTGTCCATCGTCGCCGCGCCGTGCCGCAGGTTGGTCCAAGCGGCCCGGTGGAACGGCAGCCCACCCCAGACCACCACCGGGGCGGTCAGGGTCAGCGACAGCCACTGCCAGTAGTCGAACTGCCAGGCCGGGACCATGGCCAGCAGGACCACCGGCACGCTGAGGGCCACCGAGACCCAGAGCCGGGTACGCGGACCGCGTAGCGGATCCGCCGGCTCCTCGGCCGTCGGCGCGGCCGGTAGCGCCGCCGTGTACCCGGTCTTGCGCACGGTCTCGATCAGGTCGTCCGGCGTGACGCCGTCGGCGTACCGGACGGACGCCTTCTCGGTGGCGTAGTTGACGGCGGCGCTCACCCCGTCCATCCGGTTGAGTTTCTTCTCGATTCGGGCGGCGCAGGCGGCGCAGGTCATCCCGCCGATCGCCAGCTCGATCCGGTTGGGTGCCTCGGGCAGCGGTCTGCTGGTGGTGGTCATCGTCTTCGTCCCGTCAGTTGTGCCCGTGCCCGGGGGTGCCGTGGTCGGCACCGCCGCTCGGCGCGGGTCCGCTCGGGTTGCTCCCGGCTGTCGGGGCGTCGGCCGGCGGGGTGCCGGTCACGACTGTGAACTCGGCGGTGTGCACCGCCCCGCCGTGCCGGAAGTCGAGGTAGAGCCGGTAACTCCCGGTCGAGGGCACGTCGGCGAGGAAGGTGACGGCCGGGCCGGGTTGGGTCCGCCCGTCGCCGGGCGTCCCGTCCGGGTGCACGTGCAGGTACGCGAGGTCACCCCGGCGCAGTGCCACCAGGTGCCCGTACGCGCCCAGGTAGGGCTCCAGGTCGGTGACCGGCCGCCCGTCCCGGCTGACGGTGAGGGTGAGCGGGGAGGTGCGGCCGGGCTGCGGCGCGCCGGCCAGGGTGACCGTGTAGCCGTCGACGGTGGTGCTTGTCGCCGGGGCGGGCAGCTGTCGTTCGGTCAGCGCACCGGGGACTGTCACGTCCACGCCGAGCGTCAGCGGCTCACCCCCGGTCGGGGTGAAGTCGGCGAACGCCCGCCACTGCCCGGGGCCGGCCAGCGGTGTGCCGACCCGCCAGGTGCCGTCCGCGGCCAGGTCGGGGTGCACGTGGCGGAAGCCGGACAGGTCCCGGCGGGCCACGATCAGGTGCATCCGCTTGTCGTGTGCCACGTCGTACCGGGTCACCGGCTGGCCGTCCGGACCGGTGATCCGGAAGGCGAACTGGTCGGCCGGGGCGGCGACCGGGTCGAGGGTGTAGCCGCGGTCGGAGACGAGCAGCCCACCGGGAATCCGGTCGGCCGGCTCGCCGCGTTCTTCCGTCGTGTGCACGGCGTCGCCGTCATGCCGGTCCTCGACGACCGGGGTGCGGTCGGCCACCCGGCCGACCGTGTACGTGGCGCCGAAGATCGCCGCGAGGCCGACAGCGAATCCGGCAAGTCTCGTCACGGTACGCATGCCGGCCCCCGCGCTCACGCGTCGACGAGGTCGTAGCCGGCCTCGTCGACGGCGGCCCGGACGACCTGCACGTCCAGCGGCTGCTCGCTGCTCACGTTGACCTGGCCGGTCGCGAGGTCGACCTGGACGTCTCGCACGCCCGCGATGGCGCCGACCTCGGCGCTCACCGCGCTGACGCAGTGCCCACAGGTCATGCCCTGCACCTGGAACGTGGTGTTGACCATCGGATCGTCTCCTTTTCCGTTACCGGTACCCGGTGGGGGTATCAGGTCCAGGAGTGACCGTACCATACCCCCACGGGGTAGGCTATCCTGGTCGACATGACCGCACCCACCCCGATCCGCGGGTACACCGCCAGCAAGGACCAGCTGCTCGCGCGGCTCCGCCGAGTCGAGGGCCAGGTCCGCGGGATCGAGAAGATGGTCGACGACGACCGCTACTGCATCGACGTGCTCACCCAGATCTCCGCGATCCAGGCCGCCCTCGACAAGGTGGCACTGGGGCTGCTCGACGGGCACGCCCGGCACTGCATGCACGAGGGAGCCGCCGAGGGGCGGGCCGACGAGATGGCCACCGAGATGATGGCGGCCGTCGGCCGGCTGATGAAGCGCGGCTGACGCCCCGCACCCCGACGCCGGCCCCGGCCCCGGACCGACGACACCCCGTCACGACCTGCGCCCCCGGGCCGGGCTGGTTAGCATTCCCCACGATGACCCCCCGCATGCCGCCGCGCGAACGGGCACCGGCGTCGCCACGCCGTGGCGTCGCCGCTGGCCGCCCGGGCCGGGCACTGACCATCCGTGATCAGGTGGTCGCCGGTCAGCGATCCACCGCGTCTCCCGCCACGATTCCACGGTGCGGATGAACCGACCGGCTCACTGACACGTACCCCGCACCGGATCGTTGGGAGTCTCGCCTTGGGTTCCGACCACACCCGCTCTGCTCCGTCCGCCCCGCCCCGGGTGCGGCGGCTCCTCGTCGTGACGGTGGTGCCCCTCTTCGTCGCCACCGTGCTCGCCGCGGCGCTGCTCTGGCCGCGCGGCGGGACACCGCAGACCGATGGCGGGGCGGACGTGCCGCGCTACGGCGGCACGGTGACCCGGGTGGTGACCGAGGCGTGCCCGCCGCTGCCGTCGAGCCCCGAGGGCACGCCCCGGGTCGGCGGCGGGCCGTGCGGCACTGTCGACGTCCGGGTGGACGACGGGCCGACCGCCGGCCAACAGGTACGGACACCGATCCCCGACGGGCCCGGCGCGCCACGGGTCGAGGTCGGCGACGAGGTCATCCTCGTCGAGCTGACCGATCCCGTCGATCCCAGCACCAGCAACTGGAACATCGCCGAGCACCAGCGCGGCACCCCGATGCTGTGGCTGGCGGTGATCTTCGCCGCGGCGATCGTCGCGTTCGGTCGGTGGCGGGGTCTGGCCGCACTCGCCGGGTTGGCAGCCAGCTTCACCATCCTGCTCACGTTCGTGCTGCCGGGCATCGGCGCCGGCGGGTCACCCCTCCTGGTGGCGGTGGTCGGCGCGGCGCTGATCATGTTCGTGGTGCTCTATCTGACGCACGGTGTCACCGCACAGACCTCGGTGGCGGTGCTCGGCACCCTGGGCAGCCTGGTGCTGACCGGGGTGTTGGCCACCATCGCCACGGCCGCGACCCACCTCACCGGCTTCGGCAGCGAGGACGCGACGACACTGTCGATGTTCCAGGCCGACGTGGACCTGCACGGCCTGCTGCTCGCCGGGATCATCATCGGTTCGCTCGGAGTGCTCGACGACGTGACGGTCACCCAGGCGGCCACCGTCACCGAGCTGGCGCACGCCAACCCCGGGCTGACCCGGTTGCAGCTCTACCGTGCCGCGACCCGGGTCGGCCGCGCGCACATCGCCTCCACTGTGAACACCATCGTGCTGGCGTACGCGGGCGCGTCGCTGCCCCTGCTACTCCTACTCACCGCCGACTCGCGGCCGATCGGGCAGATCCTCACCAGCGAGTTCCTCGCGCAGGAAATCGTCCGCAGCGCGGTCGCCACGCTCGGTCTGATCGCCGCCGTGCCACTGACCACCGGGCTGGCCGCGATCGTGACCGCCGCCGGGCGGGCCGACGCCACGCCGCCCGCCGACGCCGCCCGGCGGCCACCGGAGCCGGACCGGGCGGAGGCCCTGGCCGCCCTCAGCTCACCGCGAACGTCTCGCCCCGACGAGTCGGACCAGACGCGGACCCCGCCCCCATCCACGGCCACCGACGGGTGGCCGGAGTCGAACAGGAGCACGGAAACGGCATGGTGACACTCCTCAGCGTGACCAGATCGGGTCTCCACCCTGAGAACCGCGTCACTGATCACCCAGCGCTATGGCGAATTGACACTTTTGGTAGGCATCCAGGCGTAGCTCACGCGGTCGACTCTCGGGTAACCTCGCTGCCGGTTACCGATGAAGGCGCGAAGCGGCGCCTGCGGTGCCACCGCCCAATCGCCAACCGGCGAGCCGGGGACCCAGGTACGTGGGGTGAATCCGCGTCAGCGGTAGGGGCCACTTCCGCCCCGAACCCGTCAGCTAACCCGGTCGGCGGTCGACGGAAGGGAACATTGTGACGGCACCCCTACGCCGCTGGTTGACACCCGTGGTGGCCGTGATCGCCGCACTGACCGTGCTCGCCGGGCCCCTGCCGGCCCACGCCGCCCCGACGACCCCGACACCGTCCGGGCACGAGGAGGACGGCGAGCCGAAGCTGCTCAACGACGTCATCGAGCAGGCCAACCGGGACTACTCCGCCGCCAAGTCCAAACTGGACAAGTCCAAGAAGCGTCAGCTGGAGCTGGCGCTGGAGGTGGACCGGGCCAAGGCCGACCTGGACGCGTTGGCACCACAGGTCGGGCAGATCGCCGCCCAGTCGTACCGGACCGGTCGGATCGGCGCGCTCGCGATGCTGCTCGAAAGCGACGCTCCCGACACCTTCGTGCAGCGCGCCGCGCTGCTCGACGAGATCAACATGGTGAACGAGAACAAGCTCGCCGAGGTCAACGCGGTGAAGGCCCGCGCCGAGAAGGCCAAGTTCCTCCTCGACACCGAGGTTCGCGAGCAGCAGAAGCAGACCGCCGTGATGGCCAAGCGCAAGAACGAGGCCGACAAGGCGCTCTCCCTGGTCGGCGGCAAGGGCTTCACCGGCGGCCTGGTGGACGCCACCTCGCCGGTCGCCAAGATCGGGCCGGGCCGCACCGCCGACGGCGACTGGAAGGCGCAGTCGTGCAGCGAGAACGACCCGACCACGTCCGGCTGCATCACGCCGCGCACGCTGCACGCGTACAAGGAGGTCAAGCGGGCCGGCTTCAACCGGTTCGTCGGCTGCTACCGCCCCGGTGGGCCCTGGGAGCACCCGAAGGGCAAAGCCTGCGACTGGTCGCTACAGAAGAGCGGCTTCGCGCCCTGGCACAACGAGGACACCCGGACGTACGGCAACAACGTCGCCGCGTTCCTCATCCGTAACGCCGACCGGCTCGGCATCTACTACGTGATCTGGAACCGGCAGATCTGGTTCCCGGCGAGCGGTTGGAAGTCGTACAGCGGGCCGTCGAACCACACCGACCACGTCCACATGTCGATGCTCTGACCCACCGGATCCTCCGTCGAGGGCCTGTTTCATAAGGGCGGCCGAGTCGAGGCGGAGTCCGGGCGGCCAGCTCTTATGAAACAGGCCCGAGGGCCGCTCCGCCTCGTGCGGGGCGGCCCTCGACGTGTCAGGCGGCCGACCCGGCCGGCACGTCGAGCGTCGCGAAGCCGGCCGGCACGGCCGCCACCGGGCGCACCACGCCGGCGGCGAGCCGGTACGACACACCCACCACCGCACACCGCCCCTGCGCCACCGCGTCGGCCAGCACGGGCGACTGCCCCAGCAGCGTCTCGACGGTCTGCGCGATGTGGATGTCGACGATGCCGTCGATGTCCTCCACACCCTCGGCGCGGGCCCGGGCCAGACTGGGCAGCACGGCATCGACCACCGCGCCCAGGTGCCCGGGAGGCTGCGTGCCGGTCGCGGCGGACTCCCGCGCCGCCTGCACCGCCCCGCACGAGTCGTGGCCGAGCACCACCACCAGCGGGGTGCCGAGGACTGTCACCGCGTACTCCACGCTGCCCAGCACCTCCGGACCGGCGGTGTGCCCGGCCGTGCGGACCACGAACAGGTCACCAAGCCCCCGGTCGAAGATGATCTCAGCGGCCAGGCGCGAGTCCGAGCAGCCGACGATCACCGCGAACGGGTGCTGCCCGTCGGCCACGGCGGCCCGGCGCCCGGCGTCCTGGTTGGGGTGGCGCGGGGCGCCGCTGACGAAGCGCCGGTTTCCGGCGGTCAGCTCGGCGTACGCCTGGACCGGATCGCTGATCGCGGACGCCCGGTCGGTGCTCCGCTGCGGACCCGGCTGCCCGCCGGGCGTTCCGGGAAGACTCATCCCCGCACCTCGTATTCACGCGTTTGACCTGGTCAACCGGCTTGTCAGCCGGGCCGGCGGCGGGCGCTGGCTCGGGCTCAACCGTCACACGCACGGTAAGATGCGTCAAGGTATGCGTGATTTAGATTTCATACGTTGACTCCGGATCGACCCCGGGGCGACGCACCGGGGGCGGGGCGGACGAGACTGCCGGGGGCAGGGCGGACATCCGAAAGAGGCGATCACACCATGGCGAGCACTGCGACGGGCGACACCGGCGGCGGGCGGAACTGGACGTTCCTCACCAACCACGGGCACGTTCTGCTGGCCATCGCCCGCGACCCCACCGCCCGGCTACGCGACGTCGCGGCCGAGGTCGGCGTGACCGAACGGGCCGCGCAGGCGATCGTCGCCGACCTGGAGGCGGGCGGATACCTGCACCGCACCCGCGTGGGCCGGCGCAACGAATACACCCTCAACCCGTCCGGCCGGTTCCGGCACCCCGCCGAGGCCGACCGCCAGGTCGGCGACCTGCTCGCGCTGTTCGCCGAGACGCCCACCGCGGAGGTCAGCCCGCCGGCCTGACCCAGGTCGCCGGGCCGCTGCCCGACGGGGCGCAGCGGTAATCTCTGCGAGTGCGCGAATGCCCGCCGTTGAGCGCGACCAACCCGTTCCGCCGCAGTGGCCGTGCCGCTCGCGGTGTCCTCAGTGCAGCCCTGGCTGCCCTGCTGGGCAGCGCACTTGTGGCACCCGTGCCGGCGCGGGCGGCACTGCCGGCCTGCGGGCCGGTCAGCGAGGAGGGCCTGACGGCGATGCCGTGGGCGCTGCGCCGACTGGAGCCGTCCGCGGCGTGGCCGCTGTCCCGGGGCGCCGGCGTGACGGTGGCAGTGATCGATTCCGGGGTCTCCGCGGTCCATCCGCTCCTCGCGGGCCAGGTGCTCGAGGGTCGCGACTTCAGCAACCTGGCAGCCAACCAGGGCCAGTGCGACCTGGTCGGGCACGGCACGATGATCGCCGGCATCATCGCTGGCCGGGAGGGCACCGGCGCCCCGTTCAGCGGGGTCGCCCCGGCGGCCCGCATCCTGCCGATCCGGGTCCTGCCGGACCTCAAGGACACCAGGGACGCCCAACTTCCGGTGCAGATCGCCGCGGCGATCGACTGGGCGGTCGAGCAGGGCGCCGATGTGATCAACCTGTCCCTCACGACAATTCCCGGCCCCGAGCTGACGGCGGCCGTCGACCGTGCGCTGGCCAGGCAGGTGGTGCTTGTCGCCGCCGCCGGCAACCGGGTGGAGAACCAGCAGGACCGGCCGGGATACCCGGCCGCGTACCCCGGGGTGATCGCCGTCGGCGGGGTGGACGAGCAGGGCGGTCACGTGGGCAGCTCGATCAGCGGCGACTACGTCGACATCGCCGCACCGGGGTTGAACATCATCGGGCCGGCACCCCAGGGCTCCGGCTACCGCGCCGAGCCGACCGGCGGCACCAGCTTCGCCGCCGCGTACGTCTCGGGGGTTGCCGCGCTGGTCCGGGCCGCCTACCCCACCCTCACCCCGCGCCAGGTCGCCGAACGGCTGGAACGCACGGCGGACAACCCACCGGGGGGCCACAACGCCGACATCGGTTACGGCGTGGTCAACCCGTACCGGGCGGTGTCGAGCCTGCTGGGCACCCGGGAGAACCCACCCGCCGGCGCGCTCCCGGCGCCCGTCGCGCACGACGACCCCCTGGGCTGGCAGCGCACCGCCGCTATCTGGGCGGCGGCGGTCGGCGGGCTGCTCACCGTGCTGCTGCTGATCGCACGACCGATCGTGGCCCGGGGCCGCAAACGCGACTGGCGCCCGGGCCGACGCCCGGACGCACCGGCGGCCAGCTGACCGGGTGGATGGTGGTGGCCGCCGATCGAGCCGGCCGCACGTCGCCCCGCTGCCGCCGCGACACGCACACCACAGACCAATGCGGCTCCGGCCCGGACGAACCGGACCGGAGCCGCACCGGCGAATACGTCAGCTCCACACCTTGGAGTTGCTCATCTCCGTGGTGAGGTAGTTTTCCCGGGCGATGCCGACGGCACCGCCGATCTCGTTCAGGATCCGGTTGATGTCCCCAACCGCCGCATCCCACTTCGCCTGGTGCTGCTCGTAGGCAACCCGGTCCTCGCCGTCCCAGTGGAGCTTGGTCAGCATCGCCCGAAGCGTGTCGAGCTTTTCCTCGAGCGTCTTCGAGATGGCCTGCATCTGCTGATTGCTGCTCTCGAGGACCGCGTAGTCAACCTTGATCGTCACGATTTCCCCCTCTGCTGCCTGCGGATCACGGGTTGAGAGCAGAGTGGAACTTGTCCAGCATCTGCTGCTGCTCTTCGTCGTTGACCTGATGCGTCGTACCCGACTTGTCGAGCAGGTCAGCGATGTTGTCCATCGCCGTCAGCAGTTTGACGGTGTCCTCGTTCCAGCGCGTCATCAGCGACTGGAAGCCCGTGGACGCCTGACCCTTCCACGCCATGGCCAGGTCGTCGACCACGTTCCACAGCTTCTTGAGCTCGCCGTCGACCTCGCTGCGCGTGGACCGCACGTCACTCGCGGCGGTATGCAGAGTCGCAGCTTCGACCTCGAACGCCATGCTTCACACCCTTCCGTCATGTTGTGGTGGCGGCTTTGCCGCACCCCTCCCCCGCGGCAAGGCAGCAACACCCCACCGACGGACACTCCAGTGAAGACCGTAGCGGAATACGACCAGCCCTCGCAGCCCTGGCCGACGCCGTCCGATGGATGCCGGTGAATCGGGTCAGGACGACCGAGAACAGGAGCGGACGTGCAGCACCGCGCCGATCACGACGATGGCCACCAGCAGCGCCACGGCCAGCCAGAGCGCCGGCACGTCGAGCGCGCGGTGCAACACCAGTGCCGGTGGCAGCCCATCCCGATGTGCCCACAGGATTCTCCCATCGGATGTGGCGGTAGGCCGCGCGTTACCGGACCAGCCGGCCCTGACCGTCCCGTCAGGACGGCTCGGACCAGGCGGTCTGGATCAGCTGTTGGCCGTCGCGTCGGCGGACCAGGGTGCCCCGGCCCGGCGGTTGCGGGCTCGGCCGCAGGGTGCCGAAGACGGCGCCCTCCTCCCGGTTGCCGGACATCAGCAGGCCCGGCGAGTCCAGCTCGCGCAGCCGCTGGAGCACCGGCTCGTAGAGCGCCCTGGACACACCACCGACGCGACGCGTGACGATCAGGTGCAGACCGATGTCGCGCGCCTGCGGCAACAACTCCTGCAGGGCGCTCAACGGATTGCTGCCACCGGAGGCCACCAGGTCGTAGTCGTCCACCAGGATGTACAGGTCCGGGCCCTTCCACCAGCTACGATCGCGCAGCTGGGCGGTGGTCACGTCCGGGCCGGGCAACCGGTTGGACAACGCGCTGCGGATCGACGCGAGCCCCTGGGCGAACGCCTGGTTGGACGGCGCGTAGTCGAGCAGGTGATCGCCCTCCACCGCGCCCAGCAGGCCACGCCGGTAGTCGGCGATCACCAGCCGCGCCTGGGCGGGCGTGTACCGCTCGGTGATGCCCCGGGCGATCAGCCGCAGCAGGTTGGTCTTGCCGCACTCGGCGTCGCCGAAGACCGTCAGGTGCGGCTCGTTGGCCAGATCCAGGTAGACCGGCGCGAGCGCCGACTCGTTGACACCGATCGGCAGACCGGGCGCCGACCGGTCGATGATCCGGGCCAGCTCGGCCACCGGCAGCCGGCGCGGCAGCAGCCGCACCTTCGGCGCCGGACGACCCGGCCAGTTGGCGGCCACGTGCCCGGCCAGGGCCACCGACGCCTCGCCCAGGTCGTCGATGTCCCGACGACCGTCGAGCCGCGAGACGGCGGTGAGGAAGTGCAGCTTGTCCCGGGTCAGGCCACGGCCGGGCGCCTTCTCCGGCACGTTCATCGCCGCGCGGCGGTCGATCTCGGACTCGGACGCGTCGCCGAGACGCAGCTCCAGCTTGGTGCCGAGCAGATCGCGCATGTTGATCCGGATCTCCGCCCACCGCACCGCGGTGAGCACCACGTGCACACCGAAACCGAGGCCCCGGTTGGCCAGCGTGGTGATGGTCTGCTCCAGCTCCTCGTACTCCTGGCGCACCGTGTTCCAACCATCCACCACCAGGAACACGTCACCGAACGGGTCGTCGGCGAACTCGCCGGCCGCCCGTCGGCGACGGTAGCTGGCCACCGAGTCGATGCCGTGCTGGGCGAAGCGCGTCTCCCGGTCGTCCAGGATGGCGACCACCTCGGCCACCGTCCGGCGGACCGCCTCGACGTCCCGCCGACCGGCCACCCCGGCCAGGTGCGGCAGGCGTTCCAGGCTGCGCAGCGCGCCTCCGCCGAAGTCCAGGCAGAAGAACTGCACCTCACGTGGTGTGTGGGTGAGCGCCATCGAGGCGAGCAGCGTACGCAGCATCGTGCTCTTGCCGCTCAGCGACCGGCCGACGATGACCACGTTGCCACCGGCCCCGGCCAGCTCGACCATCATCGGGTCACGGCGCTGCTCGTACGGGCGGTCCACCACCCCGACCGGCACGGACAGCCGCCCGCGACCCGGCCAGGACGCGGTGCACAACCCGAAGGTCGGGTCGACGGTCAGCGGGCCGAGCAACTCACCCAGGCCCGGCGGGTCGGCCAGCGGTGGGAGCCACACCTGGTGCGCCGGGCGGCCTCGACCCTTGAGCTGGCCGATCAGCACGTCGAGCATCGCCACGGCCTTGCCGTCGGCCGGCTGCTCGGGCTCCGGCGCGGTGTCCACCGGCAGCTGCGGGAGCTGTGCCGCGACGAAGTCCAGGCCGTACGGCACGATCCTGCGCTGCACCAGCGCCTGCGACGCGGCGGCCTGCTGCCCCGGCGGCCGGTACGCCCCGGACACGTACGCGGCCCGGAACCGCAGCATGGTGCTGGTGTCCGTCTTCAGGTAACCGTGCCCCGGCGCGTTCGGCAGTTCGTACGCGTCCGGCACGCCGAGCACGATCCGGCTCTCCACGGCCGAGAAGGTCCGCAGACCGATCCGGTACGACAGGTGGGTGTCCAGGCCACGCAGCTTGCCCTCTTCGAGTCGCTGACTGGCCAGCAGCAGGTGCACGCCCAACGACCGACCCAACCGGCCGATCATCACGAACAGGTCGATGAAGTCGGGTTTGGCGGCGAGCAACTCGCTGAACTCGTCACAGATGATCAGCAGGCTGGGCATCGGGGCCAGCGGTTCACCTGCCGCCCGCGCCTTCTCGTACTCGAAGCGGGAGACGTAGTTGCCCGCCGCCCGCAGCAGCTCCTGCCGACGCACCATCTCGCCGGCGAGCGCGTCGCGCATGCGGTCGACGAGCGGCAGCTCGTCGGCCAGGTTGGTGATCACCGCGCTGGTGTGCGGCAGCGCCTCCAACGAGGCGAACGTCGCGCCACCCTTGAAGTCCACCAGGACGAAGTTGAGCTCCTCCGACGAGTGGGTCACCGCCAGGGCGGCCACCACCGTCCGGAGCAGCTCGCTCTTGCCGGAGCCGGTGGCACCGATCACCAGGCCGTGTGGGCCCATGCCCTCGTGCGCCGACTCCTTGAAGTCGAGCTCGACCACGTTGCCGTCCGGGCCGACGCCGAGCGGGATGCGCAGCCGGTCCCGGTGACCGCGCGGGCGCCAGGTGTGCTGCACGTCCACCGTCGCGGCGTCGCCCACGCCGAGCAGGTCCGGCAGCTCCGTGCTGCGGGCCAGCGGCTCGTCGCTGCTGGCCTGCTGTTGGGAGAGCCGGTAGGGGGCGATCTGCCGGGCCAGCCCCTCGGCCGCCTCGGCGCTGAGCTGGTCGGGGCGACCCAGTGGCGACGACGAGCTGCCGCGCACCAGGTCGAGCGACCTGCCATCGGCCGCGTCGAGGCAGAGCAGCCAGCGACCGGCATCGCGGGGCACCGTCCCGGAGAGGTCGATCACCGTGGTGCCGAGCAGCCCCGGACCCACCAGTTGGCAGGTCGGCGAGACCTCGCCACCGTCGATCACCACGACCAGGTGCGGTGCGGTGGTCAACGGCTTGGCCTCGGGCGCGAACCGGGGTCGACCGGCCAACTCGGCGGCCAGCGACGCCTCGGCCTCGGCGAGACTGGCGAAGACCAGCCGGCGGGCACCGGCGGCGTCGGTGCGGGCACTGTGGTGCGCGTGCGGCAGCCACTTCACCCAGTTCCAGGAGGGTTGCCGGTCGGGGGCGGCGACCACCGCGACCATCAGGTCGTCCGGGGCGTGGAAGGTGGCCAACTGCCCGAGCGCCGCCCGGGTCAGGTCGAGCACGGGCGCGCGGTCGCCGCGCAGCACCACCCGGCTGAACGCGCGCACCGACAGCGCGGTCGGCAACTCGGGAACCGTGGAGTGGGCGCGGACGAACCGGCGCAGCGCGATGGCGCTCATCGGCTCCAGGTCCTCCACCGGCTTCGTCTCCGGCGGGACGATCTCCACCGCCAGGCGCTGCGGGCCGAGCGCGATCCGGGTCTCGCCGAAGTCGTCCTCGGTGGTCCGTCGCTCCCAGAGCCGCCGGGACGCCGCGATCGACCAGAGCGCGTCGGGCTCCGGGTGCCGCCAGGTCATCGCCGCCCGCTGCTGCTCCGCGGCGCGCCGGGTGCGCTTGCGCATCTGGGCCAGGTAGCGCATGTAGTCGCGCCGGTCGGCGTTCAGCTCGGCCTTGTCCTTGCCTCCGCTGTTGGCCAGCGAACCGATCGCCATGCCGAGCATCGAGACGCCGAAGAGGCCACCGGCGACGTACGTCATCATGCCGCCGCCCTTGCCGGCGTAGAGGAACGCCATCGCGCCGACCCCGCAGAACATCGGCAGGATCATGAGCAGCTGCCCCATCCCGCGGGGCGTCGGCTCGGGCAGCTCGGGAGGGGACTCCAGCAGCACCTCACCGCGCGGTAGAGCCGGTCCCGGCTGACGCGGGAGCCGGCGGAACACCACAGTGCTCACGGCTGTCTCCTCCCCAGAAGCGGCCTGATGACGTGCCGCCGCGGGCCGGAGCCCGCGGGTGGGCATCGTACGTGCCCGCCATCGTAGGTAATCTGCCGTGGGCGCGGTGGTCCCGGAGCGCGGCATCGCGGCCAGCCGAGCATCGACGCACACCTGGAGGCCACTGTGGCGACGAAGACGGCGACCGGTGGGCTGAGCCGGATCACCATCGTGGCTCCGCGTACCCGGATGGACCTGGCCCTGCCGTCGGACGTGCCGATGGCCGACCTGCTCCCCACCCTGCTGCTCTACGCCGGCGAGGACATGGCCGACGAGGGGGCGCGGCACGGCGGTTGGGCACTGTCCAGGTTGGGTGGTGCGCCGCTGGACGGTGGTCGTACCGCCGCGCAGCTCGGTGTCCGCGACGGCGAGGTGCTCTACTTCAACCCCCGGTCCGCGGCCGCCCCGGAGATCGTCTTCGACGACGTGGTGGATGCCGTCGCCACCGCGACCAACCAACGCCCCGGTGCCTGGCAGGTCGGCGCGACCCGGTCCTTCGCGGTGGTGTTCGCGGCGTCGGCGCTCGGCGTCGGTGCGCTCGCCGCGCTCTTCGCCGGCCCGCCGCACCTGCCCGGCGCGCTGGCCGCCCTGCTGGTGGCGGTGGCGTTGCTGGTCGGCTCGGCGGTGCTGTCCCGGGCCGCCGGTGACAGCCGCACCGGCGCGGTGCTGGCCATGGTCGCCCTGGGGTATGCCGCCGTCGGCGGCCTGTTGCTGCTCGCCGGCGATCGGCCACTTGCCGAGATGGCCAGCCCGCACGTCCTGCTCGCGGCGACCGCGGCGGTGGTCGCCGGTGCGGTCGCCGTGCTGGCGGTCGGCGACCGTTATCCGCTCTTCTTCGCCGCGATCGGGGTGGGGGCCGCGACCGGGTTGGGCGCGTTGCTCTGCCTGGTCCTCGACCTCGACGCGCCGGCCTCCGCCGCGGTGGTGGCGGCTGTCGCGTTCGCCGTGGTGCCGGCACTGCCGATGGCTGCCTACCGGCTGGCGCGACTGCCGGTGCCCTCGATCCCGACGGGTCCGGAGGATCTGAAGACCGACAGCGAGTCCGTCGACGGTCGGCAGGTGCTCCAGCGCAGCGAACGCGCCGACCAGTTCATGACCGGTCTGTTGTGGACCTTCTCGGTGCTGGTGCTGGGCGCGCAGTTCGTGCTCGCCCTGGACGGGCGGGTGTCGGCGGTGCTGCTGTGTCTGGTGCTGGCCCTGCTGTCGCTGCTGCGGGCCCGCCCGTTGCTGGGCCGCGCCCAGCGCACCCCCGTGCTGCTGGCCGGCACCGTGGGGCTGGGTCTGGCCGCCGCGGCCACCTTCGCCGGCGGGTCGCTGCCGGTCCGACTGGGCCTGATCCTCGGCGGGCTGGTGTTGGCCGCCGTGGTCAGCCTGATCTACGGCCTGACCGTCGCCGGCAAGCGCATCTCGCCGGTCTGGGGTCGGCTGCTCGACATCGCCGAGATCATGCTGATCATCTCGCTGGTCCCGCTCGCCTTCTGGGTCTGCGGCCTCTACGGCTGGATCGTCAACCTTCGGCCCTGACCGCCCCGGTCAGCGCTGTTGCGGACGGGTGGTGGCACCCAGCGTCGACGCGACCGGCGCGGTGGCGTAGACGCCCGGTCCGTGCTGACCGTCCATGGCCCGGGTGGACGTGCCGGTGCGTCGCGCGATGTCCCGGACGACCTTGACCAGCGCCTCCACGTGGTTGTCCATCGCCGCGACCCGCAGCAGCGGCGACGCCACCCGACCGTCCGCCGACACCGTCGTGGCCACCGTGTGCGACGGTGCCGAGGTCGCGGTGATCGCGTCCACCAGCGGGCCGAGCGGCACGTCCGTTCGACCACGCAGCACCAGGCAACGGTGGGTCCAGCCGCCGCCGCGCAGCCCCTGCCAGGTCTCCGCCGGCACCTCCGGCCCCAGGTCCAGGCCGGCGGCCGAGACGATGGCCGCGCGCAGCTCGTCCCGGGTGAGCGGCCGATGGGTCAGGCCCGCCGAGGTCAGCGCCTTACCCAGCCGACCGATCCCGGCGGCCACCGTCCGGTGCACACCGGGGAGCCCGCCGCCCCGGCTCACCGCCTCCGCCCGCGCGTCGGCGACGGTCAGCCGCAGCGCCACCCAGACGGTCCGGTGTGCCGCCGGCGGAGCACCGGGCGCCGGATACCAGACCAGGGTGTGCGCGACCACCTGGGTGCGCGAGACCGGGGCACTGAAGTCCGTGAGCACCCGCAACACCTCGTCCACGGTGGACGCACCCACCGAACCGGCGGTCGCACCGCCGGTGGGCTGTAGCGCGACCGCCGCGAACCAGCCGTCGTCGTCGCGCCCGATGCCGAGCCGGGTGCCGCGGTCGGTCAACTCGATCACGCTCAGCTCGGGGGCGAGTGCGGCCAGCCGCGGGTCGCCGGCCGTGCCGCCGCCCGACGCGGCCGACGCCCGCTCGCCGCGCCGCCGCAACCGCCCACGCAGCAGCAGGTCCTCGAACCACCACAGGCCCCCTCGGCGGGCGAAGGTCGCGGCGAGGACCAGCACCGCGACAGCGGTCGCCGTGCCGAGCAGCCAACTGGGCCCGGCCGACGCGGCCCACACGCCGACCACACACAGCTCCAGCACGACGAGCTGCCCGACGAGCACCGGACCGACGCGTCCACGGCCGGGTCGGTCGATCGGCGGCGCCGGTCGCGTCGCCCCGTCGGACGGGGCCGTGGCCGCTCGGGCGGGTCGCGCCTGAACCTGCGTCATCGCTGACTGTCCCTCCTGCACGGTACGGCTGGGCGCCGGGTCGGTCCGGTGCCGGCCACGAGCGGCGGTCCCGAGGAACCTCCGTCGGCCCCTTATCGTAGGGAAGCCCGCGACGGCACCCCGACCTGATCGTCGCGGATCCACCCCGCCGGAGGTAAGTCATGCGGACCCGCCGCGATCAGGTGCAGGCGTACCGCTTCGTCACCCGCCGGATCGTCTCCGCGCTGCTGTCGGGCGACCCGGAGACCACCAACCTGCCGATGCGACGGCTCGGCATGGCCGTCTTCGGCAGTGTCATCACCGCGGCCGTCGTGCTGGGTGGGGTTGGTGCCTACGGCCAGTTCACCGGTGGCACCGCGCCACTGAACGACCAGACCCTGGTCATCGAACGGGAGACCGGCGCGACGTACGTGTTCCTGAACGGACGGCTGCATCCGACGCTCAACTACACCTCGGCCCGCCTGGTCCTGAACAAGCCGGACGCGGCGGCGCGGACGATGTCCCAGGCCGCACTGCGGGACCGGCCGCGCGGGCTCACCCTCGGCATCGTCGGGGCACCGGACGCCCTGCCGGACCGCAGGTCGCTGACCGGCCTGCCCTGGTCGGTCTGCGACGTGCCCGACCCGGTCGACCCCGCGCGCTCCAGCACCAAGGTGGTGATCGACCGGGCGCTGCCCGGCGGCGTGCCGCTGGGTGACCGTTCGGTGCTTGTCGAGGTGGACGGGCAGCGGTACCTGCTCGCCAACAACACCCGACTCCAGGTGCTCGACGGGGACCCGACGATCACGGCGCTGAAGATGTCCCGCGCCACCCCGCTACGGGTCGGTCAGCAACTGCTCAACGCCGTGCCGGCCGGGCCACCGCTGCGCAAGCCGGCACTGCCCGGCGAGGGCGAGAGCAGCGTACGCAGGGTGGCCGGCCGACCGGCCGTCATCGGTCAGGTGTTCAGCGCCGCCGGGCAGCACTACGTGCTGACCCGGGAAGGTCTCGCCCCGGTCAGTGAGATCACCGCTCTGCTGATGGTCCGGGGCGGTGGCCAGATCACCGACATCACCCCGGACCAGGCCGGCGATCTCTACGTCGAGCAGCGGGTGGACGACGAGGGGCTGCCCACGACGCTGCCCGCCGTCCACCCGGCCAGGCCCGGTCAGACCGCGCTCTGCGCGACGTACCGGGCGGGCAGAGCGGGCGGCCCGCCGACCACCACCCTGGAAGTCTTCGACCGGGCGCCGGCCGAGCTGACCACGAGCGATCCGGGCCCGGTGCCGGTGCCCCAGACCAGGCGGGACGCCGTACGCACCGCCGAGGCGGTGCTGCTGCCCGGCGGCAAGGGCGTCGTCGCGCAGGCCTCGCCCGGTGCCGGGACCAGCGGATCCGGTGCCGCCGGGTCGACGATCTACCTGATCAGCCCGCAGGGCATCCGGTACCCGCTCGGCTCGGCGGAGACCCTGGCCGTGCTCGGCTACGGCGGGGTCACCCCGCTCGCGGTCCCCGGCTCGCTGCTCGCACTGATCCCGACCGGGCCCACCCTGACCCAACAGGACGCGATGGCCGTCTTCTCGCCCGACGCGCCGGCACCGGCCGCGCCGCCGGCAGCCGCGCCCCCGCCGCCCGCTCCACCGGCCGGCGGGGCGGGCGGCGGGACGCCCGTGGGATCGACAGGTGCCGACGGCTGAGCAGCCGCGACGGGTCGCACCGAATCGCGGCGGTGGACTAACCTGAACGTCGCTGACGGTTGTCAACCAGAACGACGGGGATGTTGCCATGACCGGGCGTACGGAAGTCGACCTGTTGTCCCTTGAGGACTTTCACCAGCACCTCGCGTCGCGGTTGAGCCAGGTCGAGACGGTGCTGCGCAAGCTCAACTCCGAGATGCAGTGCCGCCCTCCGGCGCTGGGTGCCTTCTTCGACGCCACCGACAAGGCGCGTCGCTACACCGAGGTCCACCAGTCCTATGTCGACCAGGCCGAGCGGATCCGGCAGGCGGTGCTGGCCGCGCAGCAGGCGACGAGCACGATCCTGACCAACTACCGCACCGCCGAGGCGCGTAACGCCGCCAACGCCACCGACGTGACCGACGCGCTGTCCGGGGTCGATCGGGCGTTGCAGCCGAAGGAGAACGGCCGTGTCTGAGTACACCCAGCGTTACCAGGGCAGCAGTCACCAGCAGCTGTACGACGGCGTGATGGCCGGCAAACCGGAGCAGATCGAGGGCGTTGCCGCCCAGTGGGCCGAACTCAAGGGGATCCTCGACGGTCTCGGCCGGGAGTTGAGCGGCGACCTGGAGAAGCTCGGCAACACCTGGACGGGCTCGGCAGGTCGGGAGTTCCACCGGCGACTCAGCCTGATCGTCGCCCACTCCGACGCGTTGGGCGAGGGGATGGCGGGCATCAAGCAGGGGCTGACCATGATGGCCGAGCACCTGCGCACCGCCCACAGGCAGGCCGAGAGCCCCGAGGAGACCGACGACAACGACAAGGCGATCTCCGGCACGATCAAGGGTGCCGTGACCTTCGGTCTGCCCGGTGCGATGGTCATGGGCTTCGTGGGTCACCAGCAGGACAAGCAGGAGCAGGAGAAGGCCCACCAGCGGATGGTCAACCTGGTGGCCGAGTTGGCCAGCGGCTACGAGATCTCCGCGTACGACCGGGTGGTCGACCCACCGCTGCCCGACCCGGACACCCCGAACCGGATCAACACGGAGTCGACGACGCCGCAGAGCGTTTCGGCCGTCGCCAAGGCGAGCGCCGGGCCCGGCAGCAGCAACGTCAGCGCGCACACCGGCGACGCGACAGTCTCGAGGCTTGAGCGTGCTGCCCCACCACCTGTCGTCGGTGACACCTCGGTTCCGGACCGGGGCGGCTCGGGCACCGGTGGCACGCCCGCCGTGGCCGCCGGCCCGCTCGGCGCTGGCACCGTCCTCGCCGGTGCGGATCCACTTGTCGGCGGCGCACTGCTCACCGGGGGTGCCACCGCCGGGCTGGCCGGCCTGGCCGGGTCGGCCACGGTGCCGGTCAGTGCGAGCGTCGGCCCCGGGCTGCTCTACGGCATGCCCGGCGGGGCACCGGCCGGCGGTGTCCTGCGCACCGCCGCGCTCGCCGGTTCGAGCGGCACGCCCACCACCTCGGCTCGTCCGCCCGGTGGTGCGCCCACGGCCGATGCCCGCTCCGCCAACGGCATCGGGCGCAGCATGGACGGCCAGCGTGGCGGCAGCGGCGGCCGGGCCGCGACGACCGGTGGCTCGGCCCGCAACGGCTCCGGGGTGCTCGGCGGGCGGGGCCGGTCGGAGGACGACGACTCCGATGAGCGGCTGACCTGGTTGACCGAGGACGAGATGGTGTGGGGCGACGGCGCGGACGCCGCGCCACCGGTGCTCGGCTCCGGCAGCTGACCCACGACCCGCCGCGGGGCGACCGTTCGCCACCGGCGACACCACCCGAACGACGCGCGGCGCCCCCGACCGGACCCGATCCGGCCGGGGGCACCGCCGTTTCCGGGTGTCGATCGTCGTCGTCCACAGTGTGCGGGGTGGTGGCTGTCACGCCGGATCGTGCCGTCGCCGTGCTGCGACACGTCGGGGCAGACGATAGGTTGGTCGGGTGTCGTCCGCAGTGTTCGTCCGCCCGGCCCGCTGGGCCGTGCTGCGGTCACTGCGTGAGCTGACCCGGCTGGCGATCACCGCGCTGGTGCTCGCGGTCGGCCTGGGCGGCGCCCTCGCCGCGACCCCACCGCCCGCCTCGACGCAGCTGCGGCCCAGTGCCGTGAGCAGCCGGGTGGCAAGTGTCCGCCCCGATGCCACGCCGGTCACCGAGCGGTCGGCGGCGCAGCCCGCTGCCGCCCGACCGGCTCGCCCGGTCGACACCGCCGCA
The DNA here is from genome assembly GCF_043198035.1 of Micromonospora sp. NPDC048898. Lineage (NCBI taxonomy): Bacteria > Bacillati > Actinomycetota > Actinomycetes > Micromonosporales > Micromonosporaceae > Micromonospora > Micromonospora sp. NPDC048898. The sequence continues at coordinate 1,453,953 of NZ_JBICUF010000001.1, forward strand.
CCGGCCGGGCCGATCGTCCAGGGCCCGGGTCACGCGCCGGCCCTCGATCCCGGCCGTGGCGTTCCCGCACGACGCGGCCCACCCACCCGCTGATCCTGGCCCGGCACACTCCGGGGCCCGGTCCGGGTAATCCGTCGCGGCGGCTGAGTCGCCCCCGGCGGGTCTGACCCCGTCACCCGGCCGACCGGTGTTCCTCGGGCTCCTCTGCCACCCGTCGATACCCGCCTTCGACCGCGAGGTGCTGATCATGCAATCCGTCCTTTCCGCCGCCCTACCCGACCTCTCCCGGGCTGCCGCCATCTGGCTGAGCCTGCTCGGCGTGGTCGGCGTCGCTGTCTCCGCTCTGCTGCTACGGCCCGGCCGACTCCGCCTCGACCCGGGTGCCCGGATCCGCCGCGCGGCCATGCCGAGCCAACTGGAGCAGGCGCAGGAGGAGCGGGAGCAGAGCCGCTACGCGCAGGAGGTCGCGGTGGCCGCCGCCCGGGCGACCACCACCGCCCAGCGCCGTCGCACCGAGTGGGTGGCCGCGCAGGAGGCGGTCGAGACAGCCTGGGAGGCGTACGAGGCGGCGGAGGCGGCCGTCCGGCGGCTCGGCGCGGCAGCCGCCATGCCACTGCCGCAGACCACCCGCACCCCCGCCGAGTACGCGGACCGCGAGCGCTACCTGCACCGCGCCGCGCTGGACGCGTACTGGCGGCGGGAGCTGTCGGTGGAGCAGCTCAGCGATGTCTTCGCGCACCGCGACGGCTGGGATCCGCGGCTGCACCCGGTCGCGCAGGAACTGGTGCTCCGGCGGGCGATCCGGGACAATCTGGCGGCCCGGCACGCCGCGGCCCGGGAACAGGAGCAGGTTGCCTGGCGGGCGGCGGAGTTGGCCGTCGCGGCGGCTCGCAGCCTGCGCGAGGAGGCCCACGCCGCCACCGGGCGACGGGTGGCGGAGTCGGCATCGGTGCTGCCGCTCAGCGAGGTCGCCAGGCCGTCGGTCGAGCAGACCCGGGAAAACAAGGTGACCGCCCGCGGCCGCGCTGCGGTCCCCGCGTTCTGAGCCGCGCCGCGGTCCCCGCGTTCTGAGCCGCCCGGCTCCGGGTGGGTTAGCGTGACGGCATGTCCCGACAGGCGTGGGTCCTCGTGGTGATCGCCGGCGTCCTGGCGATCGCCACACTTGTCGGTGCCGTGGTGCTGGCGGTGCGGGTGGTGCGTACGCGCCGGATGCTGACCGGGCTCGGTGCGGGCGGCAAGGTCGCCTTCTACGGGGCACTGATCTACACGATCTTTCCGGTGGACGTGCTGCCGGACCCGATCTACCTGGATGACATGGGTGTCCTGGCCGCCGCGCTGATCTACCTCACCCGGCTGGTGCACCAGCGCCGGGCGGCCGGCCGCCAACTGCCCGGCCAGCCGGATTCCCCACCGGATCCCGATCGCGTCCGCCGCCGCGTGCCATGATCGGGGTCGTTTCGGTGAACAGGGGACGGGCATGGCGGGCGATCATCGGTTGGACGTGCACGACGAGCGTGTTGTCGCCTTCTGTGCGGAACGGCACCTCGCCACGCTGACCACGATTCGTGCGGACGGGACCCCGCACGTCGTACCGGTCGGGGTGACCCTCGACCCGGCGGCCGGGCTGGCCCGGGTCATCACCTCCGGCGGCTCCCGCAAGGCCCGGCAGGTGGCCGCCGCCGGTGCGGCGGGCGCGGCGGTGGCGGTGTGCCACGTGGATGGCCGCCGCTGGCTGACCATCGAGGGCCGCGCGGTGCTGCGGTCGGATCGGGCCGCCGTGGCGGAGGCGGAGCGCCGCTACGCCGAGCGGTATCGGACACCGCGCCCGAATCCGGAACGGGTCGTCATCGAGATCACCGTCACCGGACTGCTCGGGAGCCTTTGACCGGCCCACTGCCTGGTCTATCCCACAAAGGGGCTTACCGCCCTCCCTCGGACGCGGCCGGTCGGCAGCGAGGGCCCACCGGAACCCCGCCCCGCCAGCGGTCGTTTCACCTGGTCGCGGTGTCCCGCACCCGGGGCCGCCGGAATGTCGGCCACCGCCGGCCCGTTACGCATCCGGTACGCCCACGGCCGACACCCGGCCGCCGGTCGTCGCCCACCGCTGAGCCGAGCGCCATTCCCGGTGCTGCTGCCCTCCGCCGGCCGGAGGCGCACCAACCCCCGAACGGAGACTCGATCATGAATCCGATCGTCCAGAAGAGCGGTTTGTCCGTCGTCGGCATGCTTGTCGCCGGCGGTTGCGCCCTCGGCCCGGCGGTGGCCGCGCAGGCCGCACCGACGCAGACCGCACCGACGTCGTCGAACCAGACCGACCGTTCCGCCGAGCGGATCCTCAGCATCGACTACCAGGCCCAGCCGAACTTCTTCTACTGCGGCCCCGCCGCGACGCGGATCGCGCTGTCCGCCCAGGGCAAGGCCCTCTCGCAGGACGCGGTGGCCAAACTGCTGGGCACCACCGAGGCGGGCACCCCGTCGGCCCTGGACACCACGCGGGTCCTGAACGAGCTGACCGGCGGTAAGTACCGGACCACCGAGATCCGTGACGCGGTGGCCCGTCCCGACCAGGTCGAGCAGCTCCGCCGGGACGTGGTGGCCGCGGTGGACGCCGGTCGACCGGTGGTGGCAAACATCATGGGCACCACCGTGGACACCGACGGCAACCCGCACTCGTACGAGGGCGGCCACTACCTGACCCTCGTCGGTTACCGCGACGGTGGCGACACCCTCCGGGTCGCTGACCCGGCCGACCCGGCGCTGGGCGAGTACTGGATGAGCCTGCCGAAGGTCGCCAACTGGATCGCCGAGCGCGGCTACTCCTCCTGACCCAGCCAGCTCACCGGGCCGGTCTCTCCCTCGCGGGGAGGCCGGCCCGGCCCTCGTTGCGCATCCGGGCGGCCAGGTGCGCACGCCGACGAAACCGGGCGGCGCGGGTCGGACGGATCCGCCGCAGTTGTCGGTGGACCGGTGGGTGGACCTCGGCCTCGCCGGCACCGGCCGCCCGGCGCACGATCCGATTGGCGTCGTCGGGTTCACAGCCGGCCGCCCGGAGCAGGTCGCTGGCCGAGGTACGCAGCCCGGTGACGATTGCCTCGCCGAACGACTTGACCCCGCTCGCAAAGGCCCGCCCGGCCAGCTCGGCGCACTGCTCGACCAGCCGGCGGGTGTGTTGGGGGTACTCACCGGCCCGGCACTCCGTCCGCATCGCCGCCACCGCCTGACCCAGTCGGCCTATCGCATCCGGCAACTCCGGTGGGATCGGCTCGTCGTACTGCAACGCGGTCGTCGACCAGCGGGCCAACGCGCGGCTGTCCAGCAGCAGCCGCTCCAGGTGGTCCGCGGTACGGGCGTACTGGTGGTACTGCTGGCGGCGGTGCCAGCGGACCGGCGCGATCGTCACCACCTCCTCGGCGCCGCTGAGCGCGTCGTGCAGCCGGCTCAGGTCGTCGTCGGTGTTCCGCAGCCGCTCCAGGACGCCCATCGTCCGCTTGCCGTCACGCGCCCGCATCGCCTGCGCCAGCTCGTCGAGATGCCCGCAGAGAGTCGCGTAGATCGGCGCCGCGGCCCGGTCCAGCACGCGCATCGGGTTGATCGGCAACAGCAGTGCGACCACCACCAGGCCAACTCCCCCGCCGACCAGCGCGTCGAAGATCCGGGGCAGCTCCAGGCCTCGCTCCATCGGGGCCAGCGTGGCGATCAGCACCGCGGTACCGCCGGCCTGACCGACGAGCGGACCGCCCTTTCCGGCCACCAGCAGCGCGGTGGCGATGGCCAGCGCGACCACCACGCCGGTCTGCCACGGGCCGGAGCCGAGGATGTACCGCAGAGTGTCGCCGATGATGATGCCCAGGGCCACTCCGGCCAGCAGCGCGAAGGTGCGGCGGGCTCGCTGACCGATGGCGGTGGCGATCGTTCCGACGGCGGCGGCGGGAGCGAAGACGTGCGCACCGGGGCCGAGCAGATTCTGGGCGAGCAGGGCGGCGATCGCCGCGGCCAACCCGGCCTGCAGCGAGATCATCAGGGTGACCTCCCACTGCCGGGCCCGGATCCGGCCGGCCCGCCCGCCGCGGTGCCGCGCCCGCCGGACCGCCCGACCGCTCCGCTCGGCGGCGTCGTCGAGCCGCGACTGCTCGCGGTCGGCGGGTGGGCGGTCGTCGGCCATGGCGGCGGTTACCCCGACGACGACGCGGCAAGCGTGCCGATCGGGCACCACCGCGACCACCGGCACCAACGACCCCGTGCGACCCATCGTCATCGGTAGGTTTGTGCAGCCCCGTGGGGGTACCAGGGCCACACACCTCCCACCGATCCGCAACCGGTAAGGGGCCCGTCAGATGAGTAACCGAGAGACCGCCGACGACCACGACGTCGTCGACATCCTGGTCGCCGACCATCGTGAGGTCGAGACACTCCTGGTCGAGTTGGAGACCCGGCAGGGCACCCCCGAGCACCGCCGCCGTCTCGCCGACGTGGTGATCGCCGAGCTCGTCCGCCACTCGGTGGCCGAGGAGGCGTACGTCTATCCGATCGCGCGTAAGGCACTCCCCGACGGTGACGAGATCGCCGACCGGGAGATCGCCGAGCACGCCGACGCCGAGCGGACCATGAAGGAGTGGGAGTCCGTCGACCCGTCCGACCCCCGCTTCGACGAGTTCCTCGCCCACCTGGCCGACACCATCCGCCACCACGTACGGGAGGAGGAGAACGAACTCTTCCCCCGGCTGCGCGCCGCGACGGCCCGGGAGGAGTTGATCGACGCGGCCGACAGGGTGCTGACGGTCAAGCGGATCGGCCCCACCCGGCCACATCCGAGCACACCGGACCTTCCTCCGGCGAACAGGCTGCTCGCCCCCGGCATCGGTCTGGTCGACCGGATACGCGACGCGTTGAGCGGCCGTCCCAGTTCCGTGGACGAGCTCCGCGAGAAGCAACAGCACTAGAAAGCCCCTGGTCGGCCGGCGTACGATCCGCGCGGGCAGCGGCAGTGCACCGGTACGGGTGTCGGCACGTCACCGGTTGGGTACCGACCTCGCCGAGATCGAGGAGGACCGACATGGCGGCAGAGGGACCCGACGCGACAACCGGCGGCTCCGGGCCACGCCAGACCTGGGCGGCACTGCCCTGGCTGGTCCGGACCGCGGTGTCGTGGAGCGCCTGCCTGGTGGTGGTGATCGCCGGGCTCTACCTGCTGGGCCGGATCGCCGTCCTGCTGGCGCCGCTGGCCATCGCGCTGGCCGCCACCATCTTCCTCACCGCACTGCTCGACCCGGTGCTGCTCCTGCTGCGTCGGCTGCGTCTGCCGGCGGCGCTGGCCGCGCTGTGCACCGTACTGCTGCTGCTCGGCATCCTGGTCGGTGTCGGCGCCCTGGTGTGGAACCTGACCGCCAGTCAGTTCGACCAGCTCAGCCAGGAGCTGACCCAGGGGGTGGAGCGCACCCGCGACTTCGTGACGTCCACGCTGCCGGTCAGCGAGGCACAACTGGACCGGCTTGTCGACCAGGCCCGGCAGGGGCTCAGCGGCAGTTCCCCGGACCCGGTCGCCGGTGCCCGGACCGCCACCGAGGTGTTCGGCTCCGCACTGCTCGCCCTGGTGCTGCTCTTCTTCCTGCTCAAGGACGGCCGGTCGATGTGGCACTGGGTGCTGTCGCGGGTGTCCGGCACGACCCAGCCGGTGCTGGCCGAGGCCGGCCGGGCCGGTTGGCGGACGTTGGGTGCGTACAGCCGGGGCACCATGTTCATCGCCGCCATCGACGCGCTGGGCATCGGGTTGGCTCTGGTGGTGCTGCGCGTGCCGCTCGCCCTGCCGCTGGCGCTGATCACCTTCCTCGGCGGTTTCGTGCCGATCATCGGAGCGACGGTGGCCGGTGCGGTCGCGGTGTTGGTGGCACTGGCCGCGAAGGGCCCCACCACCGCGCTGCTCACCCTGGCCGCCGTGATCGCCGTGCAGCAGATCGAGGGCAACCTGCTGGAGCCGCTGGTCATGAAGCGACAGGTCCGCCTGCACCCGGCGGTGATCCTGGTGGCGGTCACGGCCGGCACGTTGATCGCGGGGATAGCCGGCGCGTTCGTCAGCGTCCCGATCACCGCGGTCCTCTGGCGCGTCATCGACACCGTCCAACAGCGTCGCTCGGCCTCGGCCCTCACGTCCCCCGGGTGATCATCAGCGGAGGTGCGTGGTAAACCAGGCGCCGGCCTGGTCGGCGACCTGCTCCAGGGTGCCGGGCTCCTCGAAGAGGTGGGTGGCACCGGGGATCACCCGCAGCTCGCCGACCTCCCCCAACTCCGCCAGCGCCCGCTCGTTGAGCGTGAGCACTTCCTCGTCCAGGCCGCCCACCAGCAGCAACGTCGGGGTACGCACCTGGGCCAGCGCGGCACCGGCCAGGTCCGGCCGGCCGCCCCGGCTGACCACGGCACCCACCCGATCCGCGCGGGACGACGCCGCGACCAGGGCGGCGGCGGCTCCCGTGCTGGCCCCGAACAGGCCGATCGGTACGGCACCGGCGGGACGCTCGCCGGCCAACCAGTCGACGATCCCGGCCAACCGGCTGGCCAGCAGCCCGATGTCGAACCGCAGCTCGGCGGTGCGGGCGTCCACCTCGTCCTCGCTCGGGCTGAGCAGGTCCACAAGCACCGTCGCGAGCCCGCGTCCGTTCAGGGTGCGGGCCACCGCCACGTTGCGCGGGCTGTGCCGGGAGCTGCCGCCGCCGTGCGCGAAGAGCACCACACCGACGGGCTGAGCGGGCAGCATCAGGTCGGCGGGGAGCTGGGCGTCCCCGACCGGAATGGTCACCGTGCGGCGTTGCTCGTCCATGCCCACCTCCGGAATGCTCGTTTGCCGCCGGGTTACCCCACCCACCGCACCGCACGCACCCGGACGACCCTCGCCGCCGGCCGCGTTTGCCGAAAAGACCGTCGGGTACGCGACGAGCGACCGCAGACCGTGTCGGCGCAACCGCGCCCCGACGGATCGCGAGGATCGCCATGGCCAAGCAGCAGATTTCCCGGCAGCAGCAACTGACCGAGCGGACCCAGCGGGAACAGGACGCCGAGCGCACCCAGGACGTCGGGGATCAGGATTTCGGGGACCAGGCCGCCTCGGCGCGGCTGCCCGACGATCCGAAGGCGGCGGCGCCCCGGGACGCGATCGGGCGGCCGTCCACCGGCGAGCCGGTCTGATTGCCGGGACCGGCGAGCCGGTCCGATGTGACGTAGTCGTGGCGGGGGGGGGGGGGGGGGGGGGGGGGCCCCCGCCCCCCCCCCCCCCGCCCCCCCCCCCCCCCGCCGGAGGTGGTGGCGATGGCAGCCCGGGCGGGGCTCAGTGAGGCCGCGCTGC
>NZ_JBICUF010000002.1:0-115635 GCF_043198035.1 Micromonospora sp. NPDC048898
TACTCACCACCTACCAAGCCCTCATCCGCGCAGCCGGGGACGCTACCTGCACCCAACCCGGCCTGGACATGGACCGAATCAGTTTCACCATCCTCATAGAGGCCGCTATCAACACGATCACCACCGCCAGCGGAGTCCTTCCCAACGGCCCAACCGACCTCCTCGGCACCATAGGCTCAGCCGCTCTAGCCGCACTCCTACCCGCACGACGCCGCCCCCGCGTCAAAGCCCGCTCCCGCAAGAACCCGACCAGCAAATACGGCCCGAACGCCAGCCAACATCCCGTAACCCCGCAGACCTACACCTTCCACGCCACCATCACAACCTTCGACAAAGGGCTTGCCTCCAGGCCACAGCGCTAAACGCAACGGCGTTGACTTCCTTGATCGAGCACGATCTTGCGCCGACACCCCGACACCCGGCGCGGCGCGGCGTTCCGCGCAACTGCCGACGACACCGGGTGGATCCGTCGGAACGTCGGCGGGTCCACCCGGTTCGTTAGCGGCCGATCTTGTCCAGCTCGGCCAGGTCGTCGTCGGACAGGGGCAGGGCGGCGCCCGCGATGTTCTCGTGCAGGTGTGTCGTGGACGAGGTGCCCGCGATCAGCAGGATGTTCGGCGAACGCCGCAGCAGCCAGGCCAGGGCGATCGACATCGGGGCCGCCCCCAGCCGAGCGGCCACTGTCGAGAGCAGCGAGGACTGCAGAGGGCTGAAGCCGCCGAGTGGAAAGAACGGCACGTAGGCGATGCCCTGCTCGGCGAGCGCGTCGATCAGCTCGTCGTCCTGTCGGTGCGCGAGGTTGTACCTGTTCTGCACGCACACGATCGGCGCGATGGCCTGCGCCTCGGCGACCTGTTCCGGCGTCGCGTTGCTCACTCCGAGGTGCCGGATCAGGCCCTCCCGCTGCAGGTCGACAAGTGTCGCGAACGCCTCGGCGACCGATTCGGGCTGCGGGCCCGCGGCATCGCCGAGCCGGAGGTTGACGAGGTCGAGCACGTCGAGACCGAGGGTCTCCAGGTTCTCGTGCACGGACCGGCGCAGGCTTTGCGGGTCACGAGCCGGGGGCCAGCCGCCCCGCTGGTCGCGGTTCGCGCCGACCTTGGTCACGATGTGCAGCGAATCGGGGTACGGGCGCAGCGCTTCCCGGATCAGCTGGTTGGTGACCTGCGGCCCGTAGGCCTGGGAGGTGTCGATGTGGGTGATGCCCTGCTCGACGGCCGCACGCAGGACGGCGAGTGCGCCGCCGTGATCGGCCGGCGGTCCCATGACCCAGGGGCCGGCCAGTTGCATGGCGCCGTAGCCGAACCGGGTGACCGTCAGGTCTCCCAGCGTCCAGGTGCCGCCGGGAAGGGAGGTGGAGGACATGTTCTTACCTCTGGCTTTCGTGTCGCACCGAGCCGTGCCGGTGCATCGTTTACCCGCTCCACTATCGGGGTGTAACTTCACTACGGGAAGTAGGCACCTGAAGGTGCGTAACGGCCCCAGCAGCGGGAGGAGCGGGTCGATGGCGACCACGGCGGCAGCGCGACAGAGGTCTCAGGCCAGGGTGGAATACGACGCGTTCCTGGCGCAGTGTCCGAGCCGCAAACTGCTCGACCGCATCGCGGACAAGTGGGTCACGTTGGTGCTGGCCGCGCTGCGCAGCGACGGCTCGCACCAGTTCGGCGCCGACTGCGCCGGTGCGCCTCGGCCGCTGCGGTACTCGGAGCTGTCGCGCCTCCTGGCCGGGGTCAGTCAGAAGATGCTGACCCAGACGTTGCGCTCCCTGGAACGCGATGGTCTGATCACCCGCACCGTGGTGCCGACCGTGCCCGTCACCGTCACCTACGAGCTGACCGACCTCGGTGTCTCCCTGCACGAGGTGATCCGCGGCCTGAAGGGCTGGGCCGAAACGCACATGGACGACGTGCTCGCCAACCGCGCGACGTACGACAACCGCGTCGCCTGAGCCACCCCTGCGCACCTGCGGCCGGAAAGACCCACGGGAGTACGCAGACACGGCGGGATCCGACCTTTCGTGCCCGCAGATGCGGCAGCTAGGGTGAGCCGGTGACGATGTTCCGGATCGGTGCGGCGGCCGACCTGCTCGGTGTCAGCAGCGACACGATTCGCCGTTGGGTCGATGCCGGGCGGCTGACGGCCGGGCGTGACGAGCACGGCCACCGGGTGATCGACGGGGTCGACCTGGCCGCGTTCGCCCGCGCCCAGGCCGCCGACCCGGACGTGGGCGCCGAGTTCTCCTCGGCCCGCAACCGGCTGCGCGGCATCGTCGTCGACGTCCGCAAGGACACGGTGATGGCCCAGGTCGACATCCAGGCCGGCCCGTTCCGCGTCGTGTCGCTGATGAGCCGGGAGGCGGTCGACGCCCTGGATCTGCGGGTCGGCTCGGTCGCCGTCGCGGTGATCAAGTCGACCACGGTGGTGGTGGAGCGGGCCGCACCCGCCCCGAGCGGGGGAAGGTCGGGCGGATGAGCGCGCGGGCGACGCGTACGGCGATGGTCGTGGTGCTGGCGCTGGCCGCCGCCGGCTGCGGCACGGGCGGCGACCGGGCCTCCGGTGGCACCGCCGACGGGCGGGTCACCGGCACGGTGACGGTGTTCGCGGCCGCCTCGTTGACCGAGTCGTTCAGCCGCATCGGTAAGGACTTCGAGGCCGCCAACCCGGGCAGCACCGTGACTCTCAACTTCGCCGGCAGCTCCGCACTGGCCAACCAGGTCAACCAGGGTGCGCCGGCGGACGTGTTCGCCTCGGCCGCCCCGGCGAACATGGCCACTGTCACCGAGGCGGGCAACGCCGACGGGGCACCGAGCGTCTTCGCCCGCAACCAGTTGGTGATCGCGGTGCCCCGGGGCAACCCGGCCGGGGTGACCGGGTTGGCCGACCTGGGTAGGCCCGGCGTGAAGGTGGCGCTCTGCGCCAACCAGGTGCCCTGCGGGGCGGCCGCCCGCACCGCCCTGGACGCGGCCGGCGTCGCGCTGACCCCGGTCACCCTGGAGCAGGACGTCAGGGGCGCGCTCGCCAAGGTGCGGCTCGGCGAGGTCGACGCGGCCCTGGTCTACCGCACGGACGCACGGGCCGCGCGCACCGACGTGACAGGTGTGGAGTTTCCGGAGTCGGCGCGGGCGGTCAACGACTACCCGATCGTCGCGCTGAAGGACGCACCGAATCCGGCCGGCGCGCGAGCCCTCGTCGCGTACGTCCGCTCGGCGCCGGCGCAGGCCATCCTCGCCGAGGCGGGCTTCCAGGCGCCATGAGTCGGGTCCTCGACCACGTGACCCCCCGGCGGCGAGGGCGGGTGCCGGCGGCGCTGTTGATCCCCGCCGCACTGGGGTTGCTCTTCCTCGTCCTGCCGCTGGCTGGTCTGGTGATCCGGGCGCCCTGGCCGACCCTGCCGCAGCGGCTCATCGCGCCGGGGGCGCTGACCGCGTTGCGGCTGTCGGTGCAGACCGCGACCCTGGCCACCGTGCTCTGCCTGCTGCTCGGGGTGCCGCTGGCCTGGGTGCTGGCCCGGGTCGAGTTTCCCGGCCGCCGACTGGTCCGCGCGCTGGTCACCGTGCCACTGGTGCTGCCGCCGGTGGTCGGCGGCGTGGCGCTGTTGCTGGTCTTCGGCCGGCGCGGGCTGCTCGGCGGCTGGCTGGACGCCACGTTCGGCGTCACCCTGCCCTTCACCACCACGGGCGTCGTGGTGGCCGAGTCGTTCGTCGCCATGCCGTTCCTCGTCATCGCCGTGGAGGGCGCGCTACGCGCCGCGGACCACCGCTACGAGGAGGCCGCCGCCACGCTGGGCGCCGGCCGGTGGACCACCTTCACCCACGTCACGGTGCCGCTGGTGGCGCCCGGTTTGGCCGCCGGGGCGGTGCTCTGCTGGGCACGGGCGTTGGGCGAGTTCGGTGCCACCATCACCTTCGCCGGCAACTACCCGGGCCGGACCCAGACCATGCCGCTCGCCGTCTACCTGGCACTGGAGACCGACCTGGAGTCCGCGATCGTGCTCAGCCTGGTGCTGCTCGTCGTGTCGGTGGGCATCCTGGTCGCGTTGCGGGATCGCTGGATGACAGGCGCATGACGCCTCCGCTGCTCGACGCCCGGCTCGTCGTCGACCGGGGCGCCTTCCAGCTCGACGTCACGCTGCGGGTGGCTCCCGGCGAGGTGGTCGCGCTGCTCGGCCCGAACGGCGCCGGCAAGACCACCGCGCTGCGCGCGCTGGCCGGGTTGCAACCCCTCACGGCGGGGCACGTCACGCTCGACGGTGTCGACCTGGATCGGCCGTCGGCCCGCGGCTGGGTGCCCACCGAACGCCGGTCGATCGGCGTGGTCTTCCAGGACTATCTGCTCTTTCCGCACCTCAGCGCCCTGGACAACGTGGCCTTCGGGCCGCGCCGGCACGGCGTCGACAGGCGGGCCGCGCGTGCCACGGCCCGGAACTGGCTCGCCCGGGTGGGGCTCGACGCACAGGCACAGCGCCGGCCCCGGCAACTCTCCGGCGGGCAGGCACAGCGGGTGGCGCTGGCCCGCGCGCTGGCCGTGGCACCGGCACTGCTGCTGCTGGACGAGCCGCTCGCCGCACTGGACGCGCGCACCCGGCTGGACACCCGCGCGGAGTTGCACCGCCACCTGTCCGCGCACCCGGGCGCGACGCTGCTGGTCACCCACGACCCGCTGGACGCCCTCGCGCTGGCCGACCGGCTGGTCATCGTCGAGGGTGGCCGGGTGGTGCAGGAGGGCGACGGGCCGAGTGTCACCGCCCGCCCACGCACCGACTACGTCGCCCGGCTCGTCGGGCTCAATCTCTATCGAGGAAGGGCTGCGGGGCACGGGGTACGTGTCGCGCCGGAGCTGACCCTCACCGTCGCCGACCGGCTCGACGGTGAGGCGTTCGTGGCGTTCCGCCCGGCGGCGGTGGCCCTGCACCCGACCCGCCCGCAGGGCAGCCCCCGCAACACCTGGGCGGGCACCGTGGCCGGCGTGCAGCGGCACGGCGACAACGTGCGCGTGCAGGTGGACGGACCGATCGGGGTGGCCGCCGACGTCACGCCGGCCGCCGCCGCCCAGCTGCGGCTGCTCCCCGGTCAACGGGTCTGGGTGGCGCTCAAGGCGGCCGAGACGCACGCCTACCCGGCCACCGGCTGAATGTCGGGCGGCCACGATGACGGACGACGAGCCAGCCACGGCGCTGTTGGCTCTGTCGTTTTCGTCCAAGACGACCGCCGCGGGCGCGATCTAGCGTGGACCCGGCAGCTCGCCCAAGCATGAGGAGACAGCACGATGCGCAATCTGGTCTACACCGGCTTCATGTCGCTCGACGGCGTCGTCGACTCGCCCGGCGGCGGGCCAACGGAAGAGCACCGCAGCGGCGGGTGGGTGTTCAAGGACCTCGAGTTCGTGCCGGAAGCCTGGTCGCTCAAGGGCGAGGAGCTCGCCGACACGACGGCGTTGATGTTCGGCCGTCGCAGCTACGAGGCGTTCGCGCCGGTCTGGCCCGGCTCGGAGGACCACGCCGGTTACAAGGAGCTGCCCAAGTACGTGGTGTCGACCTCACTGTCGGACGACGCCATCGTCGACGGGTGGGGGCCGACCACGATCCTGCGCTCGACCGGGGACATCGCCGCGCTCAAGGAGGGCGACGGCGGCGCCATCTTCATCCACGGGAGCGCGGAGCTGGCTCGGCGGCTGTCCGACGCGGGCTTGATCGATCAGTACAACCTGCTCGTCTTCCCCGTGTTGCTCGGTGCCGGCAAGAGCCTGTTCGGCCGGGCCGATCGGGACAAGCACATGCTGACGCTGCGGGAGTCGGAGAGTTACCCGAACGGGATCCTCAAGCTGGTCTACGACGTCAGGCGGTGATCCAGGTCGAGGGCGATCGCGCCGCCGGCGCCCTCGCGCAGCTGCCGGGCGGTGCGGCCGACGTAGGAGCGCAGTGCTCGGGCCAGGTGCGGCTCGTCGAAATAGTCGAGCTTGACGACGACGTCGGCGGCCGGGGCGCCGGCGGCCAGTAGCTCCGCCGCCGTGCGGGCACGCTCGATCTGCCGGACGGCGCTCCGCGTGAGGCCAGTCGCCGCGCGGAACCGGCGTTCGACGGTGCGCCCCGACACGGCCGGACGGTGACCCCGCAGCACGTCGCTGACGAGCGGGTCACGGACCACGGTGCCGGCCCGGACGAGGCGGTCGACCAGAGCCTCGGTGTCGTCGGGAGAGGGCGTCTCCCAGCGCTCCCCGTCCAGCCGGAACGTCCGACGCGTGGTGTCGGGAAGCTCGATGCCACCGTCGGTAAGTGCCGAGGTGGGCACGGCCCGCAACGAGGTGCCCACGGCGAACTCGATGCCCGTGAAGGTCGCGCCCTCCGGCACCGGCGCCGTGCCGGACCGGGTCTCCGGACCGGTGATGGCCGTCTGCGCCCGGCCGGCCTGCTCCCAGAACACCAGGCCCCAACGCACCCCGGCGACGGACGTCATCGTGGTGACCTGCTCGCTCGTGCAGGTCCACACGGTGTCGACCCACGGCGAGTCCGATCCGCGTGTCGTAAACCGCAGTCCCACTGGCGAAGGATACGTCGCTGCGTGGTCGGCGTGGCTCGCCCGGCCCGGCGGGGCGTGCACCCGTTGCGACAGGCGCCCGGCCCCCCGGTGGCGTGGAGGCGGTCAGCCGGTGAGCAGGTCGTTGTGCGCCGCGCGCAGCCGGGCCAGCGTGGGGTCGCTGCCCGGGACGACCCGACGATCCAGCTCGGCCCACGCCTGCGCCAGCGCCGCCCGGATCGCGCTCAGCTCGGCGGCGTGCCGCTGACTGCTGCGTCGGTGCTGCTCCTCGAGGCGCCGTGCCCAGCCGGCGGTGACAGTGGCGAGCCGGTCGGCGTCGGCGCGGGCCTGCGCGCCGCTGCGGGCGGCCGCGGCGGGGACGATCGCGGCGACCGGGCGGGGATCGCCGTCGCGGGTGACGACGGTGACCGCGTCGGTCAACTCGGCGAGCGCGACAAGTTGACTGAACCGGGTGCGCGCCTCACGCAGCGGCACGGAACGCGGCGGGTCGGAGTGGGGGGTGAGCGCGGGGACGGCCATGAATGCATGGTGCCGCACGGGTATGACAACTATTCGCGGTCGCCAGTGGACGGTGCGTGCGCGGCGGGCCACTCGTCGGCCAGCACCGACCAGACCTCCAGGTCGATGCGGCCGTGCGGACCGGGGCTGACCTGGCGGAGGGTGCCGTCGAGGCGCAGGCCGAGTCGCCGGGCCAGGGCCCTGCTGCGCATGTTGTCGGCGACGGTATGCCACTCGACCCGCTGGATGCCGCGTTCGCGGACCGCCCAGTCGACGATTCGACGGATCGCCGGGGCGACGATTCCCCTGCCCTGCGCGGCCGGCTCCACCCAGCAACCCGCCTCGCAGACGCCCCGGGTCACGTCGAACGAGACGAACATGACGCCGCCGACAAGTGTGCCGCGCCACCACAGCCCCCAGATGCCGCCGGTGTCGCTGGCCCACCTGTCGGCGTAGCGCTGCAACACCGCGCGGGCCGACGGCAGGTCGGTGGCGACGAACGACGGCGCCACCCAGGGCCGGATGTGCTCCCGCGCCCGATCCAGGTGGGCGAGGAACTCCTCGGCCCGCCACGGGTCCAGCGGGCGCAGCTCGACGTCCTCGGTCAGCGGCAGGGCGAACACCGGGCCTCCACTCAGATGCAGGGGAGCAGCCTCGCACAGGCCCGGCACGTCGGCCCGCGCCGGGCACGGCCGCCTGCGGCGCTCAGGTCGGCAGATGGGTACGCAGTGCCGCGAACTGCGCCACGGTCAGGTACGACGGGTTGGCCGCCTGCGGTTGCCGGAACACCTCCAGGGCGGCGAGCCGCTCGTCGGCGCGTAGCCGCAGCCGGGGCACCCGGTCCTGCTCGGCGAGGATGGGCAGGTCCAGGGGCACCGACCAGGGCTGCCCGGACGGCCCCGGCTCGGCCGGCCCGGTGACCCGACCGATCCCCCACACCCCGTAGGGCAGTCGACCGCGGCTGCCGCTGGCCCAGAAGACGACCGCCTGGCCGGCGTCCATCAGCCGCGCCCGGTAGCCGGGGCGTACGCACCAACTGGTCACCCGCGGATCCCGGGCGAACCGGGCGGTCAGGTCGACCTGGTCGGCGTTGCCCTTGATCAGCCAGGCCCCGAGGTCGTCCAGGTGCACCCGCGGCTCGGTCATCGCCCCATCCTGCCCCGACGACGGCCACGCCAATCAGATGATCGTGTGGGTCCAGTAGGTGAGCCAGAGGGCGAACAGCACGCCCTGCACCACGGCGAGCGTCGCGGTCAGCCACACGTCGACGCCGACGTGCCGGGCCCACCGGGCCAGCACCAGGGCCACCGGGAACGCGGCGAGCAGGTACCGCAGCAGGCTCCGGTAGACCGCCGGGCCCATCGACAGCGGCACCAGCACCATGAGGACGCCGTACACCAGGTAGGCCAGGTCCCGGCGGCGGAACCCGGCGACGAGCACGGCCAGCACGGCCACGGCGAAGAGGGCCCGGGCGGCGTCGTGCGGCTCCCCGGTCAGCCCGTTCAGCAGCACCGGCACCGGGTTCTGCACCTCGATGCCCCAGCCGATCCGCTGGGCGTGCTGGTAGGCGAACCAGTCCCCGCCGCGCCACCGGCAGAACGCCATGAAGGTGAACCACCCGGCGGGCAGCAGCAGCAACGGCCAGCCGATCCGCAGGTAGCCGAGCAGGGCACGCGGGCCGAGCCGCCAGTCGTGCCGGCGCAGCAGGACCAGGGCCAGCGGCAGTGCGACGAGCAGGCCGACGGAGCGGCTCATCGCCAGGAAGTAGCCGAGCACACCGACCAGCAGCCACTGCCCTCGCTCGGCGTGGTAGAACGCGGCCAACGCGAGACAGACGAAGAGCGACTCGGTCAGCGCGGCCTGGAACAGGAACGCGGTCGGCAACAGCACGAGGTAGCGGGTGAACCGGCGGGCGGCGGGCGCGTCGCCGAGCAGCAGCTCGGCCAGCCGGTAGCCGTACCAGAGCGCCAGCAGGAACGCGACGTTGCTGATCACCAGCAGGGCCAGCGCGTTGTCGCCGCCGAGCAGGGCGCCGAGCGGCCGGGCCAGGAACGGGTAGAGCAGAGGGAAGCCGAAGTCGTTCCAGGGCTGATTCAGGGGCAGCTCGCTCAGCCGCAGGTAGAGCAGCCCGTCCCAGGCGAACCAGAAGGAGAACCACCGCTGCCCGGAGATCTCGCGCTGCTGCGCCCACATCATCGCCTCGTCCGGCGGCGGCGCACCGGGCACGCCGTCCCAGGCGTGCAGGACCAGCAGCCCGAGCAGGGTCAGCAGCAGCTTCGCGCCGAGGAAGAGGCCGATGACGTACGACCAGGGCTCCGGCACCCGACGAGCCGCGCGCGCCGTGGCGTCGCCGGCCGCGGCCAACCGGACGGCAACCGTCGCCGTGCTGCTCCGCCACCTGTGCATCCGCCCCCGCTCCCCCTCCGCCGGCCCATCTCCGCCGCCCCGGAGTGTCGTGCAACCGGTTGTCCGCCGCCAGACGCCACTCCGGAGCGGAATCGATCGTTGACCAGGAGTGACATTCGACGCAGAGCGGGCAGGCGGAGCGTTTCCCACGACGGCGGGAAGCGGGGAACGCGGCAGTGGGAGCGAGCGGCACGGCACGGTGGTCGTCGGTGCGGGGCCGGCGGGGCTCACGGCGGCGTACGAGCTGCTCCGGCACGGCCGGACGGTCCGGGTCTTCGAGGCCGACGAGGTGGTCGGCGGGATCAGCCGGACCGTGGAACGCGACGGGTGGCGGTTCGACATCGGCGGGCACCGGTTCTTCACCAAGGTGCCTCGGGTGGAGGCGTTCTGGCACGAGATCCTGCCCGACGAGGACTTCCTGACCCGGCCCCGGATGAGCCGGATCTTCTACCGGGGCGCGCTGTTCAACTACCCGCTCAGCGCGATGAACGCGCTGCGCAACCTGGGGCTGACCGAGGCGGTCCGCTGCCTCGGCTCGTACGCCCGCGCCCGGCTCCGGCCACCACGGGACCAGTCGCACTTCGAGGGCTGGGTGTCGGCCCGGTTCGGCTGGCGACTGTATTCGATCTTCTTCAAGACGTACACGGAGAAGGTCTGGGGAATGCCGGCCGACCGGTTGCAGGCCGACTGGGCCGCGCAGCGGATCAAGAACCTGTCGCTGGCCACGGCGATCCGCAACGCACTGCTGCCGAGCCGCCGGCGCACGGACGTGACCAGTTTGATCGAGGAGTTCCAGTACCCGAAGTACGGGCCGGGGATGATGTGGGAGCGCTGCGCCGAACAGGTGTGCCACCGCGGTGGGCAGGTGTCGACGGGCACCTGGGTCACCGCGGTGCACCGCGATCCGGCCCGACGGCGGGCGATCAGCGTGACGGTCAACGGCGCGGGCGGGCAGCGTACCGAAGCGGCCGACCACGTGATCTCGTCGATGCCGATCTCGGAGCTGGTGTCCGTCCTGCGTCCGGCGGCGCCGCCGGAGGTGCTGGCCTGCGCCGCCGACCTGCGCTACCGCGACTTCCTGACTGTCGCGCTGGTGGTGCCGGCGGAGTTCTCGTTCCCGGACAACTGGATCTACGTGCACGACCCGGGGGTTCGGGTGGGTCGGATCCAGAACTTCGGCTCCTGGTCGCCGTACCTCGTCAAGGATGGCCGCACCTGCCTGGGCCTGGAGTACTTCGTGTTCGAGGACGACGAGATGTGGCGTACCCCGGATGCCGACCTCGTGGCCCTGGGCACCGCGGAGCTGGAGGGGTTGGGGTTGGCCCGGCCCGGCGTGGTGGAGGCCGGCTACGTCGTGCGGATGCCCAAGGCCTACCCGGTGTACGACGAGCGTTACCAGCACAACGTGGACGTGATCCGGGCGTGGCTGGCCGACGCGGTGCCGAACGTGCACCCGGTGGGGCGCAACGGCATGCACCGCTACAACAACCAGGACCACTCGATGCTGACCGCGATGCTCACCGTCGAGAACATCGCCACCGGCAGTACGCATGACGTCTGGACGGTCAACGTCGAGCAGGACTACCACGAGCAGTCCTCCGGCGGCGACCGACGCGGCACGGGCCGGGACGCGCCGGTGCTGCCCAGCCGGATCGTCATCGCCCCGATCGCCACGCCCGCCGGAGTCCACTCCGGGGGCGACGGCGACCGGGCCGAGCAGGTGCCGCTGGTCTGATGGTGTCACCGGGGCGTGGTTTGATCAGACCCTTCGATCCGAAGGGGGCACGGTGGGGCGCACAGCGATCATCTTCCACGGGACCGGCGGCAACCCGGACGTCGGCTGGTACCGCTGGCTGGCCGGGCGGTTGGAGGCCCGGGGGTACGCCGTCGAGGTGCCGCACCTCCCCGACCTCAACGTCGAGCCGGTCGCCACGTTCCTGCCGAAGGTGCTGGGCGCGCACCGCTTCGACGAGAACACGGTCCTGGTGGGCCATTCCGGCGGCGCGGCGTTCCTCCTGGCTCTCCTGGAGCACGTCGAGGTGACGGTTGCCCAGGCGATCCTGGTCGCCGGCTACTGCACCCCGCCCAACACCAGCGAGGAGCCGGTCCTGCAGCAGAGCTACGACTGGGCCGCGATCCGGTCGCACGTGCGCGACATCTCCTTCGTCAACTCGCGCAAGGATCCGTACGGCTGCGACGACCGCCAGGGACGTGCCATGTTCGAACGGCTCGGCGGCACCCAGATCGTGCGCGACGACGGGCACTTCGGCGACTACGACCAGCCGTACGACCAGTTCGACCTGCTCGACCGACTCATCGCCTGACGCGCCCCCCGCCGGCCCGTTGGCGTGCCGCCTCGTACAGGACGACGGATCCGGCGGTGGCGGCGTTCAGGGAGCTGGCCATGCCCACCATGGGGATCCGGATCAGGTGGTCGCAGGCGTCGCGCCACGCCGAGCTGAGCCCGGACGTCTCGTTTCCGACCACCAGCAGGGTCGGCTGGGTGAAGTCGTACTCGGCCGCCTCGACCGCCCCGCTCTCGTCGGTGCCCACCACCCGCACCTCGACGTCGGCCCGGATGGCCGCGACCCAGTCGAGGACCGGCCGGTGCCCGGGCACGCGCACGACGGGCACCGAGAACAGCGAACCCGTGCTGGCGCGTACCGCTTTGGGGTCGTAGACGTCGGCGGCATGGCCGGTGATGACGACGCCGCTCGCGCCGAAGGCGTCCGCCGACCGGATGAGCGTCCCGATGTTGCCGGGGCTGGTCGGCCGGTCGAAGACGACCGGGAGCAGGTCGGGGCCTGTCGGGATGCGACCGAGGTCGTCGTCGGGCAACGCCACCACGGCAAGCAGCTCCGGGGCGCCCTCCACCTTGCCGCCCAGCTCCACCATCAACTCGCCGGCGACGGCGACCCTTGTCGCGCCGGCCGCGTCGAGGGTCTCCTGCGCCCAGGTCGACAGGTGGGCGTCGGCGTTGTACAGAAGTTGGCGGACCTGCCACCCGAGGTGGATCGCCAGCTTGATGGGTCGGACGCCCTGCACGAGGAACTCGCCGCTGCGCTGGCGCTTGGTGCGATTGCCCAACAGCGCCTCCCACTGTTGGAACCGTGCATTGCGAGTCGTCACCCGTAGGACTGCCACCAACCCCGCCTCCATCGCGTCTGCCCGTTCGTGGTTCGGCACGCCGTGCGGCCAGCCACGACGCACCAGAACCTGCCGAGCTTACGTGGGTGGGCACCGCACCCGGCGCGCGCTCCGTGCGGGGTCGACCCGGTGACCGGTCCTCGCCAGCTCCCCCGACCGAGGCAGGGCGTTCCCCTTCGGCGGGGAGGAGGAGCCGGCCGGCGCCAGCGATGATCGGTCCATGATCCGCTGGACAGAACGGCCCGTGCGCACGACCGCCGGCTGGCGGGGGTGGGTTCCCGCGGGCACCGCCGCGTGGGTCACGGCGTACGCGGTCGTCCACGCCTGGTGGGCTGTCCGGGGCGCGCCACGGTTCGCCGAGCCGGGTGAGTCGTTCTTTCCCGGAGGGTGGCTTCCCGTGGTGCCCGCGGTGTTGTCGACAGCGGCGATCCTGCTGATCAGGTCGGGTGCCGAACGAGACTGGAGCCGCCGGGTCCGGTGGGCGCTTGCCGCCCTCGGCTGGGTGTCCGGCGTGGCCCTGGTCCTGTACTCGTTCATGTTCCCGCTGAGCCTCCTGATGGTCATCGGCGGCCTGTTCGGGATGGATCTGGACGCGCTGGACTGGGTGACCCTGCTGGCCCGCGGCAGTGGCGCCCTCGGCGGTGCCGTGACCATCGCCGCCGCCGTCGGGGAGCAGCGGCGGGCACGCGGCGGCTGCCAGAGCTGCGGTCGCGTCCACGGTCGCCGGCCGCAGGGTCGGGACACTCCTTCCCCGTCGTGGGCGTTCTTCGCCGGATACCTGACGGTCGCCGCCTGCCTGGCACGCTTCGTCGTCGAGATCGTGCACGGCTTCGTGTCGAGCAAGGCACCGGAGATCCCCTGGGCCTTCATGATCACTTTCATCGTCCTGCTGCTCCTCGCGGGCACGCTGCTGCCGCTGGCGTTGGTGCACCGCTGGGGTCGGATCTGGCCGAGATGGGTGCTGCCGCTCGCCGGCCGACAGGTCCCCCGCTGGTTGGTGGCCGGCCCCGGTTTCTTCCTCGGCGCCGGCCTCACCACCTACTTCGGCATCGGCGGCATGACCGCCTGGGCCACCGGCAACAACGTGGACGGGGCGGCGTGGTTCCTGGCCATCGTGCTGCCGGCCTACACCCTGTGGGGCCTGGGCCTGTTGGTGGCCACCAGTTCGTACGTCAGCCAGACCAAACCCGAGTGCCCGGTGAGCGCACCTCGTCGCGGCTGACCGTCAGCGCGACAGGTGCGTGCAGTACGCCACCGTGGCGTCGTCCGGGGACCGCGCGTCGGAGCCGCCGTCGGCCTCGGCCTGCCGGACGCGGCGGACGACCTCGGACGGTCCGTGGGCGGCGAGCACGTCCCGCACGCCGGGCCAGTCGGTCAGACCGTACGGACTGACGATCCGGCTGGCGCCGTTGCTGAGCAGCGCGACGCCGTTCAGGTCGGCGAGGGACCGGCTGCCGGTCACCGCCTCCCGCGCCGCGCGCGGGTCCTCCTTGGCGACCCAGTAGCCGCCGGGTCGGTTCCGGCGGGCCCGTAGCGCGGTGACGCAGGAGGCGCGCACGTGGTCGTACTCCGGCGTTCCCCGGGCGACGCCGCTCAGGGGGGCCGCGCAGTCGCGCCGAGCGAGCACCTCGCGCTCGTCGGTGATCACCTGCGGGGCACCGCGGGCCTGGTCGAGGAGGAGGAAGGAGTCCGCGAGGAGCAGATAGTCCAGGCGGCCCCGGTGGGCGCGGGCCAGCACGACGGTGGCCTGCGGGCTGCTGGGGTCCGCGAGGTCGCAGGTGTCGCGGTGCTCGGCGGCGATCTCGTCGATGACGGTGGCGAGGACGTCCGCGAGGTCCCGCCCGTCGTCGCGCGACAGGTGGCCGAGCAGCGCGCCGCCGAGGCGGTGGGTGTACCAGGCGACTCCGTGGTGGCAGAGCGACTCGGCTCCGGGGATGCCCGCGCCGTCGAGCAGGACGACGGCACCGGGCACCGCACCGACGAAGTCCTCGTTCGGCCGGTCGGCCCTACCCGCGCTCGTCGCCAGACCGACGTGCACTGCCCACCTCCTGACGTGCGAGCGTCGATACTCCCTCGCCGCCGGCGATATCGGTTGACGTCGACGCGTAGTCTGCTGTCGGTGACGGGTCGTTAGGTTGTCGACACTGCGGGAGGTCGTGCGGTGGGCAGATGGTTCAACCGAAACCGTAGACGCGACGACGAGCCACCGCCCAAGGCGACGTCGTCCGGGCCGGTCATCGAGATCACCGTCACCCAGGGCGGCCGCTCGACCACCGAGACGGTCGGTGGTCCGGTCGCCTTCGGGCTGCAATACCACGCCTACCACGAGCAGTACGGCGCGGCCGACACCCGCACGTTGGAGGCGGGGTCCCGTTACGCACAGGAGTTGATGCGCGGCAACGACGTCGCCGAAGCCGTGGCCGTCTATCAGGAGATCGTCGGGTTGCGCAGCTCGGCGTTGGGGCCGGAGCATCCGGACACCCTGCGCAGCAAGCACAGCCTGGCCTTCGCGCTCTGGCAGCGCGGCTCCCACGCCGAGGCGGAGCGGGTGCAACGAGACGTCTACGCGGCCCGGCGCCGGGTGCTGGGCGAATCCGACGCCGAGACGCTGCGCAGCGGCAACAACCTCGGCTGGTTGCTGATCGAGCTGGGTCGCCTCGACGAGGCCGAGCCGCTGCTGCGGCGGGTCGCCGACGGCATGGCACGGACGCTGGGCCGCGACGACGCGGACACCCTGACCTGCCAGCTGAAGCTTGCCGGGATCCAGCACCTGCAGGGCCGCAGCGAGCAGGCCGAGCGTGCCCTGCGGGACGTGGTCAAGCGGATGACCAGGACGTTGGGGCCGACCAGCCCGGTGTCGCTGCAGGCCCGCAGCAACCTGCTCGTCGTCCTGCTCGACAACGGCCGGGCGGCCGAGGCGGTCGACGCCGCCCGGGCGCTGGCGGACGACGCCGGGCGCGCCCTGAGCAACACCGACGGTGTACGCCTGCACGCCCAGCACTCCCTGGCCAGGGCGCTGGACGGGGTGGGCCGGCGGGCCGAGGCGATCCGGTTGCTGGCCGACACCCTGCCGGACAGTGAACGGGGCCGAGGCGCCGACCATCCCGCGACCCTGGAGATGCGGACGCTCTTCGCCCTGCTGCTGGTCGAGGAGGGTGACCGGCGGGCGGGTCGGGAGGCGCGGGCCGCGCTGGCCGCATGCGAACGCGTGCACGGCCCGACTCATCCCCACACGGAGAAGGCCCGGGCGCTGGTCCGGCTCACCCGCTGACGCCGACGGGCGGTGGCCCGGTGCGCGGCGCTCAGCCGCCGGTGTGGATGTGCGCCGCCCACAGCGTCGGCGCCAGCGGGTAGCGGTCCCGCAGGCCCCGCACGGCCGAGTGCAGCGCGTACGCCGCCGCCCCGGTCGGGTCGGTGTGCTGGTAGAAGGCGGTGGTCAGGGCGAGGGAGACCGCGTCGTCGATCTCCCACAGGGTGCCGATGACGTGCCGGAACCCGGCGAGTTGGAAGGCGCCGGTGATGTGCAGCGACTCGTCGACGAGGGTCGGCGGGGCCTGGGCGGTCGCGCAGGCCGACAGGAAGGCGAACTCCGCGTCCAGGTCGAGCTGGGACACGTCGGTCACGGTGAGCGGGTTGTCCTGGTGGTCGTGGACGAGTAGCCGGCCCTGCGCCGGGTCGTGCGGATCGGCCACCGCGTGGCACGCGAAGTGCGCGTACGCCGAGTCGGCCAGCCGGTCCAGGATCTGCTGCCGGGTGGCTGTCGCGTCCAGCCCGAGCCACGCCCCGGGCAGCGCCCGCGCCGCCGACGCGGCCTCGCGTTCGGCGCTGGGCAGCGCTCCCGGGCCGCCGGGGGTGGCGCGCATCGCCACGACGCAGGACCGTGCGTCGGGCCGGGCCCTGCGCGGCCCGGTGCGTTTGCGGGCGAGCGCGGTCACGGTCGGGGTGTAGGAGGAGACCACCCGGTCCAGGGCGGACCGGCCGGCGCCGGCCTGGGCGGCGTGCAGGGGGAAGAACGCCAGCGGGCCGACCGGGCACCACCAGACGCGCGGTAGTTCGCCGGCCGCCCCGGGCGCGTCCACGTGCTCCAGGACCGGCCCGACGAGGGCATGCCACAACCATTCCAGTACGCCGGTGAGCACCGACTGGGCGCGCAGCCGGCTCCGCGCGTCCGCCGCCGGATCGTAGGCCGTGGTGGTGGCCTCCTGGAGCAGGCGCAGTTGCGTCATGGCGTCGGTCAGCGACAGATCCGGCAACGGCAGCACCGTCACCCGGTGCTGCCGCAGGACGAGCGCGTCGCAGCGCAACTCGCTCGCGATCGGCACGACCACTGTGCCGTCGACCTGGTCGAGCAACTGCCGGGCGCTGGGCGGGCGCAGGAAGTCGCCCAGGCCGGGCAGCTCCCGGATCGTCGCCAGCAGCACGTTCCACTCGGTTTCCCGGTCCCGGCCGAAGGTGGTGGGCCGCGGTGTTTCGGGGGCGGGCGCTTCGAAGTCCCGGCGCATCCGCTGGAAGTCGCCCGCCAGGCGCCCGTCGGCGCGTTGCAGCGCCGCCCACTCGCCGTCCGCCGTCAACCGCTGGTGCAGCAGCAGGCCCCGGCCACGCTCCAGCAGCTCCAGGGCCCGCTCCGGCTGCCCGGCGCCGATGGCGCAGGAGGCGGCCGTCGCCGCCAACCCGGCCGTCGAGCCGAGGTCGGCGTACTGGTCGCGTCGGGTACGCCCTCGGGAGGCCAGCCGGGGCAGCAGCGTGATGGCCTCGTCGAAGGCCTCCGTCGCCTCCTTCCACCGGCCCAGCGCGGTCAGCGTGTAGGCCGCCTTGTCGAAGGCCTGGATCCGGACCGGCACGGCGCCGGAGTCGATGCGGCCGGCGGTGCGCGCCCGCTCGGCGGCCTCGGTGAGCAGGGCCGTCTCACCGGTACGCAGATAGGTCGCCCGCAACGCCTGGGCGATGGACAACCCGGTCTCGGCGCGGTGCGGATCACGCGCGGGCAGAGCGTCCAGCGCCTGCCGCAGCAGGACGAGCGCCTCCTGCAGGTAGGCGGGCTCGCCGGTGGCGTCGTAGAGCAGCCGGAGGCTGTAACCCAACTGGTCCGAGTACAACGCGTGGTTGGGCTCCCCGCGCACGGAGAGGGCGAGCGCCCGGCGCAGCAGGCCGATGGCCGTCTCCAGGGCGGAGAGGTCGCCGGTCAGCTGGTGCGTCTTCATGCCGACTGTGGAGAGGCTGGCGAGCGCCGTCCGATGGTGCGGATGCCGCTCTCCGACGGTGGTCAGCGCGGCGGCGAACTCCTCCCAGGCCTGGCCGAGCAGCTCGGCCCGGCCGGTGCGGTCGACCAGGGTGAGCAACGTCTGCCCGGCGAGGAAGCGTGCGTCGATGCTCTGCGGGCTGTGGTCCCGCAGCATCGCGACGGCCCGTTCGACATCGGCCGTGTGGGTGGTCCCGGCCGCCCGGGCCAGCAGGCACCGGGCTCGCAGCATGACGATCTGGTCCTGGTTGGGCCCGGTGGTGTCCACCGAGGACACCAGCTCCAACGCCTCGTCGACGTAGTCCTCCACACCGGTGAGCTGGTGGGCGCGCAACAGCGCCTCCGCGTGAATGCCCCGCAACACGGGCAGATGCTCCTCGCTGATCCACCGCTCGGCCATCTTGGCGATGGCCGTCAGCCGGTAGAGCGTGTCGACCGAGCCGTCGAAGTCGTGCCGGACCCGATAGACCTGGCAGGTCTTCAGCCCCAGCACCGCACTGTTGCCGAGGTCGGCCGAGGCGTCCTCGGCGAACCGCAGATACCGCTCGGCGATGTCCAGGAGCTCCGGCTCACTCTCGATCCGCGCTCTGGCCAGCAGCACGTCGGTGTACGTGGCAAGCGCGCGCACACCGTGCGGCGTACCCAACTCCTCGGCCAGAAAGGAGTCGGCCATCGTGCGGATCGCGGCCTCCAGCACGACGGTGGCCTCGATCAGGTCCTGCCGCGCCTGGCCCGCGTGGTACCGGTCGAGCAGCGCGGCCCCCAGCTCGACCTGGGCCTCGGCCCACCGCCGGTCGCCGCGCGGCTGCCCGGCCGCGGCACGACGCCACTGGTCCACGGCATCCCTCGAATAGCGACCCACCGGCGCACCTCCCCGTCGCGGTTGCCCCCAGCCTGCCAGCCGCGCGCCACATCGACAGGAGATAATCAGCCGATGAGTCAATCGGCGCCGGACAGGCGACTCGACGGCGACCGGGCGGCCCGGCTGGCCCGGATCTGCGCGGACATCGCGCAGGTGGGCGACCTGCTCGGTCCGGAACCAGCCCAGGCCCTGGCGCGGCTGCGGGACGGGCCGGTGTCCGACCAGGGCGTGGACGCGGTGCTCGCGGAGGTGACCGAGTTGATGCGCCTCGGCGGGCTGGTCGGTGGCGACACGACCGTCCGGGGCCAGCACTACCTGCCACTGGCCGGCATCCACGGCCGCCGCCCGGAGGTCGTCCAGGTGTGCCCCGGTGACCTGTGCGACCGGGTGGAGATCCCCCGGCCGTACGCCGGCCCGCCGCCGCGCTGCGCCGTGTGGGACTGCCCGCTGCCGACGTTTCGGATGGATCGGTGAACGCGGTCATCGCCTCGCTCGGCGGAAAGCTGGCGGAGCGGTGGCTCGCCGGCCTGGCGCTGCCCGGTGTGGTGTTCGTGGCGGTGGCCGCCGTGGCGGTGCGACTAGGCCACGCCCACTGGTGGGACCTGTGGCTGCTGGCGCGGGAGGTGGACCGGCTCGCCCTCGGGTCACCGGCCCCGGGCACCGGCTCCGCGCTGCTGATCGTACTCGGTGTCGTGCTGGCCAGCGTCGTCGCCGCGACGGCCACTCAGAGCCTGGAACGCCTGGTCCTGGCCCTGTGGACCCAGGGCTGGGGCCGGGCCGGCGAGGCGGTGACGCGCCGGCGGCGGCGCCGGTGGCACGCCGCCGTGGCCCGCTACGAGGCCGCCCTGCGGGACAAGGCACGCCGGTTGCGGTCCGCCGACGGCGCCACCGGGCCGCTGCCGGACACCCAGGCGCTCGCCCGTGCCTGCGACCGGATCGCGTTGACCGAGCCGGACCGGCCGACCTGGATCGGTGACCGCATGCTCGCCACGGCGGTACGGGTGCGGGCCTGCTACGACCTGGACCTGGCCGCCGCCTGGCCCCGACTGTGGTTGCTGCTGCCCGAGGAGACCCGGGACCCGCTCGCCCTCGCCCAGGCCGACTTCACCGCAGCCGCCCGACGGGTGGGCTGGGGGCTGCTGTACCTGGCGCTCGGCCTGCTGTGGTGGCCCGCGGCCATCATCGGCCTCGGCCTGTGCGTGGCGGGTTGGCGACAGGGCCGCGGCACGGTGTCCGTGCTGGCCGACCTGGTGGAGGCGGTTGTCGATCTGCACGTCCGCGCCCTCGGCGCCGCGCTGGGGCATCCCACCGACGGCACCTTCGGCACGGCCGACGGCCAGGCGGTGACAGTCCTGCTCCGCAAGGACCGGTGAACCGGAGCCGACAGTGCTCCCGATCAGACTGGCGTCGTCGGGCCACCGAGGGCGACTGCGAAGCGTTCCGACCCACCGTCCCGGTCGTACGCCAGCGTCAGCGTGCGCGCCTCGTCCGGAGGGCCGGGTTCGAAGACCACCGTCTCCACGAACAGCCCTCCGCGCCCTTCGCCGCTGCCGCCGCCCGCCCGATACTGCGTTCCCGCGTCGTCCCACCCGCGCCACTGCCTCAATCGGCCGTGCATGCTGGCCGGCGAACCCGGACCACGGGCGTCGGTGCCGGCGTACGCCAGCCTCACCACGACCATCGTCGACCAGCGTTCCAGGCTGATCAGCGTGGCGGGCACCGCGTCAAGCGTCAGCGTGCGACCCGCCAGCGAGATCACCTCCCGCAACCGGGCAGGGTCGACAACCGGCTGCTGCCACCGCGCGCGGTCACGACCGTGCTGTAACACCAACTGTTGCCGGGCCTCGACCGACAGCGGCGCCCACTGATCGGACGACACGCGACCCTCGGTCGACGTGCGCTTCTCGGTCGACACGCGCATCTCGACGCGGGTCAACCGGCCACGTCGCTCCAACTCCCGATCCAGGTCGGCGAGGACGCGTTCCATGTCCTCCTGAGCCAGGGCACCGGCCGCCACCAGTCCCACCGCCACGCCACGGATCTCCGAACGGTCCACCGTCAGCCCGTGCGGCGGCTGACCAGCACCGGCCGGCAGTCGATCGACAATGTACTTCTCCAGGTACGCCCGTCCCTCCATCCACCCATCATCCGCTCACGCCCCGGCCGACCCGGACGTCCTCGGCCGACCGGACCGGCTCCGGGGCCGACCAGTCCTTCCGGTCGGGCAGCAGGAGCGGGGTGGCGAGCAGGAGTACGCCGGAGACGGCGATCGCGGCAAGCGGGCTGGTGCGGGTGGCGAGCACACCCCAGATCACCATCAGGGCAGCCTGCAGGAGCCTGCTGCTGGCGGTCCAGGTGCTGAGGACCTGGGCGGTGTGCGACACCGGAGTCCGTTGCAGGCGTTCGGTCGCGTAGATCGGGTTGAAGATGCCCATACAGGTGATCAGCAGGCTCTCGACGACGATCACGGTGACCAGCCCGGGGATGCCGGGCTGGACGAACGCGAGACCGAGGGGGAACACCGAGCGCAGCCACCCGGAGACGATCATGACGCGGCGCCGGCCGTGGCGGTGCACGAGACGCGCGGACAGGCGGGCACCCACGAACCCGCCGAGCGCCGGGATACCGAACGCGAGACCGTACTGCCAGGCCGGCGTGTGGTACTCGCCGAGCAGGAGAACGGCCAGCAGCGGGGCGGTCGCCATGATGAGGCCGCCGACCAGCACCGAGTTGAGGAACAGACCCCGCAGCACCCGGTCGCCGAGGATGAGTCGCCAGCCGTGCAGCAGGTCGGCCGGGCGCAGCCGGGTGACCCGGTCGCGGGGCGCCGCGACGTCGCCGCCCCGGATGCGCAGGACCGCGAGCGCGGACAGCAGGTAGCTGAGAGCGTCGGCCAGGACGGTGGCGACCGGGCCGAGCAACCCGACAAGCGCACCGCCCAGGGGCGGGCCCGCCGCAATCGCCGTCCAGGTCGTGCCCTCGAACCTCCCGTTCGCCACCAGGAGATGCTCACCACGGACCAGATGCTGCAGGTACGCGCCGGAGGCGGCGGTGAACGCGATGCTCGCCGTCGCGCAGACCACCGAGACAACCAACAGTTGGCCGTACGACAGCACGCCGAGGAGGTACGCGACCGGGACACTGGCCATCGCCGCGAACCGGACCAGGTCCATCGCGATCATCACCGGACGCTTGGCCCGGTGCTCGACCCACGGCCCGAGCGAGAGGGCGACGATCGCCGCGACGGCGAGCCCCGCCGCCTCCAGCAGCGACACGGCGAATGCCGACGAGTCCAGCACCCGCACCGCCAGCAGCGGAAACGCGCCGAAGGCGAGCCACGTGCCGTACGCGCTGACCCCATACGCCGACCACAGCCAGCCGAAGTCGGTCCCCAATCGCACGCGCACGCGGCTCCCTCCTGACACCAGACGTTCCGGTCCGGGCATCCCAGCGCACGGACCGCCGCGGAATCAAACAACCGACTTCCGGGCGAGTCACAACCACCGGTTGTGCGTGCGCACAATGGGTCAGTGGATACCGAGGCGGTGCGATCGTTCGTCCGGGCGGCGGAGCTGGGTCAACTGCAACAGGCTGCCGACGAGCTCGGCGTGACGCAACAGGCCGTGTCGAAGCGGATCGCCGCCCTCGAACGTGAGCTCGACGTCCGGCTGTTCACCCGTACCGCCCGAGGGGTCGAGCTGACACTCGACGGCCAGGCGTTCCTCCCGCACGCCCGGGACGTCGTCGCCGGGGTCGACCGTGCCGTCGCCGCGATCAGGCCGGGCTCGCGGGCCCTGCGGATCGACGTGCTCGGCCTGCGATCCGCGCAGGCAGTCGTCCTGCACGACTACTGGCGGTCGCATCCGGAGATCAACCTCGACGTGGTGACCCTGCGGGTCAACGACCCGCGCGAGGCGGCCGCCGCCGTCCAGGCCGGCGACATCGACGCCTCGTTCCGCTCGGTCACCGACCCCGCCGCCCTGCCGCGCGACGTGCGGATGATCCGCGCGTTCGACTCCCCGTCGGAACTCCTCGTCGGCCCGAGACACCCGCTCGCCTCCGCCCGATCACTGACACCGCAGCGGCTGCGGGGGCACCGGATCTGGGTGCCAGGCATCGCGCCGCGCAGCGAATGGGCGGACTTCTACGACCAACTCGCGACCCACTTCGACCTGCGCATCGACGCGGCGGGCCCGCACTTCGGCGACGAGGTGCTTCTCGACATCCTCGCGGACTCCGCCGACGTGGCAACCCTGGTCGGCTCGCGCGACAGGTACCTCTGGCCGGCGAACCACGACCTACGCCGCATCCCGATCGTGAATCCGACGCTCGCGTACCCGCTGTCGCTTCTTGTCCGCCGAGCGAATCCGCACCCCGGGCTGCGGGCGGTGATCGACCACGTCGCAAGCCTGGCCCCGCTCCCCCCGACGACCTGGCGCCCGTCGTGGGGCATCGGACGCCCGCACGGCACCTGAGACAACCTGCTCGACGACATCGTTGACCGGTGCGTCACGTTCGCCGCGGGACTACCCGGTCGCGTGGCAACCGTGATCCACTTGCCGGGCGACCGAACCCCGCGCTCTCCCACCGACGGACGTTGAGCTACGCCTCTCGCGGGAGTTGAACGTCTGGCTGTGTACCTTGCGGCGCGACGGCTCCCCGCACCTCACGCCGGTCTGGTTCGTCTACGCCCCTGGGACCTGGTGGATCGGCTGCGACAGCCGCAGTGTCAAGGTCGGCAACGTCCTGGCTGACCCGCGCGTGTCGCTGGCCTTGGAAGGCGGCAACGCTCCCGTCGTGGCGGAGGGCGCCGCCCAGGTGCACCGAAGTGACTTCCCGAGCGCGATCGTCGAAGCGTTCGCCAGCAAGTACGGCGGGTGGGACGTCAGCAGCCAGGTGAGTCCGGGAACCGACCGGGTGCTGCTGGAAATTCCCGTCCGGCGGTGGCTGCTAGCTGGCACGGCGCCATAGCCATCCCACGTGTACACCCCGCCCTGGGCACCGGGCCCGGCAATGGTCACCGCGCGGGTTCGGGGTCGTCGCACTATCCTCCCCGGATGACGCGTTACCTCGTCGTGCCCGGTCGGGGAGTCCCCTCCCCCGACCACTGGTCGCGCGACTGGGTCAGGGACTGTCCGACATACCGGTGGGCGCCGGAGCCGCCCGGACCACCGTACGTCGCCGCCGAACGGGTCGCCGCGCTGCACGCTGCGATAGGCGCCGCCAGTGCGCCGGCGATCCTCGTGGCGCACAGTGCGGGATGCCTGACCGTCGCAGTCTGGGCCAGTCAGCACGTCGGTCCCGTCCACGCCGCTCTGCTGGTCACGCCACCGTACGTCGATCCAAACCGGATTCCGGGCCCGCACGAGACCGTCGATGGTTTCGTCGACCACGTGCCACGCGAGCCGCTGCCCTTCCGCTCGATCCTGGTCGCCAGTCGCAACGACCCGAGCGCCACATTCGAGCAGTTCGAGGCGTACGCGCGAGACTGGGGCTCGGAACTGTTCGACGCGGGCGCGGTCGGGCACCTGGACTCCAAGACCGGGTTCGGTCCATGGCCCGACGGCCAGCGCCTGGTCCGATCGTTGACTCGGCCCGCATGACAGCGCTGACACAGCTACGAGGCTGGTCCCCCTAGTCCACCCGCGTTCGTCAGGCGCTGCGGAGGATCAGTCGGTCAGGTGGTGGCCGATCGACGGCCCCCGTGCGAGGCGACCAGGGCGTCAGCCACGATCGCGGCGTCCGCCTCGGCGATGCCGGCGGGATACTCCGGCAGGAGGTCGTCCCAGACGACCAGCCAGGATCCGAAGAGCTGCGCCTGGCCCTCGGGCCGCGCGAAGAACCAGACGTGCAGGTGGGCGGCGCCGTCTCCGACGCGGTAGACGTGGGCTCGCGAGATGTGCGGCAGGGCCTGCACGTGGCGGACGATTCGCGTGCTCAGCAGGCCCAGCTCCGCGGCGAGATCGTCGGGGAGGTCGGCCATGTCGTAGTGGTCGCGCGGGTACAGCATCAGCGCCAGCGGCACGCCCACTCCCGTGATCCGGGCCAGCCGCCAGTGATCGTTGAACCAGACTCCCTCGTCACGCTCCTGGCAGTTGCGGCACTCCGCCGGATCCTCGCCGTGTCGGGCGGGGTCGGGCACCACCGGGGGGCGCAGTGGCGCGACGCGTAACCTGTTCTGGTCGAATGGGCTGATGTCCCATCCGGTCATGCCCGCCGCCAGCGGAAGCCGCCGTTCGCTGTCCGCGACGGAGATCGCGTGGTCATAGAACTGGTCTGGACTCAGGGCCATGGCGGGAAGAGTAGTGCAACCAAGATCGAATCGCTGTCCATCACCATCACGACCGTTTCGCGGTCTGGGTCACTCCCTCCTGGCGCAGTTCCAGGACGTCGGCCGGTAGGAACCGGATCTCCAGGTCGAGTCCTGGATGGAGGTAGCGACCGTCCGGGTCTGCGCGCAGCACCACCGGTTGCTGGCCAGCGACGCAGAAGGTCAGGTGACCGTCGGAGACCGCGATGTCGATCGGATAGTCGTCGCGCAGGACGTAGCGGCCCGACACGTCACCCGGCGGTGCGGTGGTGACACGTGTGGCGTACCGACGGTCCGCGGCGGCGCGGATGCTGACCAGCGTCTCCCAGCCGTCCTCGGAGTTGGTCATCGCCGCGACCGCGATGCCGCTGTCCGGCCACACGTACGAGAAGCAGGTGTAGCCGACGTTCAACCCGGTGTGTCCGAAACGCCGGCACCCGGCGCGGTCCTCGACCTCGGTGCCGAGCCCGTATCCGCCGCCCGGAATCTGCGGCTTGCACATCTCGGTAGCCAGGTCGCGGTCGAGCAGCCGCGAGTCTCCCGAGACCGCTCGGGCGATCTCGAGGTCGAGCCGGAGCAGGTCGGTCGGGGTGCTCCACAGTCCCGCCGCCGCCAGCTCCTACGTCTAAAGGTCTTGTCGGACTCTCGCAATGTTCAGGTCCAGCAATGGGCCGAAGAACCTGGTGAAGTCTGCCAGGGAGTCCGATCGGAAGATCTCCCTGGCGCCGTCCAGGATCGCCACCGCGCCGGAGGGAAGGTCGAACAGGTATCCGACTGTCGCCTCTTCCCTGATGAGGATGAAGACCTGTGGCACTTGCGCCACGACAACGGTTGGGATCTCGGGCATCGACGGTTCGGTCATCGCCGCAGTTCCTCTCGTTCTCGCCGACGGGTAATCACGAACACCCCTCGCTGAGGCACGTCCCGTCACCGCTCATGCCGCCGCACCGGCGCACCGGAACATCGCTGACGGCACGTCAACCATCACGGATCGTGGACGTGTCGGGAACGTCGATCAAGGGGGAGGGTTGCGGGGAGATTTATCGGTCGGCGGGAGAATCACCAGACGCAAACAAGACGACGCGGGCCATGCCGTCACCTCAGGACGAGGAGCTGACCAGCCGCTCGATGTGCTCGAAGATGTCCGCGTCTGTCTCTCGCTGCCACACCGGCATGTCGGGCCAGTCGGCGACATATGAGGCCTTGGGGTTTGGAAAGTGCCTGAAGATCTGCGCGATCCAGCACAGGGCGACGAAACGGCCCTTCTGCTCGCGGGTCAGGTTCGCGGTTGCTCCCTGAGCCAGCTCGATGAAGTGGCGGACCTGCTCGAAGCAGACCGCAGCACTCTCCCGTTCCCACTCGGGCATATCCTCCCAGGGCGCGGTGTAGCCCGGCTTCGGCTCGCCGGGGTAGTGCCTGTGGACTCCAGCAACCCACGCCTCGCGGAAGACTCGTCCCGCTTCCTCAACCTGCACCTGCTCCCCCTGGTCGATCAGTTAGATGCCCTTGTCAAGACACTGATCTGTCTGTCGAGGTTCTGAACATGACTGTCACGAAGAAACGGCCGCAGGTGGTGCTGAAGCCGATTCAGCTTGGCCGCGACCACACCCGAACGGCTTTGCCGGGCAACATCAAGAACGGCGCCACCGTAAAGCACAACCTGATGCACGTCGCCCCGCTGGATCCCGACCAGCGCGAGATCCGCCAGAACGGTTCCACGCCGCCGTACGGAGAGCTCCTGCGACAGCGCGGCGGACAGAATCGGTTCGGCCAGGTCCGGGCGCCCCAGTTCGGCGTAGCAGGCTCCGCTCTCCTCGGCGAGCCGCGACCCGTCGAAACGCAACCATCCACCGTTGTGGACCCGCCCAGGTAGGGCCTCGACTTCCTCGGCCTGGCCGAGCGCCCGTCGAC
The DNA here is from genome assembly GCF_043198035.1 of Micromonospora sp. NPDC048898. NCBI lineage: Bacteria > Bacillati > Actinomycetota > Actinomycetes > Micromonosporales > Micromonosporaceae > Micromonospora > Micromonospora sp. NPDC048898. Next base: position 26,907 of record NZ_JBICUF010000002.1, read on the forward strand.
AGTCATTCAGGTGTCCCAGGCCCGCGAGCGCCTGCGCTCGCACGGCATGTGCCCACTGACGGGTCGACAACCCGCTGTCACCGTTGACCGCTAGGCCAGCCGCAGCCTCAAGCATCGGCATGGCCTGCCGGAAGTCGCGCTCGTAGACGCTGATGAAAGCGTGACGAATCATCGCGCACGCCCAGAGGTCGTAGGCACCCGCCTCCCGAGCAGCCGCTCCGGCCAGGGTGTAGCAGTGGGCCGCCTCGTCGTACGCGCTTGTGTCGAAGGCGATCTCACCGGCCAACTGAAGCAAATCGGCAGCGATCTCGCAGAGCCGTCGGTGTACGGCAGTCGTCTGAGGGGCGCGTAGGTTGGCCGTGAGCGTGCTGAGCTGACCGTTCACCAACGGTGCCACTGCCGTCTTGGAGCCGGCTGCGCCGAAGACCGTCCACAGGTGGGCGTTCAGCCCTTCAAACTCGCGCAGAGTGGCTGAAGAAAGACGCTTGGATCCGTCCCTGGAAGATTCGATGCGCGCCCAATCGACCTGGCCGCCAGGAACGGGCGCGGCGAGAAGCGTTCCCGTCAGGCTAAGCAGGCGTAGCAACTCACGGCGGTTCATATCGCCAGTGTCCGTGATCTCCGCGCCTGTCGGCGACCCGGCGCCGCGGTTTTCATCGGCCACGGCGGCCACACCCGGGGGCGTCCCGCCCGCGAAGTTGTCAGCGTGGCGTTCTCTACGGTTGATGTAGAAGCCCAGGTCAGCATCGTGAGCTGCGTTCAGTACCGTCCGGAAGGCCTCCCGGGTCTCGCTCTGCGGCCATCGATACTGCCCACGTTCAAGCTTTCCCACGTGGTTGCCGTCCAGGCAGGTTCGTATGCCGTAGGTAACCCACAGGTAGTTGTTGACCGCCTCGGCGACCTCCTGCCGAGACATCCGCCGCCCCGAACCACTCGGTGACAGGAGTCGGTGCCGGGCGTCGCTGAGCAAGGTGTTGGGGTCAACCGGATCAACCGACCGCGGCATGATGATCCCCTCACCGCCCACCGAGCCTCGTCGACGTGCACGCCAACAGTAAGAGGGACTACCTGCGCGCCCTACCCGCACCCTACGCCGACCGGCGTGCGTCATGACCTAACCGGGCCAGGAGCCGGAGGAACCGTGGGGCGGTGCGCTCGGCACCGCCCCACGGTCAGCTACCCGCTACTCCCAGGCACTCTGCTGGGTGTAGACGAGGTTGCCGGGGATGACCGTTCCGTTGGTGCTGCTGTACTCGGTGTACGCCCAGAAGTCGCCAGCGGGCAGCGGCTTGTTCGGCTTGAGCGTGAACTGTTGCGACGAGCCGCGCTCCACGGTGCGGGGAAGCGTCAGCGTGGCACCCGTGTACTTCGCGTTGCGGCCGATGATGGCGTGGCCGAACTGGAAGTCGACGACCGGACCACCGGGGTACTGTGCGAACACGTACGCGGTGTAGCGCCCCGGCTCGGGCAGGAACTTGTACGCCTGCTCGGTGCTGGTCCAGTACCTGTCACTGCTGTAGACCAGCTTGTCGCCCCGGTACAGGTAGAGGTCCAGGTTGGTGTTCGGGTCGTCGGTGTTGGTCTCGACAATGATGCCGGCGGTGTTGGCCGGCACGGTGAAGTCGAACTTCTTCACCCCAGCGGCCTTCGGGTCGAACACGCCGCCGTAGACACCCGCCGGGATCGAGTACGACGCACGCTGCATCGGCGTGTACCCGGTGCTGCGACCGGCGAACGGTCCGGTGAAGCCGGGCTGGACGAAGCCGGACACACCGCTGGTCATCCGGCCGAACTCCTCCCCGTCGTCGGCGTACGGTCGGGGCATGACGCCCCACGGGCGGGCGGTGACCGGGATCCGGGCACTGTGGGCCTTGCCGCGCCAGCCGATCGACCCGGTCACGTACCGGTCCCAGGGCGCGCTGCCGCGGCGCAGCGTGATGGTGACGGTCGCGGACTTGCCGGGCGCCACCGTCACCGATGCCGGCGACACGGTGACCTTCATGCCTTTCAGGCCGGACACCGACGAGCGGTAGGTCTCCCGCTCCTTGCCCACGTTGGTCAGGGTGCGGGTGAGCGTGACCGGGCGGGTCCCGTCGTACTCGCGCAGTGAGATGGCCGGCAGGTTGAGTTCCTTGCCGTCCGGCACGGCGGTTTCGCTGAAGGCGACCAGGTCGGCCGCGGTCGGCTCGATGACCAGCCCGGGATCGGTGGCCCCGGCCAGGTTGATGAAACCGCTGCCCTGGTCCAGGGGGCTGCTGGTGCCGACCGTGTCGGTGGCGGTGGTGCGCAGCGCCGAGGCGACCCGGCCCGGGGACCAGGTCGGATGCGTGGCACGCAGAACGGCTGCCGCGCCGGCGACGTACGGTGAGGCCATCGAGGTGCCGGAGTACGCGTCGTACGCCCGCCCGAAGTTGCCCGCCGGTGAGACCGCGGCGATGATGTCCGAACCCGGCGCGACCAGGTCCGGCTTGACGACGCCGACGGCCACGCTGGAAGGGCCGGTGGAGGAGAAGTCCGCGACGCTGGGCACGCCCGGGACGCTGGAGCCGTCACCGCCGGTGCGCAGGGACACCGTGGCGTCGGTGGGGTGGCGCATCAGGTAGTTGAACAGCGTGCCGGCCTGCTTCTCGGTCGGCAGGTAGACGACCGGGAAGTTGAAGATGGAGTTGATCCGGTAGTTGCCGACCGGGTCGAACACCACCATCGCCGCTCCGCCCTTGGCCTTGATCTCGGCGGCGGAACCGAACATGTCGGACAGCGCGCAGGCGACGACCTTGCCCTTGATCTTGGCGGGGTCGAGGCTGCCCGGTTCGCAGTAGACCGCACCCAGATCCGGCGTACCGGCCTGGTCGCCGAAGACCATCGGCCGCGAGGCGCCGCCGGGCAGTGCGTCCAGCGAACCGCCCACGAGCTTCGTGCCGTCGCCCAACTTGACGGTGGCCTCGTCGAGGTTCGTCACCGCCGCGCCGACCGTGGTCACCCAGGGTGCCGCGTTGCTGATCGCCCCGCTCACGATGCCGGTGTTGCCGGCCGACGCCGCCACGAAGACCCCCGCCAACGTGGCGTTGAGGAACGCGGTGCCGATGGGGGTGTTGGCCTCCCAGTCGCCCAGTTCACTGCCGATCGAGAAGTTGATCACCTGCACGCCGTCGGCGACGGCGGCGTCGATACCGGCGATGATGTCGGCGTCGTAGCCCATGCCGCCCCAGAGCACCTTGTAGACGGCGATCTGGGCGTCCGGCGCCACCCCGGAGACGGGGCCGAAGCGCCGACCGTCGATCGTGACGTTCGGAATCGGCAGACCGGCAGCCGTGGAGGCGGTGTGCGTGCCGTGCCCGGACATGTCACGGGGGGACAGCACCTCACCGCCGGGCACCGAGCCGCCGTCCGCGAGCCACGTGTCGGCGAAGTACCGGGCTCCGACGATCTTGCCGTTGCAGTGCTCGGCCACGAAGGCCACACCGGTCTGGCAGGTGCCGTGCCAGGTCGAGGGGGCCGGCATCTTCTTGGCGAACGACTCGCTCTCCGGCCAGATGCCGGTGTCCAGGACACCGATCACCATGCCCGCGCCGGTACCGGGGCCAGGCTTGACCGGTTTGCCGGCGGGAGCGCCCGCCGGGGCCCGCTCCGGCGCGGCCGGAGCGGTGGCGGCCGGGGCACCGGCACTCGGGGCGGTCGGCGACGGCGCGGTGGGCGGCGGCGTCGGGGTGCCCAGGGCCCGCGAGGCGGTCACCGCGCGGACCCGCTTGTCCGCCCGCAGGGTGGTCGCCTGCTGCGCGGTCAGCTTCGCGGAGAAACCGTTGAAGGCTGCGGTGTACGCCGCCTTGACCGTGACGCCGGCGGCGTCCGCGACGGCCTTGCGCTGCGCGTCGAGGTGTCCGCGGTACGCCCGCGAGGGCGCCGACGTCGCGTCCAGCCGGTTGCCGGCCTCCGGGCGGGTCCGCGCCAGCCCGGCCACACCGCCGGTGTACGCGGTCAGCGGGTCCTCGGCCAGTTCGACGACGTACGTGCCCGAACCGGTCTCGTCCACCGCGGCCCGTTGGCTGCCCGCGTTCCGGCCGCCGGGTCGGCGATCGGCCCCGTCGGTCAGGGTGACCTTCTTGTCCTGCCCGGTGGTGAAGTAGCCGGTGCCGCTGCCCGGTGCCCCTCCGGGCGCCGCCGACGCCGATCCCGCAACCCCGGTTGTGCCGGTGATCAGGGCGACGACAAGCGTCGGTATCGCTAGTCGTCGCAGCCTGTTTCCGCTCGTGCCTGTAGCCACGAGGCTCCTTTCGATGGCTCCCTTGTGGAGCTGTTCCTCGATCGCGATCCGCTCATGGGAGCGCTCCCCCACCTAAGCCGTCGACGGTTAATCGACGGTTTGCACGGTGTTACGGATCGCCGGTGCGTATAAGATCACGATCGGTCGGCCACGCCTAGATCAAATTTTCCCGATGCCCCCGGAGCAGGGCGAACACCTGGGCGAAGCCTCACGGACACTCCCTCGACACGACCCAGCCGAGGCGTTACGCCGGAAGATCCGCGAGGGTCCGAGGCTGGCGGGGATGGGGACCACGCTTGTCGCTCTGCTGCGGTCCGGCAGTCATGCGGTCGTGGCAAACGTTGGGGACTCCCGCGCCTACCTGATCCGACGCCACGGCTCCCGCGACAATGCCATGGTCCAGATCAGTGCGGATCACACCTACGAACACCTCGTCGCCGGCGCCAAGGAGGTGCCCAACCTCCCCCAGAAGCTGGCCCGCTTCCTCGACGGACGGGACGACGGCCGGTCGGCCGACCTGACGCCTCTCCATCTCCATCCCGGCGACCGAGTCCTGTTGTGTTCTGACGGGCTGAGTTCGTACGTGCCACACGAGCAGATACGAGCAGTGCTCGACTCCGACGGCAACCCCGGGGACATCGCCGACCAACTCGTGGCCTTGGCTATCGACCAGGGTGGACACGACAACGTCACCGTGATCATCATCGACGTGGCCCCGGCCCTAGAACTCCGCCACCCCGAACGCTGACCAAGCGCCGCACGAGCAGATCGCCTGAGCGAACAGGAGCGCACGGCGCCGAGGACGCTCCCTGACTGCCTTTGCTCTGCACCCGGATAGGCGCCAGTCACGGACCGTAACCGTCGCATCCGCGGGTGCAGAGCAAAGGCGGCGAGCAGGGTGCCCACTCCTCTTGGCCGGCCACGCCGCTTAGTCAGTAACCAGCCTCGGCTGGGTCGGGCCGGGTGAGAGCCCCGACCGCCTCCGGCCACCACCGTTCGAGCGGCTCAGACGACGTGGTCCAGGTAACCGGTGATCGCCGCGTCCAGCACCTCCGCGCCGGGCCGCGCCCACATCTGGGCGGAGAAGACCTCCACCTCGATCGGGCCGTCATACCCGGCCGCGTCCACCGCCTCGCGCAACCGACGCAACTCGATGCACCCGTCGCCGGGCAGCCCCCGGCCCAGCAACACCCCCTCCGGCAGCGGCGTCACCCAGTCGCAGACCTGGAACGCGGCGATCCGCGGCCCGGCCCGCTGGATCTGCGCGTACACCGTGTCGTCCCACCAGACGTGGTACGCGTCCACGACCACACCGGCCACCGTCGGGTCGAACCGTTCGGCGATGTCCAGCGCCTGGCCGAGGCTGGCGATCACGCAGCGGTCGGCCGCGAACATCGGGTGCAGCGGCTCGATGGCCAGCCGTACCCCGGCGGCCTCGGCGTGCGGTGCCAGCTCGCCGATGGCGTCGGCGACCCGACGGCGGGCGCCGTCGATGTCCCGGCTGCCCGGCGCCAGCCCACCGGAGACCAGCACCAGCTCGGGGGCGCCGAGGGCGACCGCCTCCTCGATGGCGCGCAGATTCTCCGCCAACCAGTCGTCGGCGGAGAAGAACCCGCCCCGGCACAGCGAGGTGACGGTGAGACCGGCGTCGCGGACCAGCTTCGCCGACCGGGCCAGCCCGTGCTCCGCGACCGGCTCGCGCCACAGCCCGATGCCCGGCACCCCGGCGGCGACGCAGCCGGACACCACGTCGGGCAGGGGCCAGTGCTGGGCGGTGGCTTGGTTGAACGAGAAACGCGCGAGGCTCACTGAGGCACACCCGCCACCGTGAAGAAGGCCCGCGCGCGGGCGGCGGCCAGGTCGGCGTCCGGTAGCAACCCCGCCCTGTCGGCCAGGAAGAGCAGGGTCGCCAGGTGCGCCGGGGACCGGCCGGACTGCGCCCCGCCGACCATCGTGAAGTGGTCCTGGTGCCCGGCCAGCCAGGCCAGGAACACGATCCCCGTCTTGTAGTGCCAGGTCGGTGCCGCGAACAGGTGCCGGGCCAGCGGGACGGTCGGCGCGAAGATCTCGGCGTACGCCGCCAGGTCGCCCCGGTCCAGGGCGGCCAACGCGGCGGCGGCGGCCGGTGCGATGGCCGCGAACACCCCGAGCAGGGCGTCGGAGTGCCCCACCTCGTCGCCCCGGATCAGCTCCGGGTAGTGGAAGTCGTCACCGGTGTAGAGGCGCACCCCGGCGGGCAGGCGGCGGCGCAGCGCGACCTCCCGGCCGGCGTCGAGCAGCGACACCTTGATGCCGTCCACCTTCGACTCGTGCGCCTTGATCAGCTCGGTGACCGTGTCGGCGGCGGCGTCCAGGTCGACCGCACCCCAGTAGCCGGTCAACGCAGGGTCGAACATCGGGCCCAGCCAGTGCAACACCACCGGCCCGTCGGTGGCGCTCAGCAGCTCGTCGTACACCCGCAGGTAGTCCTCGGGGCCGCGGGCGGCGGCGGCCAGGTGTCGGCTGCACATCAACACCGGCCGGGCGCCGGCCGCGCGGACGTCGCCGAGCTGCTCGATGTACGCGGCGGTGACCGCCGTCAGGGTCGCCCGGCCCGGTGGCAGCTGGTCCGTGCCGACGCCGGCGACGATCCGACCACCCATCGCGCGGGCCTCGGCGGCGCTGCGGCGGATCAGCTCCCGGGTGGCCGGGTAGTCCAGCCCCATCCCCCGCTGGGCGGTGTCCATCGCCTCGGCGACGCCCAGCCCGTACGACCAGAGGTGCCGCCGGAACGCGAGCGTGGTGTGCCAGTCCACCGAGGCAGGGGCGCCCGGCACGTTCTCCGCGGCCGGGTTGGCGACCACGTGTGCGGCGGCGTACGCGATCCGGCTCCTCGCCGGCGCGGCCGGACGGGCGAAGCCACTGCCACCGGCCAGCCGGTGCCGCCGCCCACCGGGCAGCACGACCTCGGCCCTCACCCGAACAGCTCCGGCACCTCGACTCGACGGCCCTCGCGGGCCGAGCGCAGCCCCAACTCGGCGAGCTGCACGCCGCGCGCGCCGGCCAGGAAGTCCCACCGGAACGGCTCGCCGGCCACGACGTGCCGCAGGTACGCCTCCCACTGCACCTTGAAGCCGTTGTCGAACTCCTCGTTGTCGGGCACCTCGGCCCACTGTGCCCGGAAGTCCTCGGTGGCCGGCAGGTCCGGGTTCCACACCGGCTTCGGGGTGACCGCCCGGTGCTGCACCCGGCAGGTGCGCAGCCCGGCCACCGCGCTGCCCTCGGTGCCGTCGACCTGGAACTCCACCAGCTCGTCGCGGTACACCCGCACGCCCCAGGACGAGTTGATCTGCGCGATGATGCCGCCGTCGAGTTCGAAGACGGCGTACGCGGCGTCGTCGGCGGTGGCCGGATAGACCTGACCGGCCTCGTCGACCCGCTCGGGCACGTGGGTGGCGGTCACGCAGGAGACGGCGGCGACCCGGCCGAACAGCTCCTCCAACACGTAGTGCCAGTGCGGGAACATGTCGACGACGATGCCGCCGCCGTCCTCGGCCCGGTAGTTCCACGACGGACGTTGGGCGGGCTGCCAGTCACCCTCGAAGACCCAGTAGCCGAACTCGCCGCGCACCGAGAGGATCCGGCCGAAGAAGCCGCCGTCGACGAGGCGCTTGAGCTTGCGCAGGCCGGGCAGGAAGAGTTTGTCCTGCACGACACCTGTGCGCAGGCCGGCCGCGTCGGCGGCCCGGGCCAGGTCGAGCGCGGCGGCGGTGTCCTCGGCGAGGGGTTTCTCGGTGTAGATGTGCTTGCCGGCCTCGATGGCCCGCCGGATCGCCTTCTCCCGCTGCTGGGTGACCTGGGCGTCGAAGTAGATCTCGACGTCGTCGCGGGCCAACGCCGAGGTCAGGTCTGTCGTCCAGTCGGTCAGCCCGTGCCGATCGGCGAGCTTCCGGAGCTTCGTCTCGTTGCGCCCGACCAGGACCGGTTCCGGCCAGATGGTCGTGCCGTCGGCCGTCGTCACACCACCGGCCTCGCGGATGGCCAGCAGCGAACGGACGAGGTGCTGCCGGTAGCCCATCCGTCCGGTCACGCCGTTGACGATGATGCCGATCGACCTGCGGGTCATGGGTTTTCCCCTCCGTCGTGCTGGTCGTGCCTCCCTGCGGGAAAGGGCTTTCTCTGCGGTACGGTGACGCTAGCCGGCACGACGAAACGCCGTCAACAGATCGAAGGGGCGGGCCATGGCGACCCTGTCCGATGTGGCCCGCCGGGCGGGCGTCTCACCCGCCACCGCCTCCCGCGTCATCAACGCCAGCAGCAAGCCGGTCACCGACGAGCTGCGCGAGCGGGTGCTCGCCGCCGTCGCCGAGTTGCAGTACGTGCCGAACGCGCACGCGCAACTGCTGGCCCGCTCGCACCGCAGCGCGGTGGGCGTGATCGTGCACGACGTCTCCGACCCGTACTTCGCCGAGATCACCCGTGGGCTGCAACGCGTCGCCACCGACCGGGGCCGACTGCTGATGATCTGCAACAGCTACCGGGACCCGGACCGCGAGCTGGAGTACGTGGAGCTGCTGCGCGGCCACCAGGTCGCGGCGCTGATCCTGGCCGGCTCCGGCTACCACGACGAGGCGTTCACCCGGCAACTCAACGAGAAGCTCGCCGCGTACGAGGCCACGGGCGGGCGGGTGGTCGTGATCGGTCGACACGAGCACTCCGGCGACGCGGTGATGCCGGACAATCGGGCCGGCGGCTACCTCGCCGGACGGGAGCTGTGCGGGCTGGGGCACCTAGCGATCGGCGTGGTCGCCGGCCCTCGCATCCTGACCACCACCACCGACCGGCTGGCCGGCCTCCGGCAGGCCCTCAGCGAGCAGGGCCGTGACCTGCCGGAGCGGCGCATCCGGTACGCCGAGTTCGACCGCGACGGCGGCGCGGAGGCGACCGCCCGACTGCTCGACGCCGACCCGGAGCTGACCGCGATCGCGGCGCTCAACGACTCGATGGCCATCGGCGCGCTCGCCACCCTGCGCGCACGTGGGCTGGCGGTGCCGCGGCAGGTCTCGGTGGTGGGTTTCGACGACATGCCGATCGCCCGGGACGTGACCCCGGCGCTGACCACCGTGCGACTGCCACTTGTCGACATGGGAGTCCGAGCGATGTCCCTGGTGCTCGCCGCGGAGGTGCCGACCCCCCGGGTCGAGGTGCTCCCCGCCGAGCTGGTCCGCAGGGACACCGCCGGTCCCGTCCCGCCCGTCGCCCGCTTCGCGCCGCGTGCCCGACGGGGTGACACCGTCTCGTGACCGGCATCAGCCCGACGCAGCGTCCGCTCACCCGCGACGACGTGGCGTACCTGGTCCGCGCGTCGTTCGGGCCGCACACCCGGGTGCGGGACGCCGGGCCGTTGGCCGGCGGCGGATACGCGACGGTCTGGTGGGTGCGGCTCGACGACGACCGCCGGGTGGTGCTGAAGCTCGCCCCACCGGCCGGGACGCCGCTGCTGCGCTACGAACGAGGGCTCTGTGCCGCCGAGGCCCGCTACTTCCGCCTCGTCGCGGAACACGCCCCGCGGGTCCCCGTACCCCCGGTGTTGCGGCACGGCACCGACCCCGCGTACGGCGAGTGGTTGGTCACCGCCTTGCTGCCCGGCCGGTCGCTGTCCGAGCTGGCCGCGGGCGGCGTCGCGGTCGACGACGGCCCGGCACGGTACGACCTCGGGGTGGCCCTCGCCGCGGTGCACCGGGTCACCGGCGACCGGTTCGGGTACGACGGCGACCGGGCCGGCGGGCCGACCTGGCCGGTGGCGTTCACGGCGATGCTCGACGCGCTGCTCGCCGACGCGACCGACTGGAACGTGCGGCTGCCGGTGACCCCGGACCGCCTGCACGAGCTGGTGGGACGGCACGCCGACGTGCTGGACGAGGTGGACCGGCCGGCGCTGCTGCACTTCGACTGCTGGGACGGCAACGTGCTGGCCGCGCCCGACTCGCAGGGTCGACTTCGGCTGCGCGGCCTGGTCGACGGCGAACGGTTCCTCTACGGCGACCCGCTGCTGGACCTGGTCTCGCCGCTGCTCTTCCGGCGGATCGAGGACGAGCCGGAGCATCCGCTGCTGCGCGGCTACCGCGACGCCGCCGGCACGCTGGCGCTGGACGCCTCGGCGCGTCGCCGGCTCGGCCTCTACCGACTGCACCTCTACCTGCTGATGACCGTGGAGATGCCCAGCCGTGGCATGACCCCGAGCAGCCATCCGCAGCGGCACGCCCGGCTCGCGACGCTGCTGGACGCGGAGCTCGACGCGCTCGCGCGCTGACCGAATTCCGTTGTCCGACCGGTTCGCCGCTCGTACGAACCGCTCCACCTCACGCCGTCGAGGGATGGTCCGCCGGTGGCTGGCCGGCCGTGCCCGGCACGACTGCGGTCGGCTGACGACGCGCCACGGAGCCGGCGCGGCGGACCGGGGTGAAGAGACCGCCGACCGCGACCAGCAGGCATCCCGCTCCGGCAGCGAGCGTGACCGCCTGGACGCCGTACCGGCCGGCGGCCCAGGTCAGTGTGGCGGCGCCGATCGGCCCGAGGGCGTAGTGCGTGCTCCAGAACGCCGAGGTGACCCGGCCGAGCAGGTGATCGGGGGTGATCTCCTGGCGCAGCGACATCGAACAGATCCCGCCGATGCTCAGGCAGCACAGGTACACCGCGGTCAGGGCGGTGACCGCCGGCACGCTCGTCGCGAGGCCGACGCCCGCCACCGCGAACCCACAGACCGAGTGCGCGCCGATCCAGGTCGCGCCGAAGCCGCGCCGGCGGCGCAGCGGGGCCACCAACAGTGCGCCGGCGACCGTGCCCAGCGCGGCCAGGCCGAGCACCGTGCCGACGGTGCCCTCGGAGCCGCCGAGATCGTGGGTGACGTGGTAGATCAGCACGTCGGTGAAGCCGTAGGTCAGGAAGATGAAGACCGACAACAGGACGGTCAGCGCGCGGAGCACGGGCTGCCGCCACAGGAACCGCGCCCCGGCCAGGAACTCGGCCAGCGGCCGCTCCCGGGTCGCCGGCGCGGAGGTGTCGGCGCGCGCGGGTCGCAGTCGGATCAGCCACAGGCCGGCTGCCGAGAGAGCGAAGCTCGCCGCGTTGACGGCGATGGCGAGCGCCGGGCCGAAGCGGGCCGACACCACGCCGGCCAGCAGCGGCCCGAGGACGGCCGCCGCCGCGTACGTCGCCTGCAACCGGCCGTTGGCCTCGGTGATCCGGTCGGAGTCGACGAGGTTGCGGACCGCGGTCACCGCCGCGACCTGGAACACCATGCCGGCCGCCTCGCAGATCGGCAGCACGACGAAGAGCAGCCAGACCTGCGGGCCGGCGAGCCAGGCCAGTGGCACCAGGCCGTAGAGCACCAACCGGGCCAGGTCCGCCGCGATCATCAGGGTGCGGCGGTCGTACCTGTCGACGAGCACCCCGCCGAAGATCCCGGCGACGACGGACGCCGCGCCCGCGACGGCGGTGAGCAGGCCCATCTGCGCCACCGACCCGGTGGCCTGGATCACCAGCAGCGGCACTGCCAGGTAGGCGAAGGAGTCGCCGGCCGCGGAGAGCGACTGCGCGATCCAGTAGGTGCCGAAGGTGCGGTCCCGCCAGAGCGGAGACCGGGCAGCGGTGGCGGCTCGGCTCATCGCGACGAGGGTAGTCGGAGACGGCCGTGGGAGTGATCCCACGGCCGTCTCCGGTGGTGCGCGAAACGATCAGGCCTGGCGCAGCGGCGCGAGCGCGGCGCTCCAGGCGACCACCTGGTCGAGGGTGGTGGTCAGGGCGTCCTGCTGGAACTGGTTGGGCTTGAAGACGCTGAAGTTCTCGAAGTCGGTGAAGAGCGACAGCGCGACCTGCGACCGCACGTCGGCCATCTGCAGCTCGCCGGAGATCAACCGCAGGTGCTCCACGGCGCGCGCGCCACCGACCGAGCCGTAGCTGACGAAGCCGACGGCCTTGTTGTTCCACTCCGCGTACAGGAAGTCGATCGCGTTCTTCAGGGCACCCGAGGTCGAGTGGTTGTACTCGGGGGTGACGATGATGAACCCGTCGTACGAGGCGATCGTCTCGGCCCACCGCAGCGTGTGCGGCTGGGAGTACTGGCCCATCGCGGGCGGGTATGCCTCGTCGAGGTGCGGCAGCTGGTAGTCGAGCAGGTCGATCAGCTCGTACTCCGCGTCGGAGCGCTGCTTGGCGATCTCGAGCACCCAGCGGGCGACGGCTTCACCGTTACGCCCCGGGCGGGTGCTTCCGAGGATGATCCCGATCCTGGTCATGGTGGCGCCTTTCCTAGGGACTTGGGCTGACGGCCCGACGCTAGCCGGTGATTGCTTGGTCAAGCAAATGGAGTGCCCATAGTCACGCTCACACTCTTAGTAAGCAATTGCTCAATCAAGCAACTAAGATAGGAGGATGTCCAACCCCGCCGCAGAACCTCTGCAACCCCTCAATCGTGACGAGGAGGCCCTGGTCCGCGCCCTGGGTCAGGTGATGCACGTGCTGCCCCGCGCGATCGACACCGACATGGTCGGAGACCGTCAGTTACCGCTCACCGAATACACCGCCCTGATGAACCTATCGGAGGTGCCGGGCCGGCGGATGCGGATGAACGAGCTCGCCTCGGCCTGCCACCTCTCGCTCAGCGGCATGACCCGCACCATCATCCGGCTGGAGACCCAGGGCCTGGTCCGGCGGGAACGCTGCGAGGAGGATGCGCGCGGCTGGAACGCGGTCCTCACCGACAGCGGGTTCGCCCGCCTGGCGGAGTCCTGGCCCAGTCACCTGGCCGCCGTACGCCGCCGGTTCCTCCAGCACTTCGAGGGCTTCGACCTCGACCAACTGGCCCGCGCGTTCCAGCGGGCCGGCACGGCCGAGACGAGCGACACCGCCGCGACGACCGAGACGGCCGGCTGAGCCGACGACCGGCTCAGCCGGGCAGCCGGCCCGCCTCCACCAACGCCCACGCCAGCAGCCCGAAGGCGCCGGTCGAGGCGACCGCCCGGACCACGTTGCCGCGTACCCAGGTGGTCTCGAAGCGCTGCCGCACGGCCGCGAGGTCGGTGACCCGGTCGACGTCGCCGGCGCGGGCCAGCGTGTTGTTCAGCGGCACGTTGACCACGGCGGTGACGCCGAGCACCACCAGGTACACCAGCAGCGCGGCACCGATCCACGGCAACGCCGACCGACGTTCGGCGCCCAGGTGCAGCGCCGCCGCCAGCAGCGTGAACAGCAACGCTCCCCCGAAGCAGACGGCGAACCACCCGTTGAGGATGGACTCGTTGATCCGTTGCATGGCGAGCACCAGCGTCCGGTCGTCGCTGCGACCCAGGCCCGGCATGACCGCGTACGCGAAGGCGGCGAACAGCCCGGCGGTCAGGCCGGTGGTCAGGGTGGCGACGAACAGGCTCGCGGTACTCAGGAATCCCATGGGCCCCATTGCACCCGCTGGCGGGCGTCCTGACCAGACGTCGGGCCGGCTCCGACGCGTACACCGGGAAACGGGGACCGACGCGGACCGGCCGCCGGCCGGGATGCGCGCGGCACCCCGACCGACGGCCAGCCGGAGCGTCAGCGCAGGCCGAACGCCCGCGTGATGCTCTGGCTCACGGTGTTGCCCGCGGCGTCGCGCGCGGTGGTGCGCAGACTCACGAAGCCGGCCCGGGCCGGTGCCGCCAGCGCGGTACGCCAGCCGTCCCCGTGCCGGGTCAGGCGCTGCTTCTGCCAGGTCGCCCCGTCGTCGTAGGACACCTCGACGGTGACCGCACCGACCGTGCCCCGGACGCCGGGCAGGTGGGAGGCGACCACGGTCAGCGGTGCCCGCCGCGACGCCCTGCCCGTGGAGTCGATGGCCACCCGGTAGTCCAGCTGGATCATCGGCAGCACCTCCGACGACTCCGCGCCGGTGGCGGCCGAGGTGAAGCCCCACTCGGTGCGGGTCTGCCGGGAGTACGGGTTGGTCCAGGCGGCCCGGTCGTTCTGCACCACCAACCGGTACGGCAGCCGCTGCGCGGCCAGCCCGGAGACCTGGAGGTATTCGGCGTTGCCCCAGTTCAACTCCTTGTCGCCCTGGTAGAGGGTGGTCCGGTTGACCATGTCGAAGTTCGCGTACGCCTCACCGATGTGGCCGCCCCCGTCGCCCCACCCGGGCGCGGGCAGGTAGACCGTGTCCAGGTAGCGGACCGGCACGTAGTTACCACCCATCCGGGGCCGTTGGATCGGCCCGAACCACTCGACGCTGCTCCGCCTGCCGACCGGGTAGGTGGTGACGCCCATCAGGTGCTGACCGGTCTCGCCGGCGATGAACGCGTCGTCGATCCACCGCTGGTCGGCGCTCACCCAGTCGGTGCGCCGGCCCTGCGCCGGGGCGATCTCCTGGTTGCTCGACGCCATGCCCTTCCAGATGTCGGTGCGGAACTCCAGCGCCTTGCCCGGCCGGTAGTTGCGGAACTCCACGTCGACCCGGGCGAGGTCCCGCTTCGCGGGCCGGTAGGTGGGGTCGGCCGGCACGGTGCCGGTCCAGTGGTGTGCCACGTCGTACAGGTAGGTGGTCTCCGGGTGCGACTCGGCGGACAGCCGCACCGGCCCACGCCCCAGCGCCGCGATGAGCTGGTCGCCCTCGTCGGCACCGAGCGTCGCCACGGTCACCGGGGCCGGGCTCTCCGGGCTCCACGGCGTCTCGTCCCAGGGGTCGAGCCGGCCGACGCCGTCGTTGACCACCAGCAGCAACTTCGCGCCGGCCGCCGCGACGGCCCGCGCCTGGGTGGCGATGTCCACGGTGTCACTGCGCCGGAGCACCACCGCCCGGTCCCGGACCGGACGCTTGGCCAGCCCGGCCGCCGAGGTGTCGGCGACGTAGACCGCGTCCAACTGGCGACGACCGGCCGGCAGCGCCGGGGTCGCCCGCTTGACCAGCAGATCGTCGTACGAGCGGCCGCCGGCCGAGATCGTCAACGCCGGCTGTTCGAGCCGCCACCGGGCACCGAACTCGAACTCCCCGTCGGTGACCTTGCGGCTCGTCGGCAGGGCCCACATGCTGTCGTACGAGTCGTTGGGCAGCACCTGGCTCTCGGTGAGGCCGTTCGCGGTGGACCGGTGGATGTCCATCCGCAGCGAGGTGGCGGTGGCCTCCTGTGGCACCGCGGCCCGCACCTGTCGGGCCTCCCGCGCGTCCAGGGTGACGGTGCGGTCGCGGTCCAGGTTGACGTCGGTGAAGCTGAGCATCGCCATGCCCTTGGACCGTGGCCCGTGCGCGCCGCGCACGTCCGCGGAGATCCAGCCGGTCCAACTCGCCACCGGCAGCCGCAGCGTGGCGGTGCCGCTCTCGGGCAGGTCCACGGCGCTGAACAGCCCGTCGGTGGTGAGGATGACCTTGCCGGCGAGCGGCTTGCCGTCGCGGTCCTTGGCGACAAGCGTCAGGTTCTGCCGCTGGCCCTCCTTGCCGGCGCCGACGAGGGTACGGCCGCGGATCGCGCCGGCCTCGTCGGTGGCGATGATCATGCCGCTGACCTGCTTCTCCGCCGGCAGCCTGTCGTAGGCGGCGGTCAGCGTCACCGTGGCGGTGCCCCCGGCGGGCACGGTGACCCGGTCGGCGGAGAGAGCGAAGAGGCCGGCCGGCGCGGCGGTCGCGTCGAGGGCCAGCTTCAACGTGATCGGCGCGCTGCCGAGGTTGGTGTAGGTGACCGTCCGGTCGACTGTCATCCCCGGCTGCTGCGGCCAGGCCTGGAAGCCGGAGTAGGCGCTCGGGGTGGCGAAGACGGTGGCCCGCGTGGCCGCGACCGCGTCGACCCGGCCGGCACCCGCCTGGTACGGGGCGTACTCCGGCGTGGCCTTGACCGTGCTGACCAGCGCCTCCTTGATGCGCTGACCGGTCCAGTCGGGGTGCGCGGCGGCAACCAGCGCCGCCGTGCCGGCCACGTGCGGGGTGGCCATCGAGGTGCCGCTCATCAGCGTGTAGTCCCCGGAGCCACCGCGTACGTAGTGGGAACGGGCCGCCAGGATGTCCACGCCGGGCGCGGTGATCTCGGGCTTGAGCCCGCCGTCGCCGGCACGGGGTCCCTGGCTGGAGAACTCGGCGAGGTGGTCGGTGGAATCGACGGCGCCCACCGTCAGCGCGGAGTTCGCCGCACCCGGGCTGCCGATGCTGTTCGGCCCGCCGTTGCCGGCGGCGATCACGAACAGCGCGCCGGTCTCGGCGCTGAGCCGGTCGACCGCCTGGCTCATCGGGTCGCTGCCGTCGGTGGCCTCACCGCCCAGGCTCATGCTGACGACCCGGGCCTTCTGCTCGCGGGCCGCCCACTCCATGCCGGCGATGATCCAGGAGTCCTGCCCGCTGCCCTCACTGTTGAGCACCTTGCCGACGTGCAGCCGGGCGCCGGGGGCGACGCCCCGCTCGACCCCGCCGGACGCCGCGCCGCTACCGGCGATCGTCGAGGCGACGTGCGTACCGTGGCCCTTGTAGTCGAGGATGTCCGGCTCCGTCGGCACGAAACTGCTCGACGTGGCGATCTGACCGGCGAGGTCCGGGTGCTCGGCGTCGGCGCCCGAGTCGAGGACCGCGACGTCGACACCGGCGGCGGTGTTGCCCTCGGCCCAGACCGCCGGAGCGCCGATCTGCGCGGTGGACTGGGCCAGGTCGGCGCGCACCCGACCGTCCAACCAGACCTTGGCGATGCCGTTGGCGAGGGTCGGGGCGGCACCCGTACGCCGGGCGGTGCCGGCGGTGAGGGCGGTCCAGAACCGGTCGGCGGTGGCGCGTTGGCGCGTCAACGCGGCGCCCTGCACGCTGTCGAGCGGGCGGACCAGCTCGGCACCGTCGACCGTGGGACGGGTGCGGGCGCGGGCCGCGGCGTCGGTCATCGTGACGATCAGCGGCAATGTGTCGGTGTGGGCGTCGTCGTAGCCGTCGGCGATCAGCTCGGTGACGTTGAACAGTTGCCGGTCCAGCACACCGCTGGTGACGTACGACAGCGCGGTGTCCGGATAGACGTACGTGTCGCCGTCGCGCACGGTGCGGTGGAAGGTCGGCGTACTGCCGTCCGGGCGGCGCACGGTCGACACGGTGCTGCCGTCCGCCGCGGTGGTCACCGTGACCGTGTCACCGGTGATCAGCGTGACGGTGGCCGCCCGTCCGGCGGCTGCCGGGGGAAGGCCGGTCGGGCGGTCGGGGGTGTTCGGCGGGGCGGCGGACGCCCCCGCGGCGGGTGGGGTGAACCCGGCCGCCAGGGTGAGGGCGGTGCCGAGGGCGATCAGCCCGGATCGGCGACGCCGGCGAGACAGAGCCAAGATGACCTCTTTGCGTCGAGAAGTGGTACGCCGCACAGCATCGACGCAACACCCACCCCCACCGCCCACCAACCCCCGACGCACTTACGCCATGTCGCAACCCCGCCATCAACCCACCCGCTCTCCCCCACCCCACCCTCCCCGCCCCGCGCCGCCCCGTCGATCATGGAGTTATAGCCGACCGTCGCGGCGTGTCGTGACTACAACCTCATGATCAACAGCCCGCACCCGCGGGGGCTGGGGCGGGGAGGGTTAGAGGGAGGGGCCGGTCAGCTTGGCGAGGGCGTCGAGTTGGGTGGGGTCGGAGAGGGCCGAGCCGACGGCCGCCACCCGTACGCCGGCCTGGAGGAAGGCGGCGGCGTTGCTGGCGTCCAGGCCGCCGGTCGCGACGAAGCGCAGCTGCGGCAGCGGGCCGGCCATCGCCTTGAACCAGGCCGGCCCGAGAGAGATCGCGGGGAACGCCTTGAGCCAGGTGAGGCCGTGCCGCAGCGCCTGCTGGGCCTCGGTGGGAGTGGCCACACCGGGCAGGTGCGGCAGACCACGGGCGGCGGCCGCGTCGGCGATCGCGAGGTCCAGGCCGGGCGCCACCGTGAATTGGGCGCCCGCGTCTGCGGCCGCGGCGACCTGCTCGACGTCGAGCACGGTGCCCGCGCCCACGATCCGGCCGCGCGCGGTGCCCGCCTCGACGGCGGCGCGCAGCGACGGTACGGCGTCCGGGGTGGCCACCGGCACCTCCACCACGTCGATGCCGAGGTCCCAGGCGCGCTCGGCGAGCCGAACCGTCTCGGCGACCGGCAGGCCGCGCAGGATCGCCATCACCCGGGCGTTGCCGAAGATGTGCTCGAAGTCCGCTGTGGTCATGGTGCACTCCATCCGAGATCGCGGTGAATCTGTTGCCTGCTGGCCCGATCGAACACCGACCCGGCCCGATCGAACACCGACCCGGCCCGGTCGAACACCGACCCGGCCCGGTCGGACAGCGACGGCATGGTTCAGGTCGTCGCCAGGGCGCCGGTCAGGTCGAGCGGTGACCAGGCCTCGACGGGGGCGTCGATCAGCCGCCCGAACCAGGCCCACGGCGGGATCGGGGCGTTGTCGCCGCTGCTGGTCAACGCCTGTGCGGCGACGAGGTGTCCGAGGCGCAGGCGTCGCACGGGGTCGAGGCCGCGCAGCAGCCCGGCCAGGTAGCCGGCCGCGAACGCGTCTCCGGCGCCGACCGGCTCCACCACCGTCACCAGGGGCGCGGACACGAAGATCGGCTCGGCGTCCCGGCACAGTTCGGTGGCGCCCACCGCGCCGTCCTTGACCACCACCGTCTCCGGCCCGGGCAACAGCTGGCGCACGGCCAGCGGGTCGACGGTGCCCCACAGCGTCTCCGCCTCGTCCAGCCCGACGAAGACCAGGTCGCTGCGGTCGGCCAGGTCGCGCAGCACCCCGGCTGCCTGCTCGGCGGGCCACAGCCGGCCCCGGTGGTTGACGTCGAAGCTGACAAGTGCCCCCGCCAGCGGCCGGTCCGCCACGGCGTGCTCGACAAGCGCCCGGCAGGAGGCGGAGAGTACCGGCGTGATGC
Source organism: Micromonospora sp. NPDC048898 (assembly GCF_043198035.1). Lineage (NCBI taxonomy): Bacteria > Bacillati > Actinomycetota > Actinomycetes > Micromonosporales > Micromonosporaceae > Micromonospora > Micromonospora sp. NPDC048898. The sequence goes on from NZ_JBICUF010000002.1 coordinate 46,019, forward strand.
CGGACAGGTGCAGCACACGGGCACCGGCCAGACCCGGGGCGGCGAGCGTGCCGGGATCCATCCGGGAGGCCGCCGAGCCCGCACGGTAGTAGTGCACGGCGGTGCCCTCCGGGCCCGGGTCCTTGACGTACAGGCCGGTGGGGGCGGCCGGGTCCACGCTGACCTGGTCGACACGAACGCCGGTCGCGGCGACGTGCCGGACGACGGCCCGGCCGAAGGGGTCGTCGCCGACCCGGCTCACCCAGGCCGCCCGGTGCCCCAGCCGCGCCAGGTAGCCGGCCACGTTGGATTCCGCGCCGCCGACCGAGACGGCGACCCGGTCGGCATGCTCCAATGGCTCACCCGGCGCGGGACAGAGCACCACCATCGTCTCCCCGACCGCGGCCACCTCGATCGGCGCGGAGCCCGCCGGGACTGTCGCGTCGTCAGGTGGGGAGTCGGTCGGCATCGGGGCACACGTCCTCGCGGCGGGGATCCTGGGCGCCGCCGAGCCTAGGTGTTCGGGCGCGAGACGGGCAACCCGTCATACGTCACACCTCGACGCTCACGGCAACGTCAGCCCGTACGCGGCGAGCACCTCCCCGATCGGCTGGTAGTAGGTGGTGCCGCCGGAGGTGCAGTTGCCGCTGCCGCCGGAGAGGATGCCGAGGATGGTGCCGGTGGAGGCCACGTAGAGCGGACCGCCGCTGTCGCCCGGCTCGGCACAGATGTTGGTGCGGATCAGTCCGTAGATCACGCCGGTGGCGTAGTTGACTGTCTGGTTGAGGCCGGTGATGGTGCCGCAGCGCACGCCTGTGGTGACACCGCTGCGACAGACCGCCTGACCGACGTACGCGGTGCCGGGCCCGTGGATGGTCAGCAGACCGGGGTACGTGTAGACCGCGCTCGGGTGGGCGATCCGCCCGGTGTAGCGGATCAGCCCGTAGTCGTTGGTGGGGTAGCTGGTGGCGGTGCGGGTGCCGAGCACGGTGGTCTGCGCGCTGTCGGCGTACCAGGTGGCGGCGGCGGTGGTGCAGTGCCCGGCGGTGATCACGTAGTAGGTGCTGCCGCTGCGCGCGTTCGCGCCGAGGGAGCAGCGCGCGCCACCGCCGTAGATGCCCTGCCCGCCGGCGATCAGGGGGCGCAACGTTCCGGGTTCGCGGCGCAGCAGCACGCCGGCCCGCTCGGCTGTCGTCCGCAACGCGGCCAGCTCGCTGGGGGCCACGGTGTCGTCGACGGTGAGGGTCATCCGGCCGGTGGCGGGGTCGAGCCCCCAGGCGGTGCCCGCGGTGCGTACCCCGGTCAGCGTGGCCGCCGCATCGGCGGCCCGGTCCGGGACGGCGGCCCGCGCCGTGCTGGGCGTGACGAGCAGGAGGGTGGTCAGGACGAGGGCGACGAGCGGGGAGCGGCGCATCCGAGCCTCCGCGAGAATCGAGCACGATGGATGCCCCCAAGCATCGCCCCGGGTCCGGCGCCGTGGCAACCTCGGGCCGTCGCCTCCCCGGCCGGTGGGAATCGCCGATCCGGGGACGGGCCCCGCCGACGCCGCCGATAATCTCGGAAACACGGCGGGAGGCCGGGCATGACCACCGGAGAAAACGCGGCGCTGGTACGCCGGTTGGAGGGGTCGACCCGGGCCACGCTGCTGGAGCTGCTCTTCGACGTCGTCTTCGTGGCCGCCCTCGCGCTGCTGTCGACACTGTTGACCGAGGAGCACACCTGGGCCGGCAGCGCCAAGGTGCTGCTGATGCTGACAGCCATCTGGTGGACCTGGTCACTCACCGCGACCACCACCGAGTTCTACGACCCGCGGCAGCGCCCGATCCAGGCCGTCCTGATGATCGCCATGGTCGGCTCGGTGGGGATGGCGGTGGCGCTGCCGATGGTCAGCGTCGCGCACCTGCTGCTCTTCGTGTTCTCGTACGTCGGCACGCACGTGACCCGCTGCGTCATCCTGGTCGTCGTCCTGCACCGGCAGGGGCACCAGACGGCCAGGGAGCGGGCCACCCGGTTTCTCTTCTGGTTCACGGTGTCCGGCGTCTTCTGGGTCGCCGGCGCACTGTCGAACAGGCCGAACTGGGGGCTCTGGACCATCGCCATCACGATCGACCTGGTCGCCTCGGCGGCCCGCTACCCCACCCCTCGGCTGGGCAAGGTGCCCATCGACCAGTACAAGCGGATCACCGGGCACCTGGGCGAGAGGTACCAGCAGTTCGTCATCCTGGCCCTCGGCGACATCGTCCTGCTGCCGATCCTGCAGGTCAGCCGGGGCGAACTCGAATTCCTCCGGGTCGTCGCGCTGCTCTGCGCATTCGCGACCATGCTGCTGCTCTGGCAGATCTACGTCTTCCGCACCAGCGAGTTGGTGGTGGCGGCCGAGGCCAGGGCACACCGGCCGGTACGGCTGGCTCCGTACACCCATCTGGTCCTGCTGGCCGGTGTGGTCACCACGGCGGCCTCGTTCGAGATGGTCGTCCGCCATCCGACCGGAACGACACCGGTGCGGTGGCTCGTGTTGATCATCGGCGGCCCGGCGCTGTTCGTGCTCGGTCGCGTCCTGTTCGCCCTGCTGGTGGGCCGTGCCGTGCCGTGGCGGCGGAAGGCCTGGCAGCTCACGCCCCTGCTGGTGCTGCCGTGGGCCGGCGGCTGGCCGCCGCTGCTGGTCGCCGCCGTCGTGGCGCTCGCGCTGGCCGGTCACATCTTCGTACCCGGCGGAGACCGGGAGACCACGCCGGGGCTGACCGTCCGGCGAACCGACGACGACTGACCTCGGACGAGGTGCGGACCGGCCCATCGGCGAGATTCCGGGCGCACCCGTCCACCGACGCCGCCCTCCTCCCCGACCGGTGGGAATCCCCGATCCGGGGACGGTCCGCGCCGGGGCCGCCGATAATCCTCGGAGACACGGCGGGAGGCCGGGCATGACCACCGGAGGCACCCCGGCGTTGGTACGCCGTCTGGACGGGTCGTCCCGGGCGACGCTGCTGGAGTTGCTCTTCGACGTGGTCTTCGTGGCCGCGCTCGCACAGACCTCGAAGCTGCTCGCCGACCAGGAATCCTGGGCCCGCGGCGCGACGGTGGCGCTGATGCTGGTCGCGATCTGGTGGACCTGGTCGGTCACCACCACCACGACCGAGTTCTACGACCCGCAACAGCGCCCCATCCAGGCCATCCTGATGGTCGCCATGGTCGGATCGGTGGGGATGGCGGCATCGCTGCCGATGGTCAACGGAGCGCAGTCGCTGGCCTTCGCGCTCGCCTACGTCGGCACCCACGTGGTGCGCGGCATCGTCCTGCTCAGCGCCCTGTACCGGCAGCAGCACCCCTCGGCCATGGCGCGAGCCACCCGGTTCCTGTTCTGGTTCCTGGTGTCCGGCGTCCTCTGGATCGTCGGGGCGCTGGCCGGCACCGCGCAGTGGTGGATCTGGACCACCGCGATCGCCATCGACCTGCTCTCCGCGGCGGCGCGCTACCCCACACCGCGGCTCGGCCGGGTGCCTCTCGACCAGTACAACCGGACCACCGCGCACCTGGGCGAGCGGTACCAGCAGTTCGTCATCCTGGCCCTCGGCGACATCATCCTGGTGCCCACCCTGGAAGTCAGTCGCAGCGACTTCGACCGCCTGAGGATCGCCGCGCTGCTCTGCGCGTTCGCCATCATGCTGCTGCTGTGGCAGATCTACGTCTATCGGGCCGGCGAGTTGCTCGAAAGCGCGGCCTCGGCGGTGCCCGGCCGGTCCACCCGGGTCGCTCCGTACTCCCATCTGGTGCTCCTGATCGGCGTGCTCGTCACGGCGGCTTCCTTCGACCTCGTCGTCGACCGACCCACCGGAACGACACCGGTGCGGTGGCTGGTCCTGATCATCGGCGGACCCCTGGTGTTCGTGCTCGGCCGGGCGCTGTTCGCCTATCTGCTGTCCGCCTACGTGCCGTGGGGGCGAGTGGCGTCGCAACTGATACCCCTGCTGCTGTTGCCCTGGGCCGGTGGCTGGCCACCGGTGCTGGTCACCGCGATCGTGGCCCTCGCGCTGGCCGTCCACGTCCTGGCCCCGCACAGCGGCAGCCGGGAAACCAAAGCAGGACTCGGACCGCGACGGCCCACCGGATGACCTTCGACGGTCAGGCGAGGTGTTGGCCGGCCCACTCGGCGAGGGTTCGGGCGCACGCGTCCACCGACTCCCGCCAGGTGCGCGCCGCGCCGTCACCCGCCTCGTCGCTGACCTGCTTGACCAGCCGGCACGGCACACCCGCCTGCGCGGCCGCCCACGCCACCGCGTACCCCTCCATGTCGACCAGGTCGGCGCGGCGCGCCAACCGGTCCCGCGCCGCGTCGTCGGCCACGAACGTGTCGCCGGTGGCCAGCACCGCTCCCTCGGCGGCCAGGGCCAGCGGCGCACCGTAGGTCTCGCCGGTGAGCGTCCGCAGCAGGTCGGTGTCCAGATCGTGCTGGAGCACCGTGGCGACCTCGTGGATGCCGGCCCACCCGGGGCGCAACGCACCCGCCGTACCCAGGTTGAGCAGCAGGCTGGGGCGCGGCCCGGCGGCCAGCACGGCGGCCACCGCGGTGGCGGCGTTCACCTTGCCCATGCCGGTCAGCAGCACCGGCAACTCGGGCGGGAGGTAGCGGGCCTCCTCACCGACGGCGAGCACCACCAACGGACGATCGGCGCGGACCGTACCCCGAAGATTCACCGGAGTATCGTACGAGGTGAGCGCCGCACGGGTGCGGGTCAGTCCTTGGTGAAGCGGTACAGGACGAAGTCCTCGTCCGCGCCGCAGGCGATCACACGCGTGTTCCACGAGCAGGACGCGCTGCGGACCTCCTTCAGCTCGCCCAACTCGTCGACCTCGCCGGACTCGGCCCACACGCCGGCCAGTACGCGGTTGTCCGCGACCGTGCCGGGTGCCTTGGCGAAGACCAGCAGGTTGCCCTCGTCCAGCCGGACCGCCACCCCACCCCGGTCGCGCAACACCGGCTTGCCGGCGGCGTCGAAGAGGGTGACTGTCGGCTCCGGGTACTCCCGCTGGGCGAGCACCTGCTCCCCCACCGGCACCAGGTCGGTCACCCCCGGCGCCGGCCAGTGGACCGTGCGTTCACCCTCGGTGGCCGCCACCACCTCGGTGCGCTGGACGTCGTTGTTCGGCACCTGCAACAGGCAGGCCCGCCGCTCACCGCACGCCACAAGTGCCTTCGCGCGCTGCTCGTCGTTGCCGGAGCGGTAGAGCACCACCGGTTCCGCGGCCGACCCCAGGTCGTACGCCAGCAACTGGTACCCGCCCTCGTTGGCGACCACGTACAGGCGGTCCTCGTGGGCGACCACCAGATCGTCGAGGTCGGCGACGCTGCCCCACTGGCGCAGCACCCTGCCGGAGGTCATGTCGAGCAGCCGCACGGACCGGTCCGCACCCACCTGGACGAGTCGCCGATCCTTGCTCGTCCACGGGTTGCGGGGCGTGCCGTCGAGGAAGGCCGGCCCACCCGCCGCCTCGTCGCTGCCCACCGGCCGGACCACGGTGCGGCTGCTGTCGTACTGGTCGCGGGGGTTGGCCTGGGTCCACTTCTGGGTGCCGTCGCTCAGGCGCAGGCCGACCAGTTGGGCCCCGGCACGATCCACAAGCACCGCCGTGTCGTCGGCGAAGTAGATCTCGTCGTCGCCCCGGACCGTGCGCTGCCAGCGTTGCGTGCCCGACCGACCGTCGAGGACAGCCAGCGGGCGCGGGGTGTTGTCGCCCGGTGCGTCGGCGAGGACCGCGACCGCCCCGGGGACGGCGATGATCGCCTCCCAGTCGTCGGCCCGCGCGTCGGTCGCCCTGCGCCACAGCTCGTCGCCCGTGCCGGTGTCGACCGCCACCACCTCCAGCCGGTCGTCCGGCAGCGGGAACCCGAGGTAGGCCCGGTCGCCGAGCACCGCCGTCCACATGCCGGCCGGCCGCTCGCCGCCGGCCTTCGGCCGGGACAGTTCGCGCAGCGACGCGAACTCCAGATCGGGGTAGCGGTCCCGGGTCAGGTACAGCGTCGCGGCGGTGCCCACCCCGAGCAGGGCCAGCACCGCGCCCAGCACCACCCAGCGCGCCCGCCGCCAGCGGGCCGCGCCCGCCGGCACGGCACCCGCCCAACCCGGCGCGGGCGGTCCCGCCGGCGTGGCACCCGACCAGCCCGCTCCCGCCGGCGCAGCACCCGACCAGCCCGGTCCCGCCGGCGCGGGCGAGCCCGGCCAGGGCTGCGACGGCACGGTCGGCACGTCCCCTGCCGGCCCAGCCGGCCCTGCCGGCCCGACCGGCGCGGGCGGACTCACCGGGGTCGGTGGGGCGAGCTGCGGCCCGGCGTACGCCGGCAGCGGTCGGCGCAGCGGCAGGTCGGTCAGCGCGCCCTCGGCCACCGGCAACTCCGGCTGGTCGAGCACCGTCGGCGCCACCCCCAGCTCGGTGTGCAGCATCCGGGCCACCAGCGGGATCCGCGACGAGCCACCGACCAGGAACAGCCCGGCAAGCTGGTCGGGGCTGAGCCCGGCGGCGGCGATCACCTCCCGGGCCCGGTCCACCGCGCGGCGCAGCAGCGGCGTGGCCACCCGCTCGACGTCGGCTCGGGTGAGCTGGACGGCTTCGGCCACCCCCGGCACCGCGACAGGTGCCACGGTCGAACGGGACAGCGTCTCCTTCGCGCCTCGTACCTCGTCCCAGAGCCGCACCTGGTCGCGGCGCTGCGCCGGGTCCTGCGGTCGGAGCAGCCGGGCCCACTGCGCGGCGTGGCGTTCCCCGAGCAGCTCGCCGACCCGACCCACCAGGGCGGCGTCGAGATCCAGCCCGCCCAGGTCGGGCAGACCACCGTCGGCGACCACGCTGAACCCGGAGTCACCCCACGGGTCCGCGCCCTCGTTGCGCAGCACCGCCACGTCGAGCGTCCCGCCGCCGAAGTCGAACACCGCGATCGCGTCGCCGACGGGCACCGGACGATGCAGCACCTGCGTGTAGTAACGGGCGGCGGCCACCGGTTCCCGCAGCAGCCGGGTGCCCGGCGGTGTCGGCCCGGCGAGGGTGTGCTCGGCCACCTGCGGCCAACCCGCCAGCAGCAGGGCGTCGGCGAGCACCTGCCGCCGCGTCGCGTCCCAGGCGGCCGGGCAGGTGAGCACGGCCGGGGGCAGGAAGCCGACGGCGCCCACCGCGGCCCGCGCGACCGCCGCCAGCACCGCGGCGAGCAGGTCGGCCGGCGGGTACGAGCGGTCGCCGAGCACGATCGTCGGCTCGTCCACCCGACGCTTCGGGTTCGCCTCGAACCGGCCCGGGTCGGTCTGTGCCAACCGCCGGGCGTCCCACCCGGTGTGCAGGGTGCCGTCCGGGTCGGCGTACACGGCGGAGGGGCTGAGTGGTTGACCGTCCATCAGCAGCGGGCGGGTCCGCCCGTCGGGCCAGCGCAGCACCGCGACCGTGTTGGACGTGCCGAGGTCGACGCCGAGGGCGAAACCCTCGTGCTGGCCTGCCATCTGCCCGATACCTCCGCCGCGACGAGGGAAACTCGACCCCGCATCGTACGCAGGCAACGCCGCACCGCTGATCAGTCGGTCAGGTGTCGTACCCCGACGACCTCGCCGCCGCTGGTCTCCCCGGTCGGCCGAAAGCCGAGCTTCAGGTAGAACCGCTCCGGGCCATCGGCTCCCGGCCCCCACGTCGTGAACACGCGGTCGTGCCCGCGGTCGCGCGCCTCGGCGTCGACGGCCCCCACCGCGAAGCGGCCGTACCCGCGTCCCTGGTGCTCAGCGGCGATGTTCAGCCGCCACAGGCCCGAGCGCCTGTCGTCCGGGCGGGCCGGGTCCCACACGATGTCGAAGAAGCCCATCAGGAAGCCGACGATCTCGTCACCTTCGACGATCAGCCGTGGCCACGCGATGTCGGGCTGCACGTACGCCTCGGCGAGGGACCAGGCGACCGGAGACGAGAACTTCTCCTGATCCGGTCGCACGCTCACCCGGCAGGCGGCTTCCACGTTGTCCGGGGTGATCTGCACGAGTCTCGGCACGCCGGCCACCCTACCGGGCCGGGCCGGACAGCAGGCCGTCGAGCAGCCGGCGCAGGCCGAACTGGAACCAGGTGTCCAGGGCCGTGTCGGGGCTGCTCTGTCCGGCCGCGACCAGCCAGGGTCGCCGCTGGGTGCGGCCGGTCCGCTCCAGCCGGACGCGGGTCGCCGACCACCAGGCGGGGTAGGTGGTGTCTGTCGGATCGCGCCGGATGAGCAGGGCCATGCCCTGGATGTAGCCGCTGAGCACCAGGTAGGAGCGGAACGCCTCGGCGGCGTCGTAGCCGGCGCTGGTGAACGCGGCCACGAACCGGTCCACCATGGCGAGGACGGCCGGCCCGGTGGGTGGCCGGTCGGTGGCGAGGACGACCAGCAGCCAGGGATGACGCCGGTACATCGTCCACTCGTCGCGGGCCAGCCGTTCGAGCTGTTGGCGCGGGTCGTCGCACCCGGGTGCGTCGCCGGGCATCCGTGCGGCGGTGATCCGCTCGGCCATCGCGGCGAGCAGGTCGCCCCGGTTGCGGACGTGCCGGTACAGGGTGTGGACGGGCATCGCGGCGCGCTGGCCGAGCACCCGCATGGACACCGCGTCGAGGCCCCCGGAGTCGGCCAGCTCGACGGCGAGGCCAACCAGCCGGTCGCGGGGGTCGCCGCCGCTGGGCGCGGGCAGGTCGGGGACGCGACGCGAGGTCCCGGGGGGACCATGGTCGCGACGCGGCGTCGCGGTGGGCCCGTGGTCGCGACGCCGGCGGTACGCGCGGGCCTGGCAGCGGCGCGAGCAGTAGCGTCGGGGGCGGCCCCGGCCAGAACCGCCGGGCAGGTCAGCGTCGCACTCGACACACCGGCCGGTGAGCACGGCCACCCCCATTTTCGTCACGGCACACGGTGTGACGAAAGTACTGCACGTCGTCCACGGCGGACACCCAGGATCGACTGCATGAATCAGCCCAGTCGCAGGGATCTGCTCCGCGCCGGCGCGGTCACGTCCGCGGCCGTCCTCTGTCCGTCCCCGGCCTCCGCCTCCGCGGCGCCGACGGATTGCCCGCCCCCACTCGGCCCGGTCCGGGTGGTGCCGGACGACCCCCGGTACGCGGACCTCGTCCGTCGCGGCAACCGACGGTTCGTGGGCACACCGGACGAGGTGCGCGTGGTCGGCTCCACCGAACAGGTCGTCTCCGCCGTGCAGGACGCGGTCCGCACCGGCCGGCGGGTGGCGGTACGCGGCGGCGGACACGGCTTCGAGGGGTTCGTGGACGACCCGGCGGTCCGGATGGTGATCGACCTGTCCGGCCTGACCGCTGTCTACCACGACCCGCGACGGTACGGCTTCGCCGTCGAGGCGGGCGCGACGCTCGGTGAGGCGTACCGCCGGCTCTTTCTCGGTTGGGGGGTGACCATCCCGGGTGGATCGTGCCCGGGTGTGGGCGTCGGCGGCCACGTCGCGGGCGGCGGCTACGGTCGGCTCTCCCGCCTGCACGGGCTCGCGGCCGACCACCTGTCCGCGATCGAGGTGGTCGTCGTGGACCGCGGCGGCACCGCCCGTGCGGTGGTCGCCACCCGGGAGCCGACGGATCCGCACCGCGACCTGTGGTGGGCGCACACCGGCGCCGGCGGAGGCACCTTCGGCGTCGTCACCAGGTACTGGTTCCGGTCGCTGCCCACCCCGCCCGCGCGGGTGGTGGACTTCACCGTCACCTGGCCGTGGGCCGGCATGGACGAGGCGGGCTTCTGCCGGCTCGCCGGCAACTTCGGCAGGTGGTGCGCCCGCAACAGCGCACCCGACTCGCGGGGACGACACCTGTACGGTGAGCTGCTCCTGTTCCGCCCGCAGGCCGGTGGTCACACCCTCGCCGGCCAGGTCCCGCACGGCAGCAGACACCTGCTCGACGAGCTGGTGGTGGCGCTCGGCGACGGCGTCGGCGTCACCCCGACGGTCTCCGCGCAGACGCTCCCCTGGCTGGCCGCGACACTGCACGGTGACGACGACGGCAAGGGTTGGCGGCTGAAGGTCAAGTCCGCCTTCCACCGCACACCCCTGACCGACCGCCAGTTGCGCGTCGCCTACCGCCACCTCACCCGCGCCGACGACAGCCTCCTGACCGGCTCGCTGAGTCTCAACACCTACGGCGGGGCGATCAACGCCGTGCCGCCGACCGCCACCGCCGCCAGCCACCGCGACACGTCGATGTTGCTGTTCTACCTCGCGGGCTGGGCCGACCCGGCCGCCGACACCGCCGCCATGGCCTGGATCCGCGAGTTCTACCGGGACATGTACGCCGACACCGGCGGCGTACCCCCGCACGGCGCGTACATCAACTACCCCGACGTCGACCTCCGCACCGACACCCGGGCCTGGCCCGCCCTCTACCACGGCCCCAACTACCCGCGACTGCAACAGGTCAAGGCCCGGTGGGACCCCCGCGACGTCTTCCACCACGACCTGTCGGTACGCCCACCCGGCCGCTGACCGGCGCCAAACCCTCGCCTGACGGTCATCGAGCCCGTCCCGTCAACCCGCCTCGTACATCGAGCCTCAATCCCATCGGCCTGCGTCAAGCTGCGTCAAGCATCGGCAACAGAAGGTGCACCACTACCAGCCACATGGCCGCCAACGAGGCAAATATAAACGCAATAATCCATGTCTCATACCACCGAAGGAAGCCCCTCCACTGCGGCGGAGAACGGAATCCGTCACCTGCGACGAGGTTGACCAGCTGGCACTCTTCACGCCGGTAGTCCACCCAGGTAAATATGCCGGCAACAATCAGCACCACAGAGAAGGCCGCAACCAGTGACAGCAGAAACATCAAGGCTATCAGGCCAGCCCGCGCAAATTCTGGCCGAATCCCCCAGGAACCGTAGCCGAGGAAGAGTGCGACACACGCGGTGGCCAGACTTGTCGCGATAGCCTGATATAGCGCCAGGAAGCGATAGGTGTTCTGATTAGCACCTTCAATCTGACGTAAGATGTAGCGGTATCGCTCCAACCGCACACTGTCCACCAGTGCGAGTCCATCGTCAGCATCGGCGCGCATATACTGACCTTCCCGAAGATATTGGGCGGTTACGTTGACGGTGAGACGTCAGCCTCGGGTCGACGCAATCGGTACGCGTCCACCCGAGCCTCACCCACTCCATCCACAGATCTGAGCACGAGGCGCTTGTCCCTCGACTCGTCGAGATCCAAGCATTCAAAACTATCCACCAGATCCAGTGGTTCGCAGTTCCAGGCGAGCGCAGCAGCTTCGATAATTATCTTGGTGGATCCCACCTTTCCGGCGTAATACCACCACCGACGTGGATTCCACTTCCCTCGCTCCACCGGGCCAAACTCAGAAAATCGTTCGTCCTTGGGCCGCTTGAGCACCTCTTCCGGGAAAAACCAGTGCGGATAGTCGTAGACGATCGCATGGGCAGGAAGGACGACCTGCCGACCTCTGGTCTGGTCGATATATACCGCCGTGCCGTCATCCCGATGGAAAACGTGCAACTCCCAGCTCGGAATCATGATGAGTTCATCGCGTTCCCTGAGCATCGCGACGAGATCAGCCGGGAGAATTTCGCCCCCGTCCACAAAGCCACAAGGAAGTAGCGGAACCTCGGCTCCGACCGATCGCGCGAGGTCACCTGCCCCGTACCTGCTTCGCGCGGTCGCGAACTTGCTTCTGCGCACAAGTTCCGCCTGCGACTCCGCCCACCGCCTCAGTTCGTCCGTCTTCGCGACCGGAAACGCGGAGAAACGATCTGCCTTTAATGGCGCTCCACAAAACGCCCCTAGGCAGTCCCAGATCTGGTCCGCATAGAAACCCCCCACGTATATTTTGGCTCTTGTGGACGGCCACCACCAGAGATCCTTCACTGTCTCAGACTCCAGACCAGACGCGAGAATAGCCCGCCCGATGACGTCCCCGTTCTCGTCTCGGAGATCACGAACATGTTCAGCGAAGACTTCTTCGTAGGCGTCGTACATCGCCTGCTCGGCCGGATGTAGTTCGCTACTTTGATACAGTCTCCGGAAGAGGTCCCGGGGCGGGAGCGTCTTCCAATCGTTGCCTCGCAACAATGTCTCAGTAACGGCTCCCTCGTCCGGCCCATCCAGTTGGACATCCACGTCGGCAAGGGCACAGAGTTCCAGCAGGAGCGTCCGAAGCATCTGCGTTCTGGATTCGTGCAGAATGTCGGTCTTGAAGAGGCCGTCCTCTGACAACGGGTCATGTTTCAATTTCGCCCGGAGCACGGTCCCACCGCCGTGCAGCCGCTCGGATTCTTCCGCCACCCGGAGCAGTGGCCGGGTGTTCAGCCCGTTCGGGAAGACGAGCACGTTTGTTTCGTGTGCCGCCTCAAAGTGCTTCAGGCTCTTCACCTCGACGTAGTCCGCAATCATGAAGATCGAGAAGAAGCCTATTCCGAACTGCCCGGTGGACTTGAAGCCGCGGGAGATAAGTCCGGGATACTCACTGGCCATGTCAGTCGACTGCCAGTGGGAGTAGCCAAAGTCAGTGAGCGCAGCAACCAACCTGTCGGCGCTCATACCTATGCCGTGGTCTTCCACCGTCAGCCAATACGACTCGCCCTCTTTTTTCAGGCGCACTGTGACAGCAAGATCGCTGCCACCGAAAATCTTCGATCGTGCCCGGACGGCGTCGGCGGCATTGGCGACGGCCTCACGCAGGGCGACCTCAGGACGATTGCCGTACAACTCCTTACCCCCGAGCCGACCGACGACATCGCTTACCTGTGAGACACGTAGCGTTGCATCGATGGGGCGCCACCCTGACGTGGGGATGAAACGCGCGAGACGATCCGGGGACTCTGCACCCGCGACTGACCTTACCAGGAATCTTGGTCTATCCAGGTCGGCACATAGAGCATCGACCTTGCCGAGCTCGCGATCAATCATGCCGATAGCGTCAAAGGCCAGCCACCATGCAGATGCCTCACTCACCTCGAAGACCTGGTTGGATGTGTATTCGAGTCGATCGGCCGTGACCCTTGGCCTTGTCAGGCGTTGCTGGAAGTACCAGTGCTTGCTGGATTCACCGGTGGGACGACGAAACGCGTGCAGGTAGGTGGGAGCCCTTCTGCTGTCGATGTGCACGGCGTCCGCCAGCCGCAGAACACACGCAATTTTGAGCGCGTCGACATGCCAACTGTCGGGGTGCCGCGCGTAGGAGCCCAAGACATTCGGAAAATGATTGGGAAGGTCATCCACATCAAACCAGTGACTGTGCGCAATTCTGCCGATCACCGCACCGAAGGCACTGCGTAGCTCCGTGTTCTCAAGCAACGGGAAATCCCCGCCCCCAGCGGTGCGAAAGCGCTGAGAGACGAGGCGCTCAGCTTGCTTGGCGTGCCGAAGCCGGAGGACGGTCGACACTGCGTCCTCTCGAGCGAGTTTGCGTAAGGCATCCTCGTCGGAGTCGGCGGCACTGACACTCTTCAGTTTCGCCAGTGCCATGGAAAACAGGTCATCAAATATCGGATCTCTCACGACATCGTCAATCCCACCCGGAAAAGCCGCGAGGCCCATTCCCAGGTCGTGCAGGAGAAAGGCACCGCCCATGACGAAAGCTTCCGCCGGATTGATCGGAAAGTCAGCGCCCGTCAAGAGCGATGCCGTGTCCCAGAGTGCATCTATATGCTCAATTGAATGATCGGTGAACATGGGCATCGAGACCGCGATCTCGCCGGCAAGATCACGAACGACGTTTCTGAATTGTAGGTAAGCGGCACGAAGTTGATCGCGCTGCTCGCTTCCTACGCCCGCGTCCTCCGCCCCCAGTGTTCGCAGCCAGAGCCGTGACTGCATAAAGTCCGTTGTCATGTCATCCCCACCCAGACGGAAGCGCGAGGTGACGATGCTAGACAACACGGCTCTGATTCAGGGTCCATGATCTTCCACCACGACAGGTCTACACCTGCGCCTTCGATATGGTAGAAGGCTATCGATTCCGGCTGTCGGCGGACTCTACCCAACGGCCACAACCGACGATCCACGAGGTGGGCGGGTCCTCCGGAGATCGAACGACCCGCCCACCTCATGATCAACCAGGACGGTGGCGTCAGGTTTCGGTGCAGCGGTCGGAGAGGGCGTAGCGCAGCAGCACCACGTCGCCGATCTGGCGGGCCTCGGCCAGCCGGGCGCGCCGGCCCGGGTGCCAGGGGAAGCGCCCCTCGCCGACGAACCGGGGCGCCCGGCCGTCGCCGACGAAGAACGGGGCGACCACCAGGTGCAGCTCGTCGGCGAGACCGGCGGCCAGGAACTGGGCGTGCACCGTCCCGCCGCCCTCCACCATCAGCCGCCGTACGCCCCGCGCGTACAGGTCGGTCAGCAGCCAGGCCGGGTCGACCGGCTCGCCCGCGTCCACCACGGTGGCCAGTCGACCGAGGCGTTCCTCGGTCTTCTCCACCGCGCTCGTGGCGCAGTAGACGAGCCGGGTGGGGTCACCGGCGGTGAAGAAGCGGGCGGTCGGGTCGAGGTCACCGTGGGCGGTCAGGGTGACCTTGGTGGGCGAGGCGGGCCGACCACACGCCACCCGTTCGGCCCGGCGGTCAGCGGAACGCACCAGCAACCGGGGGTCGTCGCGGCGGACGGTGCCGGCCCCGACGAGGATCGCGTCGCAGCTGGCCCGCACCGCGTCGACCCGGTTCAGGTCGTCGTCGTTGGACAGCAGCAGCCGCTGGTCAGAGGCGTCGTCGATGTACCCGTCGATCGAGGTGGCGCAACTGAGCAGCACGTACGGCCGCGTCGGCGCCGGCGAGAGGCTCACCGGTCGACAGGCCGGTCGGGCGTGGCCGAGACGATCTCCGCCGCCTTGGCGGCCTTGGCGGCCAGGTAGTCGGCGTTGGCCGGGGACAGGAAGACGCTCGTGGGCACCTGTTCGGCGACGTCCACGCCGAGTCGGGTCAACTGCACGGCCTTGTCCGGGTTGCTGCTCAGCAGTCGGATCCGCGGCACGCCCAACGTGGCAAGCATCTGCGCGGCGCCGGTGTAGTCCCGCTCGTCCTCACCCCGCCCCAGCGCCACGTTGGCCTGGTAGGTGTCCAGCCCGGCGTCCTGCAACGCGTACGCGTCGAGCTTGGCGTACAGGCCGATGCCGCGTCCCTCCTGCCGCAGGTAGAGCAGGAAACCGCCGGCCTCGGTGATCCGTTGCACCGCCTCGCGCAACTGCGGCCCGCAGTCGCAGCGTTGGCTGCCGAAAACGTCGCCGGTCAGGCACTCGCTGTGCGGGCGGACCAGCGGCGGTTCTCCCCCGGCGGCGAGCCGGTCCAGGGCGCCCGCCCAGTCGCCCAGGCCGAGAGCGAGGTGCTCCCGAGCGTCCACCAGGCCCTTGAAGGAGAACACCCGAACGGTCGTGGTGTAGCCATCGGGAAACGTCAACGGCACCGTGACCTGCGTACGGATCGTGGCGACCGGCAATGCTTCGGGCATGGGACTCCTCTGTCCGGCGCCACCGACGCGCGGCGACGCGTGTTCCTCACCACCGACTCAACAGCCGCCGTCGGGGACGGCTTCCCGGGCGGAGACCGGATGTCGGTTCCGTCGCACCAGCAGCACCGCGGCTCCGGGCAGGCTGGCGACGAGGATCAGGGCACCGTAGACGGTGGCGGTGGCGACGCCCTCGGCCGCGCTGAGGCCGGCCGCGCCGAACACCCAGGCGGCCACCCCCTCGCGGGGACCGAAGCCGGCGACGTTCAGCGGCAGGCCCATGGCGAGCAGGGCGAGCAGCGTCAGCGGCAGCAGCCGTGCCAGTGGGGCGTCGGATCCGGCGGTGCGGGCCGCCACCAGGAAGGTGGCCAGGTGACCGGCGACCATCACCGCGGAGGCGATCAGCACGCCGAGCCAGGTGCGCCGGGACAGCAGCCCGGACCGCACGTCCGCCCCGGCGGTGCGCAGCGCCCGCGCCCACCGCGACGGGCCGGCGTTCGGCACGGCCCGGACCAGCAGCACTGCCACCAGCCCACCCCCGACCAGCAACGCGGCGGCGAGTGGCAGATACGGCCGCACCGGCGACGGGAAGGCCGCGAGCACCACGAGCGCGACGCCGACAAGCACCACCTGCCCGGCGGTACGTTCCCAGACCACCGCGCGGATGCCCCGGCTGACGTCACCGGCGTCCCGGCCGTGGCGGACCGCCCGGTGCACGTCGCCGAGCACCCCGCCGGGCAGGGTGGCGTTGAGGAAGACGGCACGGTAGCAGTGCGCCACGGCGGTCGCCAGCGGCAGCCGCACGCCCAGGCCACCGGCGACGAGGCTCCACCGCCACGCCGCGCAGACCGTGGTGAGCACCCCGATGACCAGCGCGGCGGCCAGTGCCGGCGCGTCGATCAACCGCACCCCGGCGAGGAACGGGCCGCTGCCCACCTGCCACAACAGGACGGCGAGCAGAGCCACCCCGCCGACCACTCGTGCCCAGGCCCAGAACATCGACGCCGGCCCTCCCCTTGAAGATCGTCCATACGTCCTAGTGCACGTACCCAGGGCGTGAACAGTTCATCCACCCGCGAGGAGGTCGGTGTGTTCGAGCAGCACGCTGAGCCGGCCGGCCGCCGCGTCGGCCAGCCGACGCTCGGCGTACGCCTGGGCCGGGCCGGCCAGGTCGGGGCGCTGCGCGCAGGCCGCGCCCAGCCAACCCCGGAACCACTCGGCGGCCAGGTCGGCCTGTTCCGGGCCGAGCCGCCACGGGCTGGGCCGTTCCCACACGTCCACGCCGTGTCGGGCGAACGCGGCGACGGTGGCGGCGACGGCGTCCGGGCCGAGCAGTCGTCGGCCGTCGACGGTACGCCGCTGGTGGTCGTTGAACGCGGCCTCGACCGCCGCGTCCAGCGGATCGGTCGGGGTGAACCGGACCCGGCCGGTGACCGAGATGGCGAACAGGGTGGGCCGGCCGACACAGGCGGCCACCACCCGTTCGATCTCCTCGGCGGTGAGCATGTCCAGCAGCGCGGACGCGGTGACCAGGGACCCGTCGGCCAGGTCGGCGGCGCTGAGCCGGGTGAGGTCGCCGCACCGGACAGTCACGGTGACCGGGGCACCGTCGGCGGCGGTCACCCCGGTCATGCCCTCGGCGGCACGGGCGAGCAGGTCGGCGTCGCGGTCGTGCAGCACCCAGTGCTGCGGGCCGGGCAGGCGGGTGGCCAGCCAGCGGCTCATCGAGCCGGTGCCGCTACCCAGGTCGTGGACCACCGTCGGGGCGGCACCGGTGAGCCGGGGGCGGACGGCGTCCACCAGGTCCTCGGCACGCGCCGCCGCGTCGGCCGGCTCCCGCAGCCGCAGCCAGTCGGCGAACGGCAGTGTCTCCTCGACGGTCATCGCGCCACCTCCTCCAGCACGGCGGCCAGCGACGCGGCAGTCACCGTCCAGTCGGTCAGGGTGTCGCGCCGGGCGAGAGCCGCCCGCCGCAGCCGGGCCCGCAGCACGTCGTCGCCCCACCACCAGCTCAGTGCGCCGGCCAGCGCGGCCGGGTCGTCCGGCGGGACCAGCAGCCCCGGCAGGTCGCCGTCGGCGCCGCGGCCGAGCGCCTCGGGTAGGCCACCCACCTCGGTGGCCAGCACCGGCAGGCCGCGGGCCAGCGCCTCGGTGACGACCATGCCGTACGTCTCGGCCCGGGAGGGCAGCACCAGCAGGTCGGCGGCGGCATAGGCGGAGTCGAGTGCCGCACCGGTCAGCGGGCCGGCCAGCCGGACCCGGTCGGCGAGGCCCGCGCCGGCGAGCCGGTCGCGTAGCCGGCGCACCAGCTCGGGTTCCCGGGTCAGGGTGCCGGCGCAGACAAGTGTCCAGGGCACCTCGGGCAGCACGGCCAACGCGTCGACGAGTACGTCGTGTCCCTTGTGGCGGGTGACCGCGGCTACGCAGAGCAGCCGGTTCCCGGCGGTCGGGCCGGGAGGCACCGGCGGCGCCGACGTCACCCCCGGTCGGGCGACCCGGACGCGGTCGGGCCGCAGCGGATGGCGCAGCAGCAGGCGGCGGCGCGTCCACTCGCTCGTGGTGACGACGGCCCGCGCGGTGGCCAGCGCCCGGCCCTCCACCTCGTCGTCCAACGGCATGTGCACGAGGACGACCAGGCGCAACCGGCGGGCGTGCGGGGCGAGCAGGTCCGGCACGGCCGAGGCGAGCAGGCCGTCGAGCAGCACCACGGCGTCGTCCGGCGCGGCGGTCAGCACCCCGGCCAGTGCCGCCCGGTCGGCCGGCTCGGGGGTCGGCCAGGCCCCGGGCACCGCGTGCTCGTGCACCGCCCAGCCACGTTCGCCGAGGCCCGCGCAGACGCGCCGGTCGTAGGTGTTGCCGCCACTGGGTGTGGCCGGGTCGTCGATGTCGCCGGGCAGGACGACGTGCACCGTACGGCCGGTGCTACCCGAGCCGGCGGAGGGCGCCGCCCGGCCCGCATCGATCACAGTGCCCGCTCGTAGCTGGCCCAGGCGACGTGCGACTCGTGCAGGGTGACGGTGATTCCCGCCAGCTCGCGGGCACCCGCGCCCAGGTCACCGGCGTGCACGCGCTCGGCCAGCCGGTCGGCGACCGTGCGGGCCAGCACCTCGGTGGTGGTGTTCACCCCGGCGAAGGCCGGCTCGTCGTCGAGGTTGCGGTAGGTCAGCTCCCCCAGTACGGCCCGCAGCTGCTCGGTGGCCAGGCCGATGTCGACGACGATGCCGTCGGCGTCCAGGTCGGCGCGGCGGAACGTCGCGTCCACCACGAACGTCGCCCCGTGCAGGCGTTGGGCCGGACCGAACACGTCGCCCCGGAAACTGTGGGCGATCATCATGTGATCCCGAACGGTCACGCTGAACACGGTCACTCCCCGTCGTCGTAGGTGATGAGGTGGCAGAGGGCGGGCAGGTCACCCGTGCTCAGTCTGGCGAGCACGTCGGGCAGCTCCGCGAACCGGGACGCGCCGGTGATCAGGGCGTCGAAGGCCGGGTCGTCGAGCAGGTCCAGGGCGAGCGCCAGCCGGTCGGCGTAGCTGCGCCGGCCCCGCCGGGCGGGAGCGACCATGCCGACCTGACTGCTGCGTACGGTGAGTCGACCGGAGTGGAACGCCCCGCCCAGCGACACCTGCACCGGGCGGTCGCCGTACCAGCTCAGCTCGATGACCGTGCCCTCCGGCGCGAGCAGGTCCAGGGCCTGTTGCAGGCCGGCGCCGCTGGCGCTGGCGTGCACGACCAGGTCCCGGTCGCCGCTGGCGTCGGCCGGTTGGGCGAACCCGACGCCGAGCGCGCCGGCCACCCCGGCCCGGCGGGAGTCGATGTCGACCAACTCGACCTGCACGCCGGGGAACCGGGCGAGCAGGGCGGCGACGCAGCAACCCACCATGCCCGCGCCGATCACGGTGACCCGGTCGCCGACGAGCGGCGCGGCGTCCCACAGCGCGTTGATCGCGGTCTCCACCGTGCCGGCGAGCACCGCGCGGGCGGGCGGCACCCCGTCCGGTACGGGCACCACGGCGGTGGCCGGCACGACGTACGCGCTCTGGTGCGGGTGCAGGCAGAACACGGTGCGCCCGAGCAGCTCCGGCGGGCCCTGTTCGACCTCGCCCACGCTGAGGTAGCCGTACTTGACCGGGCCGGGGAAGTCACCCTCCTGAAACGGCGCGCGCATCGCGGCGTACTGGTCGGGGGGCACCTGGCCGGCGAAGACGAGCGTCTCGGTGCCCCGGCTGACTCCGGAGTAGCGGGCCCGGACGAGCACGTCCTCGGGGCCGGGCGTCGGCAGCGACACCGGCCGGATCTCCGCCGCGCCGGGCTCGCGCACCCAGCAGGCGTACGCCTCGCGGATCACCGTCGCGCACCTCACCTCTTACTCCTGGCCGAACCGGGCGGCCACGTTCGCCCTGCCCCTGTCGGGGTCGTCGATCATAAACACGGCGCCACGGCGCCCGCAGTTCGACGTGGTCCGCGATCGGGCCCGAGCGCCTCGCTGGCGCGAGACCGGCGGCCTATTCGGACAAAAACCTCATAAGCCCTCAAACTCCTCGCTACGCTCCCCTCGCACACTGGACACAACGGGGGCGTGATGAGGATTTCTTCGTGGGGTGGCCGCAGGTCACGGGCCGCGGCGCTGGTCGCCGTCGCCGGCGTGCTGGCGGTCAACACCCTGCTGGCGCCGATGCCAGCCGAACCCCCGCTGAACCAGGTCCTGGTCGCGGCCGAGGCCATCGGGCCGGTCAACCCGGTCGCCGAGGCGCTGAGCTTCGGGGTGATGACCGAGGGCGACGCCGGGTTGTTCGACAACGAGAACGAGGGCACCCTCGCCGTCGGCGGCGACCTCACCTTCGGCAACTACCAACTGGCCGGTGCGACCGCCGGGGCGTTCGTCGTGCCAGGCGACGCGAACCCGACGGCCCTGGTCGTGGGTGGACGGGTGAACTTCGCCGGCAGCGTCGGCGGCAGCCGGCTCCAGGTGCTCAACAGCGGGTACGCCAAGGTCGGCGACCTGACCGGCACGTTCGTCCGGGACACCGACAACAACGGCGCCCAGGTCAACACCCGGACCCTGCCGTCGGACAACTACGACGCCGCACCTCGGGTCGAGCTGGTCACCCGGCAGCCGGTCGCCAGCGTCGGGCCCGCCTCCCCGATCAACTTCGCCGGCGCCTTCGCGAGCTTCCGCGACACCACCATCGGCCTGGCCACCTGCGACAACACGGTGGTGCTGCGCACACCGAACGGTGACGTGCTGCCCCGGCCGATTCCGGCGGGAAGCAACGCCGTGGTCACCCTGACCCCCGGTGTGACGAACGTGCTCAACCTCGCCGCGAGCGACCTGAACAACATCCAGACGCTGACCTTCGCCAGCCAGCCCGCCGCGGACACCCCGCTGCTGGTCAACGTGGACACCAGCGGCGTCGGCAACGACTTCGCCTGGACCGCCCCGAACTTCGCCGGCATCGGCGGCCCGCAGGCGCCCTACATCCTGTTCAACTTCCCGACCGCCACCGCGCTCACCCTCACTCCGGGCGCGGCCACTGTCGAGGGCACTATCTACGCCCCCAACGCCAGCCTCACCGACCTCTCGGCCAGCAACACCGAGGGCAGCGTCATCACCCGTACGCTGGACCACCGCGGCGGCGAGATCCACTACTTCCCGTTCGGCACCACGCTCGCCTGCGCGGGCGGCACCCCGGCGGACATCGACCTGGTCAAGTCGTCGACCACCACGGTGATCACCAGCGTCGGTCAGCAGGTCCCGTACTCGTTCCACGTGGTCAACACCGGCGGCGTCCCGCTCACCACCATCTCGGTCACCGACACACAGACCCCGCCGTCGTCGAACGGCAACCTGGGCCCGATCACCTGCGCCGCCACCACCCTCGCCCCCGGGGCGCAGACCGACTGCACCGCCACCTACACCGTCACCCAGGCCGACCTCGACAACGACGGGGTCACCAACGTGGCAACCGCCCAGGGCACCCCGCCCGGTGGTCCCCCGGTCGTCTCCGAGCCGGAGACCCTGACCATCCCGGCGCAGGGGCTCACCGCCGCCGTCACCGTGCTGAAGTCGTCCACCACCACGTCGATCGGCTCGGTGGGTCAGCAGGTGCCCTACCGCTACCTGGTCGCCAACACCGGCGGCCTGACCCTGACCAACGTCGGCATCACCGACGTGCAGGCGCCGCCGTCGTCGAACGCGAACCTCGGCCCGATCACCTGCCCGCAGACCACCCTCGCGCCCGGGCAGACCACCACCTGCACCGCCACCTACACCGTCACCCAGGCCGATCTCGACAACAACGCGGTCACCGACACCGCCACCGCGCGGGGCACGCCGCCCAGTGGCCCGCCGGTCACCTCGCCACCCTCGACGCTGACCATTCCCGAGGCGGGGCTGGCCCCGTCGATAGCGGTGACGAAGACCTCCACCGCCGCGTCGATCACCACGGTCGGGCAGCAGGTGCCGTACCGGTTCCACGTGGTCAACACCGGCGGACTCACGCTGACCAACATCAACGTCACTGACGTCCAGGCACCGCCGTCGTCGAACGCGAACCTCGGCCCGATCACCTGTACGACCACCACACTCGCCCCCGGCGCGTCCACCGACTGCACCGCCACCTACACGGTCACGCAGGCCGACCTCGACAACGACCAGGTCACCAACACCGCCACCGCCCACGGCACCCCGCCCGGCGGCGGCACGCCGGTGGACTCGCCGCCCTCGACACTGACCCTGCCGGAGACCGGCCTGGTCCCCTCGATCGCGGTGGTGAAGACGTCCACGACCACCACGATCACCACCGTCGGGCAGCAGGTGCCGTACACGTTCCAGGTGGTCAACACCGGCGGGTTCACCCTGACCAACGTCGGCGTCACCGACGTGCAGACCCCGCCCTCGTCGAACGCCAACCTCGGGCCGATCACCTGCGTCGCCACCACCCTCGCCCCCGGCGTGCAGACCACCTGCACCGCCACGTACACGGTCACCCAGGCCGACCTGGACTTCGGCGCGGTACGCGACACCGCGACCGCGCAGGGCACCCCACCCGGCGGCCGCCCACCCGTGCAGTCGCCACCGTCGACGTTGACGATCCCGGGCGACGTGGTCGCGCCGGCCATCGCGCTGGTGAAGTCGTCCACCGCCGCGACCATCAACGCGGTGGGCCAGCAGGTGCCCTACCGGTTCCTGGTGGCCAACACCGGCGGCGTCACCCTGACCAACGTCAACGTCACAGACGTGCAGGACCCGCCGTCGTCCAACGCGAACCTCGGGCCGATCACCTGCCCGCAGACCACCCTCGCCCCCGGCGAGACCACCGTGTGCACCGCCACCTACACGGTCACCCAGGCCGACCTCGACCACGACGAGGTGACCGACATCGCCACCGCGCACGGCACCCCGACGGGCACGGAGGAGCCCGTCGACTCGGACCAGTCCGTGCTGACCATTCCGGCTGCCGACGTCACCCCGTCGATCTCGGTGGTCAAGTCGTCCACCACCACGTCGATCACGACGGTCGGGCAGCAGGTGCCCTACCAGTTCCTCGTGATCAACAACGGGGGTGTCACGCTGACCAACGTCACCGTGACCGACGCGCAGACGCCACCCTCGTCGAACGCGAACCTCGGGCCGATCACCTGCCCACAGACCACGCTCGCACCCGGTGCGGCGACCGCCTGCACCGCCACCTACACCGTCACCCAGGCCGACCTGGACAACAACGCGGTCGTCGACGTCGCCACCGCGCACGGCAACCCGCCGGGCAGTGACACGCCCATCGACTCGCCACCGTCCACACTGACGATCCCGGAGACCGGTCTGGTCGCCGCGATCTCGGTGATCAAGGCCTCCGAGACCGTCACGATCGGCGCGGTCGGGCAGCAGGTGCCCTACCGGTTCCACGTGGTCAACGCCGGCGGGCTCACCCTGACCAACGTCAACGTCACAGACGTCCAGGCGCCGCCCTCCTCCAACGCCAACCTCGGACCGATCACCTGTGCGACCACCACACTCGCCCCCGGCGCGTCCACCGACTGCACCGCCACGTACACGGTCACGCAGGCCGACCTCGACAACGGCGGGGTCACCGACACCGCCACCGCACACGGGACGCCGCCGGGCGGGGGGACGCCGGTGAACTCGCCGCCCTCGACGCTGACCATCCCCGAGGCGGGGCTCATCGCCGACATCGAGGTGATCAAGTCGTCCACGACGGTGGCGATCACCGCGCCGGGGCAGCAGGTGCCGTTCACCTTCCTGGTGGTCAACACCGGTGGCCTCACGCTCACCGGCGTGACAGTCACCGACACCGTGCTGCCGCCGTCCGAGCGTGCCGTCCTCGGGCCGATCACCTGCGGTCCGCAGGACGTCCCGAACGGCGAGGTGACGCTGTCGCCGGGCGCCTCCATCCAGTGCCGGACGACCTACACGGCGACCGCGGAGGACTTCGCCGGCACGGCGCTGATGAACGTCGCCACCGCCACCGGCACACCACCGTTCGGGGCGCCGCCGGTCTCCCCGCCGTCGTCGCTGGACATTCCCATCCCGCACCCGGAGATCGCCATCACCAAGGCGGTCACGCCCAGCGTGGTGTCCGCCGCCGGTGACCCCGTCACATACCAGTTCGTGGTGACCAACACCGGTAACACCTCGCTCAGCGCGGTGACGGTCGACGAGACCGAGTTCTCCGGCACCGGCACGCCCGGGGCGATCACCTGCGGCACGCCGCCGGTGGCCAGCGGCAGCGTCACGCTGACGGCGGGGGCGAGCACCACCTGCACGTCGACCTACGCCGTCACCGCGGCCGACATCGCGGCCGGCCGGATCACCAACACCGCCGTCGCCACCGGCACGCCGCCGACCATCCCCGGGCAACAACCCCCGGGACCGGTACGCTCCGATCCGGCCACCGCCGAGGTCACGGCCACCCGGGGTGCGGCGATCACCGTGGTGAAGTCCAGCAGCACCGACAAGATCGGTCGACCGGGCCAGCAGGTGCCGTTCCAGTTCGTGGTCACCAACACCGGTCAGGTGGCCCTGACCGGCGTGACGGTCACCGACACCCTCACCGCGCCGGCCGCGCCGACGAACCTCGGCCCGATCACCTGCGGTCCGGACCGGACACCCAACGGGGCGGTGACCCTGGCGGCGGGCGCCGCCGTCACCTGCTCGGCGACCTACACCGTCAGCAGGGCCGACTACCACCACGGGTCGGTGCGCAACACGGCGACCGCGACCGGCACCCCGCCGGACGGCCCGGCGCCGGTCTCCCCCGAGTCCACCATCACCATTCCGGTGCGGGGCAAGCTCCCGGTGACCGGCGAGTCGTTCCCGATCGGGGGCTGGATGACCGCCGGTCTGCTGGCGGTGCTCCTCGGCGCCACATTGCTGCTGTTCGTCCGGCAGCGTAGGGCCCGCGCCTAGCGCGGAACAGTCGCGAGGGTCGGACCGGAGGGGAACCGGTCCGGCCCTCGCGCCACGAGGTCGCCGAAGTCGGGGTGTCCCGGCGGCCTGGATGCCCCGACTTCACCGATCGCGTGCTGATCAGGCCGGTCGGGCCCGGACGTGCAGCCGCTCCCCCTGCGGCCCGTAGAGGCTGAGGGCCTCGGCGACCCCAGGCCCGGGGTTGAGCACGAGGTGCGGAACGCGGGTGTCGAACTCGGCCACCTCGCCCGGGGTCAGGGTCAGGTCGCGGTCGCCGAGCAGCAGGCGCAACCGGCCGGAGAGCACGTAGAGCCACTCGTACCCCTCGTGGGTTTGCGGGGTCCGCTCCCCGGCCCTCGGATCCGGCGGGAAGATCTGTTTGAACGCCCGCAGGCCACCCGGTCGGCGGGTCAGTGGCAGGAACGTGATGCCGTGGATGACGATCGGCTTGGGGAGTATCCGGGGGTCGCCGGTGGCCGGCGCGTCGACCAGCTCGTCCAACGCCACCTGGTAGGCCCTCGCCAGCGGGAGCAGCAGTTCCAGGGTGGGCCGGCGGCTGCCGGACTCCAGCCGGGACAGGGTGCTCACGGAGATGCCGGTCAGGTCGGCGAGCTGGGTCAGCGTGGTCCCGCGCTGGTGGCGCAGGGCACGCAGCCGTGGGCCGACGGCCGCCAGCGCGGCGGTGTCCTCGTTTGCCATAACGGCAAGAATAGTTGCCACTTTTCCGGCGACGACGGATGGTGGGCTCAGCCGACAGGGTAAGAGGGAGAACCGGTGGACGAGACATACGACGTGGTGGTGGTGGGCGGCGGCGCCGCGGGGCTCAGCGGAGCCCTGGCGCTGAGCCGGGCGCGACGGTCGGTGCTGGTGATCGACGCCGGCGAGCCGCGCAACGCGCCCGCCGGCCACGTGCACAACTACCTGGGGCGCGAGGGGACGCCGCCGGGCGAGCTGTTCGCGGCCGGGCGGGCCGAGGTCGCCGAGTACGGCGGGCAGTTCCGCGCCGGGCTGGTGGAGGCCGTGACCCGCGACGACGACGGTTTCCGGCTCGACCTCGACGACAGCAGCTCGGTGCGGGCCCGTCGACTGCTGGTGGCCACCGGGCTGACCGACGAACTGCCGGACGTGCCCGGGCTGGCCCAGCGGTGGGGGCGCGACGTCCTGCACTGCCCGTACTGCCATGGTTGGGAGGTCCGGGACCGGCGGATCGGCGTCCTGGCCACCGGGCCGCTGGCCACCCACCAGGCCGAGATGTGGCGACAGTGGAGTTCCGACGTGCTGCTCCTGCTGCACGACGCTCCCGCACCGGATGCGGAGACCGCCGAGCGGCTCGCCGCCCGCAGCATCGCGGTGGTGCCGGGTCCGGTCGCCGCCGTGGAGGTGACCGACGACGTGCTGACCGGCGTACGGCTGGCCGACGGGCGGGTGGTGGCGCTGGACGCCGTCGTGGTCGGGACGCGGCTGACTCCCCGCGCCGGCCTGCTGGTCGGGCTGGGCCTCGCTCCGGAGGAGGTGACGATGGGTGAGCACGTGATCGGTGCGCAGATCCCGGCCGACCCCACCGGGGCGACGAGCGTGCCGGGTGTCTGGGTGGCCGGCAACGTCGCCGACATCCGCGGTCAGGTCATCACGTCCGCCGCCGCCGGCCTGACCGCCGGCGCGGCGATCAACGCCGATCTCATCGCCGAGGACACCCGCGTGGCGGTGGCCGCGTACCGGCAGGTGGTGGCCACCGCGTTCGAGGAGCCGGCGTGGGAGGAGCGGTACCGGTCCAAGCCCGCGGTGTGGAGTGGCCAGCCGAACTCACAACTGGTCGCCGAGGTCGCCGACCTGCCCCCGGGGCGCGCGCTGGACGTGGGCAGCGGTGAGGGCGCCGACGCGGTGTGGCTGGCCGAGCGGGGCTGGCGGGTGACGGCGGTGGACATCTCCACCACCGCGTTGAGCCGAGCCAGCGCGCACGCCGACACCGTCGGCGTCGGTGACCGGATCGAGTTCACCCACGCCGACCTGCGCGACAAGCCACCGGCCGAGCAGGCGTACGACCTGGTGTCCGCGCAGTTCATGCACCTGCCCCCGGTGCAGCGGGGCGAGTTGTTCGCCCGGCTGGCCGAGGCGGTGGCGCCCGGTGGCGTCCTGCTGATCGTCGGGCACCACCCGTCGGACCTGTGGACGTCGGCGCGCCGGATGCACATGCCGGACATGATGTTCACCGCGCAGGACGTAGCCGCCACCCTGGACCCGTCCGACTGGGAGGTGCTGGCCGCCGACGCCCGCCCCCGCCCAGCCACCGCCCCGACCGGCGAGCAGATAACCATCCACGACGCGGTCCTGCTGGCCCGCCGCCGCTAGCCCGGTCGAACCGCGTCGATCATGGAGTTGTGGTGCCGGAATGGTGGTGGTCCACGGCCTATGTCACCCACCACAACTCCATGATCGACGCGGGAGCGGAAGGCTGGGCGAGACGTGGTGGGGCGGGACTTCGCATGCGGTCGGCTCGGCGGTAGCGTTGCGCCACACTGACGGCCCGCGGGGCAGGCGACCGCCGACCCTCACGCCCCCGATCGTACGGAGGATGGTGCATGTCCATCGGCGCTGAGCCGCACGCAGCACGCGACGATGCGGCCTCCCGGCCGAGCTTCGAGCTCGCCCTGCGCGGCTATGACAAACGCCAGGTGGATCGGCACCTGGAGCAGCTCGACGGTCAGATCACGATGCTGAGCGGCGAGCACGGTCGCTCCGCGGTCCAGGTCCGTGAGTTGACCGCCGAGGTGCAGCGCCTGCGCACCGAGCTGGCCGAGATGCGGGAGCAACCGGTGCAGGTGGACCGTGCCTCGATCCACGATCTGGGCCCGATGGTCGCCGAGATCATGACGCTCGCCGACAAGCAGGCCGCCATGATCATCGAGTCGGCCAGCGACCGGGCGAACGAACTGCGCAGCGAGTCGGAGCGGATCCTCGCCGACACCCGTGAACGGGCCGCGCAGGCACGGCAGGACCTGTCCGAGGAGTTGGCGACCCGGCGTTCCGAACAGGAGCAGGCGCACGAGGAGCGGCGCACCCTGGCCGAGGCCGAGTTGACCGCGATCCGCGAGCACGCCGAGCAGTTGCGCGCCGACGGTGAGGCCGCACACGAGCGCGCCCAGCACGAGGCGAAACGGATCACCGAGCAGAGCGCCCAGCAGCTCAACCAGACCCGGGTCGCCGCCGACGCGCTGATGAAGTCGGCCCGTACCCAGATCCAGCAGGAACTCCAGTCGGCCCGCTCCAAGAACCAGCAGGAGATGGCCCAGTGGCAGGCCAGCGTGGAGCGGGAGGTCAACGAGCGGCGCACGGCCGCCGAGCAGGACATCGCCGAGCAGCAGGCCGCCGCCGAGCAGGAGCTGGCCGAGCAGCGCAGCGCCACCGAGCAGCAGATCGCCGCGCTGCTGGCCGAGGCGCAGCAGCACGTGACCGAGCTGCGTAACCGGGCCGACGAGCAGGCCGCCACGCACCAGGAGCAGCTCACCGCCCTTCAGCAGGAGATCGCCGAGCGCCGGCAGGAGGCCGAGGAGCTGCACGCCGAGCTGGACACCGCCCGCCAGCAGCTCGCCGAGATCCAGCAGGAGGGCGAGACGCTGGAGAACGAGCTGTCGCGGATGCAGCAGCGGCTCAGCGAGGTCCGCCGGGACCTCACCGCCGAGAACGCCCGGCTGGACGAGGCCCGTCGCGCCGGGGACTCCGCCGAACGGCACGCCAAGGAGGTACGCGCCCGGGTGCAGCGGGAGGCCAAGCGGGTGGCCGACCTCGCCGCCGCCGCGGTCATGGCGGCGGCAGCCGGTGGTCCGGAGACCGCCGAGTACCCGATGGTGGGCACCCGGTCCAGCATCGACCGGCCGAGCGCCGACCGGCCCTTCGTCGACCGGACCGGTCACGGGCGGGCCGACGCCGACCAGTCCGGCGACGAGCAGTCCGTTACCGATCAGCCGAGGGCCGACCGGTCCGGTGCCGAGCCGGCCGACGGCGAACGCTCCGATGGCGAACGCGCCGACGGGCCGACCACTGTGGACGAGCCAGCGGCCGCCCCCACCGACCGGACGACCGCCCCGGAGGGGCACATCCAGGAGCCCGAGCGGATCTTCACCCGGCCGGACGCCCCGACTCCTGTGCCGTTCCTGGCCTTCGGCCAGCCGGTCAGCGAGAACGGCGCGGCCCGGCACTGACGCGGCCACCGTCGTCCCGGGCCCGCAGCGAAGTCGCACGGGCCCGGGACGACCGCCCGGCCGACGGGCACGGATCCGGCGGGCCGCACGTTCGATCTGGTCACCGCCCGCGCTCCCCGCGCGGACGCCCCCGTGTGAAGCGGCGCTCGCCCCCTTGCTCGCCGCACCGTGTGCCAGGTTGGGTAGGCGCATGGCTCTCATTGCCTACGACAACGTGGACGCAGCCGCCTTCCGGGCGTCCCGGCACCTGCGGGACGATGATCTCGGGACCTGGCGTACGGCGATCAGCAGGTACCTCGAGCCCCGCCCCGGGATGCGCCTGCTCGACCTCGGCTGCGGCACCGGCAGTTGGGCGCACGCGTTCCGCACCTGGTGGCCCGAGCTCGGCGTGGTGGCGGTGGACCCCTCGGCGGCCATGCGCGAGCGTGCGGTGTTCCGGCCGGTCGTGCCGGGAGCCGCCGACGACCTGCCGTTGCGGGACGGAAGTGTCGACGGGGTCTGGCTCTCCACCGTGATCCACCATGTTCCCGACCTCCCTGCGGCTGCCCGAGAGATCCGGCGGGTGCTGAAACCGGGCGCGCCGGTGCTGATCCGGTCCGCGTTCGCCGGTCGGCACGAGGCGATCAGCCTGTTCCACTGGTTCCCGGAGGCCGTCGCGGTGCTGGACCGCTACCCGAGCATCGCCGACGTCGAGGCCGCGTTCGCCACCGCCGGGTTCACCATGGCGGGCTGCGAGCCGGTTCCACAGGTGACCGCCCCGTCGGTCGCCGACGCCGCCGCCGGGCTTCGCCGCGAGGCGCACACTCCTCTGCAGCTGATCAGCGACGAGGCGTACGCGGCAGGCGTCGCCCGGTTGAACGATGCCGCGCGAACGCCGTCCGGCCCGGTCGTCGACGCGCTGGACCTGCTGGTGCTCCGCTGAGCCGCACCCCGGCCGCCGATGAACCCAGGATGCCCTTCGGCCAGGCCGGTGCCCTCGTCGGCCGACGGCCCGACCTCACGAGGGAGGTTGGGCCGACCGAGCCAGATAGCTCCGCAGCTCGGCGACCTCCTCGGCGGTGAGGACGGGGGTGAAGTCGAGGTGCTCGCTGGGGTGGATGGCGGTGCCGGAACCGGCCACCGTGACGAACCAGGCACCCTCGTGGCCGAACCAGTGCGCCTGTCCGGCCCGCCCGACGTCGACCAGGTCGTCCGCGCTGGCCGATCCACCGGCCGAGACGATCCGCACCCACTGCCCGTCGCGACCGTAGGGTGGCTGCGGGGTCACCACGTCCAGGTGCTCCTCGGCGATCCGATCCGGCGGCACGCCGAACAGCCGAGCCGCGCCCTCGCGGGCCACCGTGCGCACCTCCCTCGTGCTGCGGGTGACGCCGACCCGCACCTTTCCTTCGGGTCCTTCGACAAGCACCACGTAGGAGCGGTCCGGCTCATGGCGGACCCGTGCCCGGACCTGAAGCGGGATGTCACCCATCCAACGATGATCCCTTACCGTGGCCGACCAGCGGTGATCACGTGATGAAAAGTAGGTTGTAGAAGGTCCGGAGACCTACTTTTCATCACACGTTCAAGGCACGGCGGTGGCCGGGCTGAGATTCTGCCCGGAACCGGGTCGCCGGTCTCCCCGCAACTGGCAGGCTGGGCTGGCCGCCGCGCACCAGCGGCGGCCGCCGGCCTGCCCGGTGACCGAGAGGAGCGCCCGGTGACCGACCGACCTGAGGAGTTCGACCTGCTCGTCGTGGGCGGCGGCAAGGCCGGAAAGACGTTGAGCATGGACGTCGCCCGCTCCGGGCAGCGGGTCGCCATGGTCGAACGCGGCATGATCGGCGGCAGCTGCATCAACGTCGCGTGCATTCCGACGAAGGCCCTGGTGACCAGCGCTCGGGCGGCCCGCCTGCTGCGCGACGCGTCCGCGCTCGGCCTGAGCGTGCAGGGCGGACGGGTCGACGTGGACCTGCTGCGCGCGCACAAGCAGGACGTCGTCGAGGGGATGGTGGCCGCCAACCGGCAGCAGTTCCTCGACTCCGGCCTGCACCTGGTGATCGGCGAGGCCCGGTTCGTCGGCCCCCGGACCGTACGGGTGTCGCTCGCCGACGGTGCTGAGCGGCTGCTGCGCGGCGACGACGTGGTGATCAACACGGGTACGCGTCCGCATCTGCCGTCCGTGCCCGGGATGGCCGAGGCCGGGGTGCTGACCAGCGACGAGCTGCTGCGCCTGGACCGGTTGCCGGCCCGGCTGGTGGTGCTCGGCGGCGGCACTGTCGGGGTGGAGTTCGCGCAGATGTTCGCGTCGTTCGGCAGCGCGGTGACGCTTGTCGAGGGCGGACCCCGGCTGCTCCCCCGCGAGGACCCGGACCTGAGTGACGCGGTGCTGCGGGTCTTCCTCGACGACGGCATCGACGTCCGCGTCGGCATCGCCGTCGCCCGCGTCGACCGTGACGTGGACGGCACCCTCCGGGTGACACTCGACGACGGCAGCCTGGTGACCGGGGACGACGTGCTGGTGGCGGCCGGGCGGGAACCAGTCACCGACGGGCTCGGCCTGGACGTGGCCGGCGTACGCCTCGACGAGCGCGGCTTCGTGCAGGTCGACGAGCACCTGCGCACCAGCGCCGAGCGGACCTGGGCGGCCGGCGACGTCGCCGGCAGTCCTCAGTTCACCCACGTCTCGCTGGACGACTACCGGATCATCCGGGCGAACCTGGCGGGAGGACAGCGCAGCACCGCCGACCGGCTCATCCCGTACACCGTCTTCACCACCCCGGAGCTGGCCCGGGTCGGGCTGACCGAAACCGAGGCGCGCCGCGCCGGGTACGACATCGAGGTGGCCCACCTGCCGGTCGCCGCGATCCCCCGGGCGCGCACCCTGCGCCAGACCCAGGGCATGTGGAAGGCGGTCATCGACACCAGCACCGACCGGATCCTCGGCGCGGCGCTGCTCGGCGCCGAGGCCGGCGAGGTGATCACCTCGGTGCAGTTGGCCATGCTCGCCGGGATGCCGTGGACCGCCCTGCGCGACGCGGTCATCACCCACCCGACCATGACGGAGGGGCTCAACCTGCTCTTCGCCTCGCTCAAGCCCCGCCCGGTCCGCTGACCCCGCGCCCTCCGTCGGAGCGCTCACACAGCTTGCCTATCCGGCGGCCTGGCCCTTCGAGCCCAGCCCACGAAACGGTCGAACAACTCGCGCGGGCTGGGTCCGTTCGACGGGTCCAGATGGTGGATGTCCTGGGCGGCCTCGCAGAACATGCTGGCCAGATAGATGGTCAACCCCGACGGGTTGCCGTCGAACTCGGCCGCGAGCCGCAGCCGTGCCTCGCGGCAGGGCCAGTGTTGTCCGTCTGCCCGGCAAGACCACAGGGGGCGCAGCGGGGTGTGCGGCGTTTCGCCGTCCGCCGCCGGGCCATCGGGCTGCCGGCCAGACGGGTGTACGGGTCGAGCGCTCACCGCTGACCGGCGAGGTTCGCCCGGATGGCCGAGGCGAGCACCTGGTGCTCGAAGCAGGATCCGGTGCCGCAGTCAGGTGGGTCGTGCCGCACGCACGCGTGGCCCTGGACCCACACCCGGCCGCTGATCTCGTCCGGGCGAATGGCCACGACGGTCACCAGTTCGTCCCGCCGCGCGGGCGTGGTGGGCTCGGGGAACCACTCCCCGGCCAGCAGGAACAGCTTCGTTCCGGCGGGGACCTCGCTTGATCGGCACATTGCGTCCACCCCAAGAGTTGCGTGGTGGCCGACAAGAACACAAATCCCGGCGGCCGCCACAATCAGCGGCTACGACAGATCACGCCCCGTCCGGCAGCCATCCGCCGCGCCCATTCGCGCCGACCGAAGATCGACCGGCTTGGGTAGCGTGGCCGCTACGCTGAGCGTGTGGCAGCCGTGAGCAGTGGGCCCACACGGCAGCACACACGCCGGAGGGTGACATGGACGGTTTCGGCAACACCCTCAGGCAACGCCGCAAGGCTGCCGGTTGGTCACTACGGAAGTTCGCCGAGCTGACGGCGTACGACTTCGGCTACCTCGGGCAGATCGAACGCGGCGACCGACCCGCCAATGCCCTGGTGGTGGCCGCCTACGACCGCGCGTTGTCGGCTGGCGGCGCACTGGAAACGGAGTACGCGACAAGGCCGCCAGGCGACCGGGACATGGGCAGAAGGACGATCCTCCAGGCGGTGGGCGCGCTCGCTGCGGCGCCCGCCGTGGATCGGCTCGTCGACTGGGAAACCCTGCGGCAGGGACTCGGCGCCGCCGCCGATCTCGACTTCGACGAGTGGGCTGAGATCGTCGCAGACTACGGCCGCGGCTACTACCGTCGTCCACACGACGAGCTTGTGACCCAGCTTGGGCGGGACCTGACCGTGTTGCGGCACCAGATCGCCGCCGATCGTGGCCACCACCGACCACTGCTGCTCCGCGCCGCTGCCCGCCTGGCGGTCATCGTGGCGCTCCGCCTGAACGCGTCTGGGCAGGCCGTGCTCGCCGGCAGGTGGCGGGCGAGCGCGCACCGCTTCGCCGACGCGTCCGGCGACGTGGAGACCCGGGTCCTCACCCGGGCCTGGGACGTGGTGAACGGTTGTTACGACGGCCGGACGCCGGCCAGCGTGGTGGCGCTGGCCGACGATGTCCTACCACTGATCGACGGCAGGTCTTCGGCAGCTATCTGTGGGCTGCTCGCCGGCCGGGCGCAGGCACTTTCGCTGGCTGGTCGACATGCGGACGCGGTGGCCTCCGTACGGGCCCTCGCCGAGCAGGTGGAAGCTCTGCCCGCCGCCGTCACCGCCGAGGTGGAGTCGCTGTGGGGGTGGCCGGAGCACCGGCTGCGGCACACCGAGTCGTGGGTGTACACCCACGCCGGTGAGCAGCGGGCGGCTGCGGTCGCACAGCAGCGCGCCCTGGAGCTGTACCCGCCGTCGCAGCAGCGGCTACGCACGCAGGTGCAACTGCACCAGGCGGCGGCGTTGTGCCGCAGTGGGTCCATCCCCGACGGGCTGCGCCTCGCGGCGGACCTGCTCGACCACCTGCCCGCCGAACAGCACAACGAGATCGTCCGGGCAGTCGCACGACAGGTTGCCGATGCCGTCCCCGAGACCGAGCGGCACCGCCCGGTGTACGGCGAGCTGATGGAGCGGGTGCGCGGCTAGCATCCGGGCATGGCCCTGACCTACGCGACAAGCCACGGCCACGACGCGGCCCGCTTCTTCGGGCCGCTTGTCGACCTGTACGAATGTGTCTACGCCGAGCCGCCGTACGAGGAGGGCCCGGACCAGGTGGCCCGTTTCCGCGACAACCTCCCCGGCGAGGCCGGCCGACCCGGTTTCACCCTCGTCACCGTCACCGAAGGCGCCTCCCTGGTCGGTGCGGCCTACGGATGGACCATGTCGGCCGGTAACTGGTGGTCCCGAGCCGCCACCGAACCGCCCGCGCGGATCCGTGCGGCGCCGAAGTTGGCGGTCCTGGAGTGGATCGTCCACCCGCTGCGCCGTGGCGAGGGAGTCGGCGCGGAGCTGATGCGCCGACTGCTCGCCGACCGGCCGGAGCGGTACGCCACTCTCGCCTCCGACCCCCGCTCCCGGGCACGGGAGATCTACGCGCGCAACGGGTGGCGGCAGGTCGGTACGTCGGTCCTGCCGTGGGGGCCGCCCATGGATCTGCTCGTCCGCGACCTCGACCCGACGCCGGTCCGCTGAGCGTCGCACGGCCCGCTGCGCGTGGCATATTTGATCAAGCGCATATGCCCACTATGGCAGGGACTGTCGACGGCAGGGCCCCGGTCGTTCAGGCTGCGTCGGAGAGCGGGCTGTTCCGCAGCGCGAGAGACGCTCCTGCCGCATAGGCCGTCCTACCATCACGGCATGAAGATCGTCGTGGATGACCTGTCCGGGCCCAAGATCAAGGCGCTTTTGCAGGAGCACCTCGATGAAATGCGAGCGGTCAGCTCGCCCGAGAGTAAGCATGCCCTTGACCTCGACGGGCTGCGCCAGCCCGCAGTGACCTTCTGGTCAGTCTACGACGGTGACGAACTCGTGGGCTGTGGAGCTCTCAAGAAGCTGGACGACACGAGCGCTGAACTCAAGTCGATGCGGACCACCCGGACCGCGAAGCGGCGGGGAGTGGCCTCCGCGCTTCTCCAACACGTCTTGGCAGAGGCCCGCCAGCGCGGCTTCACCCGGCTATATCTGGAGACCGGCGCGGATGACCATTTCGCGCCGGCGCGGGCGCTCTACGCGAAGTACGGATTCACCCCATGCGAGCCGTTCGCCGACTACCCAGAGGACCCGAACAGCGTCCATATGACCAGAGTCTTGTAGTCGAGGCTGTCACAGGGCCTGATGTGCAGGCGGCTTTCCTGCGGGGGCGGCCCCAGCCTGAATCGTGCTTGCCCCGGCGGACGAGTTGTTGCAGCTTACGGCCTTCTTCCTGCGTCAACCGCCGTGCCCGTACCGGCTCGGACAACCCGCCACCCCACTATCGATGGCCAACGCCCTAGCCGGCGATCTCGTCGCGTACCCGTTGTTGGAAGGCACGGGCCTGTGCCCCGGTGGGCGGGGGGCCGCCGTGGCGTGCGGCGACCGCCCGGCCGATCACCTCGGCCGGGTCGCTGGCGTCGATCAGCCGTTGACCGGCCGCGACCTTGGCCAGCCAGACGCCGTCGCGGTGGCGCACCAGCGACCGGCAGGCGCCGAGCACGGCGTCCTCCGTGCCGGGCGCGGGCCTGTCGTCCGGTGGGGTCGGCAGGGCCAGCCACCAGGACAGCGCGTCGACGAGCAGGCGGCGCAGGTCGGCCGGGGCGAGGTCGGCGAAGGTGTCCCCCGCCGGCGGGCCGAGCAGCGGCAGCCCGCTCTGGTGCAGGATGCTGCGGTCCAGCCCGTACCAGAAGCGGCCGTCGCCGACCGGCCGGTCGGCGGGGTCGAGGGTGCACCGGAACGGCATGCCGGACCCGGTGTTCAGCTCGACCTCGAAGCCCGGCTCGGGGGTGCCGGAGGCGGCCACGTCCCGCCGGTACGCGACAAGTTCCAGCCCGCGCGCCGGGCAGGGCAGGGCCTCGTGCCGTAGCCGCGCCACCAACGTCCGCTTGGCGGCGTCGGTGAGCGGTCCGGCGCTGACCAACGCCACGTCCACGTCGCTGCGGCCGGCCTGGTACGCGCCGAGCCCCACCGAGCCGGCCGCGTACGCGCCGACCAGGTCGGCCCCGAGCACCTCCCGGGCGGCGGCGACCAGGTCGTCCAGGTAGTGCTGAAGTGCGGAGTCCACGGGCCATCATGGCGCACGGGTCGGAGCCGGGCGGGACTACCCCGCGTAGAGCAGCAGTAGGCCGGCGACGGTGTAGGCGACCATCAGGGCCAGCAGCGGGAGCTGACCGGCCACCGCCCGGGCCCGGGGGAACAGGTACAGGGCGCGGTCGTGGGCGAGCAGTGTGCCGACCAGGTGTCCGAGGACGATGACGGTGATCTGGAGGCTGGCCACCCCGGAGGGCGTGACCAGCCCGGTGTGCGGCTCCCAGTCGGCGGTGCCGAGCCAGTTGGCGCCGGTGCCCAGCGGGTCGGAGAGCAACGCGA
Source organism: Micromonospora sp. NPDC048898 (assembly GCF_043198035.1). NCBI lineage: Bacteria > Bacillati > Actinomycetota > Actinomycetes > Micromonosporales > Micromonosporaceae > Micromonospora > Micromonospora sp. NPDC048898. The sequence goes on from NZ_JBICUF010000002.1 coordinate 82,618, forward strand.
CGGTGCGTTGACCTTCCAGGATCAGCAGCGAGTAGTAGTGCGCCACCACGTAGCCCACCGCGATCGGCACGATCGAGTGGGCGATCTCGCCGGGCACCGCTCGGGCGTCGGCCGGGTCGGCCCCGCCGATGCGGGCCGCGGCCGCGGTGGCGAGCAGGTACGCCACCGCGACGGCGGCGATGACCATTACCAGTCCGCCGCTGCCGGTGACCGCCGGGTGCAGGCCGTTCTCCTGGCCGAAGCGCAACCAACCCGGCGCGTTGGAGAGGCTGTCGTACATCGTCGAGCCCAGCAGCACGATCACCACGGCGACCAGCCCGGGGCGGGGCCGCAGGCCGGCGATCCCGTCGAGCGGGTTGCGCCAGACCAGTACGCCGTCGGCGGCACGGCCGATCGGGGCGAGCTGACCGACCAGGGTGCTGTACACCTCGAAGGGGTCGGCGCGGTCGAACCAGCCGGCGCCGAACAGGGCCGCCCCGATCAGCATGACCGACGCGTACGCGGCGAGCCAGGCGGTGATGACCGGCAGGGTGGCCCGTTCGGGTGCGACAAGTTCCAGCCAGACGAACCCGAACAGCGTGGCGGCACCCGGCCACAGCCCCACACCGGCTGGCAGCTCCCGAAGCCCACGCTCCGGGTCGCGGCGCGCCGCCAGGGCGACGAGCAGATGCACCGTACGCAGCGGGTTGAGCGCCCGCCAGACCGGGCCGAGCAGCAGTGACAGTGGGGCCAGCCCGACCCAGAGCAGCACGTAGAGCGCGCCGGCGCTCGGGTTGTCCGCGGTGTCCGGCCCACCCAGCAGACCCAGGCAGAACCAGACCGTGGCGAGCAGGCCGAGCCCGCGCAGCGTCCACCGGAACGTGGGTGCGTCGACGAGCAAGGCAAGTCGTCGCGGCACCGGGTGGCCGCCAGTCGCGTCCCGGTCGAGTCGGGGTTCGCGCCAGAGCAGGCCCAGCGCGAGGAACGTGACGACGAGGGTCAGCGCGGCGGCAACGACCAGCTGCGGCAGGGTGATCGGCAGGTCCTGGCGGCCACCGACGCCGTGTGCCAGCAGCGTTGCGGGGTCGCTCATCTCGCTCAGCGGACGACGAGCTGGAACAGCACCAGCTCGGTCTCGTGCGTCTCCACCTCGAACAGACCGGTCTTGTCGGCCCGGAACTCCACCGAGCCGGGCTGGCCGGCCGGCAGTCGAGCGCCCAGGTCGTAGCCGTGCAGGTGCAGCTCGTCCGACACGTCCGAGGTAACGGTGATCCGGACCAGCTGTCCCTTACCCACGGTGATCCGGCCGGTCGGCGGACTGATCCGCCGCTTGGCGATCGTCACGACGATCTCGCGGTCCACCGCCGGTGCGCTGGGTGACGGGCTGGCCGTCGGGGTGGGCGCGGTGGTGGCGGCGCTCGGTGGGGCGGCGGACGTGGTCGGCGCGGTGGGGGTGGCCGCGGACGGGTCGTCGTCGTGCCCGCAACCGGCGACGAGCAGGGCGGTGAGGACACCGGCGGTGAGCGCGGCAGCGGCGCGGGGGGTGGGGGTGCGGACGAACACGGGCGGGCTCCGAACGACGCGAGGGGGACGGGTGGCGAGGTGATCGTCGGGGAGGAGAACTCTACGTCTTGTTCGACGGCTGCGACATGACCATGATGGACGAATGCGATCGAGGTCGGTCACTGCGTGTAACACCCTGGGCCGTGCCGTGGCGGCGTTGGCCGCGACGCTCGTGGTGTCGCTGCTGCTGCCCGCCGCCCCGGCGTCCGCGCACGGCCAGTTGGCAACCTCCACCCCGTTGACCGGCACCGTCGTGCGCGAGCCGCTGACCCAACTGGCCCTGTACTTCACCGAGAAGCCGGCCGCGAACGCGCACTTCACCATCACCGGGCCGAACGGCTCACGGGTGGACAGCGGTTGGTCCTCTGGCGAGCCGAAGCGGCTGGACAAGCCGGTCACGGAATACTTCAAGGTCAACGGCGTGTTCGAGCCACGGCTCTACCACACCGGTTTCCCGGCCCTGGTGACCGTCGCGCACTGGCCAGCGAAGGGCCGCTACACCGCCAACTACCTCTCCGTCGCCTCCGACGGCGAGACGGTCCGCGGCACCGTCACCTTCGACTACCAGGGGCGCAGCACGGCCGCGCCGGCCGGCTGGACGGCGCCCACGGCGGGGCCGGATCCGGCGCTGCTGGCCCAGGCCGAGGGCGAGGGATCGGCCGCCCCGGCGGCGACCGACAGCCCGGTGGCCCCGACCGGCGCTCCGCCCGCCGCCAGCGAGGAGCGGTCCGGCGGGTTCCCGGCCTGGCTGGTCCCGGCCCTGATCGTCGTCGTGGTCTCCGCGATCGTGCTGGTGGCGGCGCGCCGTCGACCCGCCGCGCGCGCAGCCACCACGCCGAACCGTCGGCCCGCCGGCTCGGCGGGTAAGGGCGGCACCCCGGCCCGCAGGCCGGGCAATCGATCCGGCGGTCCGGTCCGACGCGGACGGCGGTAGGCGGGAGGATTGCGCTGTTCTTCAATGCGCTGGGCGGCCGCCTGCTCCGCCCAACCACGTCGACAGCGGCTCCAGATTCCGTCCTACGGATCAGCGCATGGCATTGACCAGGCCCAGCTGCGCCCGGGCCGGAGCGCCCCGCTCGTTCAGCGCAACAGCACCGGCCGGTTGCCCCGGGCGCCGACGAGCTGACCGTGGACGTTGATGTCCTCGATCACGTCGCTCTCCAGCACGCCCCGGGTGGTCAGGTCGGTCATCACCCCGTCGCGCCAGAGAAACGGCTGCCACTGCGTGGTGGTGGTGCTCCGGCCCACCACCACGCCCCGGTCGTTGATCGCGGTGGCCCGGCTCCAGTCGCCGCCGAGGGTGCCCAGGTCGGTAAGTGTCCCGTCCTGCCAGCGGAAGGCCCGCCCGTTGGCCGCGCCCACGACCTGGCCCCGGTTGTTGACGCCGACGGCCTCGCTGCCGATCTGGGTGAGCACGCCGTCGCGCAGGCGACCGCCGACACAGGTGCACGGATAGTCCTGCGGCGGCACGTTCCATCCGCCCACCACGTCACCGGCGTTGTTGAAGTCGGCGGTGAACTCGTAGAAGTACTGCTGACCCAGGTCGGTGAAGGTGCCGTCGCGCCACAGGAACCGGTGCGGCATGTCGCCGGCGGGCTCGCTGGTGCCGAGCACCTGCCGCCGGTCGTTGACGCCGATCGCCACGCTGTTCTCCCCGCCCAGGGTGCCCAGGTCGAGGAGGTGACCGTCACGCCAGAGCACCGCCCGGGTCAGGTAGTCGGGACCGAACGAGGTGATCGCCACGTCGCCGAACTCGTTGACGTCCACGGCGGCGGAATCCGTGTCACCCGGCAGCACGCCGAGGTCGCTGATGACGCCGTGGCGCCAGCGCACGGCGTGCCGGGCCCCGCTGGCGACGGTGCTCCAGCCGACGATGTCGCCGCGGTCGTTCATCGCCGTCGCGGCGCCGTCTCCCCCGCTCAGCGTGCCGAGGTCGACGACCTGGTAGGTGCGCGGGGACGCGGCGGCGGGAACGGGGGCAAGGGTGGTCAGGGCGACGACCGTCGTCGTCGCGACGGTCAGCAGGGAACGTGGGGACAGCACGGACGCCAAGGGGACGCTCCTCGCATCGGAGCGGCGAAGGCCCGCGGACGGGCGCGACCGGACCTCACCACTGCGCGTTCAAACGGTCACGCACAGTAGAGCCGGCATGGCGCCCGGCACGCCAGGGACCGAACGGTCATCGATACCTGGGCGTCCGGCCGTGCACGCGTGGGTCAGGGGCCGTGCGGCAGTGGCTGGGCCAGCGCCCGCAGATCCGACGGGAGTTGGGCCAGGGCGTCCTCGAACTCCCGGTGCCCGACCACCCGGTGCATCGTCTGCAGGACGGCCCGGGCACCCCGCTCGGCGGCGGGTCGGTCGATCCCGGCGCGGTCGGCCACCCGGCGCAGAAACTCGTCGTAGCCGAACGCCTCGGGCGGCTCCGCGGCCTTGACCAGCAGTGGGCTCAGCTCGTCGGCCAGGTGGGGGGCCAGCGCGCCCGCCTCACCACCGCTGAGGCGCTCGGTGAGGGTCCGCAGAACAGCCTCGGTCAGTGGGCGCGCCTGCTCCGGCGGAATGCCCGCCCGCGCGGCAACCTTGTCGACGAACCCCAGCTCGGCCATGCCCCCGCCCTTCACTTCGGAAAGGCGTGCCTACCCCGGCCGACCGGTGACAAACCCCGCCCGCCGACCTGGACGCCCACCGGCGCCACGGCCGGTGAGCCCTCGTCGCGCGCCCGCTCGATCGTTCTGTTCGTTGCACCGCGCGGGGCGGTCCCCTTCTCGTACGGTGAGGTCGGACCGGGAACCCGACGGCGGCCCGTGTGCCACAGGAGGAGCAGATGGCGGTGGACCTACCCGACGTGCTCGACAGGTACTTCCGGGCCATCAACGACCGGGACCTGGATGCCTTCGTCGCCTGCTTCGCGGACACCGCGAGCGTTGCCGACGAGGACCGACTCTACGACGGACGGGCCTCCATCCGCGCCTGGCGACAGAAGACGATGGATGCCTACTCGTACACCGCCGAGCCGGTGCGGGCCACACCGCAGGCGGGCGACTCGTACCTGGTCCTCACCCGCGTGTCCGGCGACTTCCCCGGCAGCCCGATCGAGCTGCGCTACCGGTTCACCCTGCGCGACGACCTGATCGGCGCTCTGGACATCCGCCCGTAGCGCCCGCCCACCCGCCAGGAGGAGACCACGTGCCGCGAGTCTGGCTCATCACCGGTTGTTCCCGGGGTCTCGGTCGGGCGCTCGCCGAGGCCGTGCTGGCCGACGGCGACCACCTGGTCGCCACCGCCCGCGACCCGGCCCAGCTCGACGCCCTGCGCGACAGGTACGGCGACCAGGTCAGGACGGTGGCCCTCGACGTCACCGACGCCGCGGCCGCGCACACCGTCGCCCGAACCACCGTGGACACGTTCGGCAGCCTGGACATCCTCGTCAACAACGCCGGGTACGCCGACGTCGCCGCGATCGAGGACATGCCGGAGGACAACTTCCGGGCCCAGATCGAGGCCAACTTCTACGGGGTGGTCAATCTCTCCCGCGCGGCCCTGCCCGCGATGCGCGACCAGGGGCACGGGCACATCCTGCAGATCTCCAGCGTGGGCAGCCGGGTCGCCAGCACCGGCCTGGGCGCGTACCAGTCCGCCAAGTGGGCGGTCAGCGGCTTCTCCGGTGTGCTCGCCAAGGAGGTCGAGGGGTTCGGGATCCGGGTCACCAGCGTCGAGCCGGGCGCGTTGCGGACCGACTGGGCCGGCTCGTCGATGAGTATGTTGCCGATCAGCGACCCGTACCGGCCGGTCATCGATCCGGCCGTGCAGCGGCTGCGCCAGGCCAGCGGCAACCAACCGGGCGACCCGGCCCGTGCCGCCCAGGCGATCATCCGGATCACCCAGGTCGACGACCCGCCCCTGCGGCTGCTGCTCGGCGCCGACGCCGTGGCGGGCGCCACGGCCGCCGCCGAGGCCCTGGCCGCGTCCGACGCGCGGTGGCGCGAGCTGAGCGAGTCCATCGCCTTCGACCCGACCCCCTGACCGACACGGCCCTCCGACCCACGCGGCCGTGCAACCGGCGCGACCGTGCAACCGATACGGCCGTGCAACCGACGCGACCCCGGATTGACACCCGGCTCACCGACCCACGCGGCGACCGGGCCGGGGTACGGGCCGGTGTGTCCGTGCGTCGCCGGATCGACCGCCGAACGGGCGGGACGGCCATTGGGCCAACAGGTGACATGATGTGTGAACAAACAGCTGTCGCTAGGAGAAGGGTTGCTGCTGCCCGATGGCGCACTTCGCGGCTCGCACGTCCACCGCACCCGGGTCGGTCGTGGTGCGGTTCACCGGCGACCCGCGGATGGTGGGTTGATGCCGCCCGAGCGACCGGAGGCCGTCGCCGAGCAGAGCGTCCCCGCCGGCCTCGCGGACACGATGTCGTACCAGGTCGCGACGGACGTGCGGGCGCTGCGCGCGTTCGTCAGCGTCGGGGCGCTGGCCCGGGGTTTGCCAGCGGAGCGGGTGGAGCTGCTGACACTCGCGGTCAGCGAGCTGGCCACCAACACGTTGCAGCACACCACCGGTGGCGGCCGGGTCCGGCTCTGGGCCGAGTCGGGCCAGTTGTTCTGCGACGTCGTCGACCGGGGGCCGACACGGGCGTTCGGCCGGGGCATGCCGTCCGCCGACGCGATACGGGGGCGCGGGCTGGCGATCGTGGAGCAGGTCTGCGACGAGGTCGCCGTGCTCACCCGTCCCGGCGAGACCGTCGTACGGATTCGCCTGAGCCTGTGAACACCGCCGGCGATCCACCCGCCGGCTGTCACAATGCGGACAGCCCGGGCCGACGGTGACACCGGGCCGACACCGATCGGGAGGACGGCACGATGCCGGACAGCGCACGCGAGGCGGAGTTGCTCGATGCCGAGCGGACCCTGCAGGACGCCCAGCGGGCCGGCGACGTGGCCGCCCTCGACCAGTTGCTCGTCGACCAGCTGATCGCCATCGGCCCGGACGGCCGCGCCTACACCAAGCAGGATGACCTGGCCGCCCACCGGGACCGTCGCTCGGTGGTGCAGGAGCTGGTCGAGGAGGAGTTGGACCTGCTCGTCGTCGGCAAGACCGGTGTGACGTTCTTCCTGGGCCGGGTGTCCGGTGTGTTCGAGGGGGCGGCGTTCGCGGCGCGGCTGCGCTACACCCGGACCTGGGTGCACGACGACCCACACGGCTGGCGGGTCCTCGCCGCACACGTCAGCCCGGTCTGATCCCGGTCAGGCCCCGTCGTCGATGTCGAGCAGGCCCTGCTCGTCGAGGAACGCGAACCACCTGTCGTCGGCGGGGGTCAGCTCGGCATAACCCGGGCCGAGCACGTAGTAGTCCACGAAAGACCAGAGGTCGGGGGCTAGTTCCTCGAACGCGTCGGACATGAACCACTCGGTGCCGGTCGGTGGGAAATACCAGATGGCGCCCGTGCCACGGTCCATGAAGATCGGCTCGTCGCTGCGGGTCCCGATCACCAGCCAGCCCGCCCGGTCCTGCGGGATCGAGGAGAAGTCCGGCGCGTAGTCGAGGTGGTACTGGACTCCCGCGAGGGTCGCCGTGGACGCCAGCTCGACCCGACCGGCACGCAGCCCGTCGGCGACCAGCAACAGTTCCCGCAGGTCGTCCGGCAACCCGACCGGAACGGCGTCGATGGCGGCACCCTCGCCGAACTCGGCGAACGCCACGCTCGCCGGCTGGTCGGCCAGGTCCACCCGCAGCTCCTCGATGAGCTGCCGCAGCTCCGGAATCAATCCACCCACCTCTGTTCGGATCAGGTCCTCCTCCGGGTACGGCCCGGCGCTGCCCTCAGCTCCGCGGCCCGGTGCGCGTGTTGGTTCTACCACGCACCGGGCCGCGGGGGCGTCAGCTCGCCGAATCGGCCAGCCTGGCCGCCACCAGGTCGTTGAGCCGCGCCCGAAAGGCGTACAGCAGTGGTTTGAGCCACCTCCCACCGCATCTGCTCCGGCAGCGGCCCCTCGTGGTGCGACGCGGGTTTCCGAGGCCTCGCCGGCCAGGCCGAACGCCCGGGAGCCCACCACGACCTGCAGGATCGTCAGGTCGTCGATCTGCTGATCGGTAGGCGGTTGCTTCATTGCGGCTTCCCCCGGGCGCTGCGTGGCCGCCCGACCGGGCGGTGTCCGGTGCACACCATGCCGGTCCCGGGGCGCTGCCGTCGAGTCGTTTCCTCAGCTCACCACGGCCGCCTCAGCTCACCACGGCCGCCTCAGCTCACCACGGCGTCAGCTCACCACGGCCTCGATCGAGCCGACGCGCAGGGTCCCGTCGGTGAGTGGCGTGCAGCGGATGCCGCCGGTGGTGCGCAACGCCTTCCAGGCCCCCGGGCCGACAGTGACGTCCATCCAGGCGCAGGGCCGGGCCGCCCGGTTGACCCGCAGGCTGACCGGGCCGTCTCCGGAGTCCAGGACCAACACCCTGCCGATCAGCTCGTCCACCGCGATCCCGGTGGTGAGGATGTTGCGCCGGACCTCGGCCAGGCCGATGCCGACCGGCAGTGACTCCTGGGCGATGACCGTGACGCTGGCGTCGCGGTGCGCCTGCTGGCCGAAGTACCTGTCGCCGACGATGCCGAGGTGGGCCCGGATCCGGACGGCGTCGACCAGCTCACCGGGTGGGGCCGGCGCCGGGCCGTCGGCGGGCCGGCCCAGGAAGCGGTGCACGGGCGAGGCCAGCAACTCGACGATCTCCGGCATGGCAGGGATTCTACGAACCGGACCGGGTCCGGCGGGCCAGGTCGGCGGTTGACCCGGTGGGGACGGCGGCGCGCGCCACCCTGCGCATCCGCGGGTGCGGAGCAAAGGGGCCACACCCGGTTCAGGCCGGTGTGTCGGTGACGCGAAACCTGCCGCTCAGACCGCCAGGGCCGCCCGGACCTCCCGTTCCGCCGTGACACCCCCGTCGCCGTGCGAGGTGACCCGGCCGGACTCCAGCACGTGGTAGCGGTTCGCCACCCGCAACGCGAAGCCCAGGTGCTGCTCCACGAGCAGCACACTGAACCCGGCCTGCCGGGTCAGCTCGACGATCCGTTCCTGGATCTCGGCGACCACCGACGGCTGGATGCCCTCGGTCGGCTCGTCGAGCATCAGCAACCTCGGCCGGGTGATCAGTGCGCGGGCGATGGCCAGTTGCTGACGTTGGCCGCCGGAGAGCAGCCCGGCCCGGCGCCGCAGCAGCGGGCGCAACGCCGGAAACAGGTCCAGCACCTCCGCGGTGGCCACCGCACCGTCGCGCCGCCCGTCGGCGACGAGCTGCAGATTTTCCGCGGCGGTCAGGTGCGGGAAGCTCTGCTGCCCCTGCGGGACGTACGCCATGCCCCGCGCCACCCGCTCGTGCGGCCCGAGACGGGTGACGTCCTCGCCGTCCAGCTCGATGGTGCCGGCACTCGGGCGCAGCAGCCCGGCCGCGACCCGCAGCAGGGTGCTCTTGCCGGCGCCGTTGTGGCCGAGCACGGCGGCCACTCCGTCGGGCGGGACGGTGAGGTCCACCCCGTGCAGCACCCGAGAACGCCCGTACCCGGCGTGCACCCCGCTCAGCGTCAGCATCATGCCTCCAGGACCGTGGGGGCCGACCCGGCGTCGACCGGGTGGCCAAGGTAGACCTCCTGCACACGCGGGTCCGCCTGGACCTGCGCCACCGTGCCCTCACTGAGCACCCGACCGGCGTGCAACACGGTGACGGTGCGCGCGAAACGGCGCAGGAAGTCCATGTCGTGCTCGATCACCACCACCGTGCGGTCCCGGCTCACCGTCTCCAGCAGGGCACCTGTGGCGTCGCGTTCCTCGTGGCTCATCCCGGCGACCGGCTCGTCGAGCAGCAGCAGCCGGACGTCCTGCACCAGCAGCATGCCGATCTCCAGCCACTGCTTCTGGCCGTGCGCGAGCGTACCGGCGAGGTGCCCGGCCCGCCCGGTCAGCCCGATGGTCTCCAGTGCCTCGGCCACCTCGTCCGGGATGCCCCGGCGACGACGGGCCAGGGTCGCCCAGCTGCGCCGGGCACCCGCCGCGATGTCGAGGTTCTGCAGGACCGACAGCTCCTCGAAGACCGTCGAGGTCTGGAAGGTGCGCCCGATGCCCAACCGGCTGATCCGGTGCACCGGGCGGCCCAGCAGCTCGTGCTCGCCGAACCGGACCGAGCCGGTGGCCCGGACCAGGCCGGTGATCGCGTCGACCAGGGTGGTCTTACCGGCGCCGTTGGGCCCGATCAGGAACCGGATGTCACCGGCGGGCACCTCCAACGAGACCCCGTCGACGGCGGTGAACCCGTCGAAGCTGACCCGCACGTCACGGACGGACAACCCGTCCAGCAGCTCGTCGCTCATGCCGCCGGCACCTCCGCCCGCTCGGCGCGTCGCCGAGTCGTTGGTAACCACCCACGCCTGCGGGCGTCCGTGCCGCCGTCGCGGCGGCGGGCCAACGCCCACAGCGACGCCAGGCCGCCGGGAAGGAACGCCACCACCACCACGAAGAGCAGACCCTGCAGGTACGTCCAGGTGCCGGGAAAGCGTTCCGACAACGCGGTACGCGCCCAGGCCACCGCCACCGCGCCGAGCACCGGGCCGAGCAGGGTGGCCCGGCCGCCCACCGCCACCCCGATGACGAACTCGATCGACGGGACGATGCCGATCAGCGCCGGCGAGATGATGCCCACCGCCGGCACGAACAGCGCACCGGCCAGTCCCGCCATGCCGGCCGCGACGACGTACGCGACGAGCTTGACCGACGCCGGGTCGTAGCCGAGGAAACGGACCCGCTCCTCACCGTCGCGGACCGCCACCAGCAGCTCCCCGTAGCGGCTCTGGATGAGTTGGCGGGTCAGCGCGAGCAACGCCAGCAGCGTGCCGGCGATGATGAAGTAGACCATCCGCTGGTTGACCGGGTCGTCGAGGTTGTAGCCGAAGAAGCCCTTGATGTCGGTCAACCCGTTGGTGCCACCGGTGGTGCCCTGCTGCCCGATCAGCAGGATCACCATCGCCGCGGCGAGCGCCTGGCTGAGGATCGCGAAGTACGCGCCCCGGACGCGACGGCGGAACACCAGCGACCCGAGTCCGAACGCGACAGCCATCGGCAGCAGCACCGTCGCGGGCAGCGCGAACCACGGGCTGGCGAACGGCCGCCACCACAGCGGCAGTTCGTCGAGCTGCCCGTACAACTGCATGAAGTCGGGCATCCCACCCGGGCCCGCGTCGGCGAGCTTGAGGTGCATGGCCATCGCGTAGCCACCGAGGCCGAAGAAGACGCCCTGGCCGAGGGTGAGCATCCCACCCCGGCCCCAGGCGATCCCGATGCCGACCGCCACCATGGCGACGCAGAGGTACTTGGCGAGCAGGGCCAGCCGGAAGTCCGACAGGACGAGCGGTGCCACGGCGAACAGCAGGGCCGCGCCGAACGCGAAGCCGGCCGCTGTCCGCAACCGGGAGCGGCGCGCGGGCGGGCCCGGCGGCTCGGCTCCGGCGGGTGCCGGGCGGACGGCGGCGCTGGGCGGCGCGGGGGTGAGGGCGGTCATGCGAGGCTCCTGGTCCGCAGGGTGAACAGGCCCTGTGGCCGCCACTGGAGGAACGCGACGATCGCCACGAACACGATCACCTTGGCGACGCTGAGGGTGGTCAGGTACTCCCCGGTGGCCTGCAGCACGCCGAGGGCGAAGGCGACGATCACACTGCCCTTGAGCTGGCCGATCCCGCCGACCACGACGACCAGGAAGGCGTCGATGATCAGGTTGGTGCCCATGGTGGGGCCGATCGGGCCGAGCAGGGTGAGCGCCACTCCGGCGAGCCCGGCCAGACCGGAGCCGATGAAGAAGGTCGTCCGGTCGACCCGGGCGGTGGGGATGCCGGACACCGCGGCGAGGTCGCGGTTCTGCACCACCGCCCGAATGCGACGCCCGAGCGGGGTGAGCCGCAGCGCCAGGGTGAGCGCCGCGACCGCGGCCAACGCCAGGGCCAGGATGAACAGCCGGTTGTTGGCGATGGTCAGCCCACCGGGCAGCGCCACGTTGCCGGTCAGCAGGTCGGGAGCGCGGGTCTGCACGTTCGGGCTGCCGAAGACGTCGCGGGCCAGTTGCTGCAGCATCAGCGACACACCCCAGGTGACCAGCAGGGTGTCCAGTGGCCGGGCGTAGAGCCGGCGGATGAGCAGCATCTCCAGCAGGACGCCCATGGTGCCGGCGACCACGAACGCCACCGGCAGCGCGACCACCAGTGACAGACCGGCCCCGGTGATGCTCTGTTGCAGGACATAGGTGGTGTACGCGCCGGCCATGATGAACTCACCGTGCGCCATGTTGATCACGTTCATCTGGCCGAAGGTCAGCGCGAGGCCGAGAGCGATGAGCAGCAGCACCGCGCCGATGCTGATGCCGGTGAAGAGTTGACCGAAGAGGACTGTCACGGTGGGTACTCCGTACTGCTGGTCGGGTGGCCCGGGCGGACCGCGCGGCAACGCGCCCCGCCCGGGCCGGCATCGTCAGCTCAGGCCACTCGCCCACGGATAGGTCTTGAGGTACGGGTCCGGCTGCACCGGCTTGCCGGAGTTCCACACCTCGGTGATCAGACCGTCCGCGCCGATCTTGCCGATCCGGGCGGTCTTGGCGATGTGCTGGGTCGGTCCGTCGACAGTGACCATGCCCTCCGGCGCGTCGAAGGTGATCCCCCCGGACGCGGTGCGGACCTTCTCCACGTCGAAGGCGCCGGCCTTCTCGACCATCGCCTTCCACAGGTGCACCGCCACGTACGCGGCCTCCATCGGGTCACTCGTCGGCTTGTCCGCCCCGTACTTGGCCTTGTACGCGGCCACGAACTTCGAGTTCGCCGCCCCGGGCGTGGTCTGGTAGTAGTTCCAGGCGGTCAGCTGACCCTCCAGGTACTGGGTGCCGATGCCCTTGACCTCCTCCTCGGCGATCGACACCGACACCACCGGCATCGCGGTGGCGGTCAGGCCCGCCGACTTGTACTCCTTGAAGAAGGCCACGTTGCTGTCACCGTTGAGGGTGTTGAAGACGGCGTCGGCACCGGACGACTTGACCTTGTTGACGATCGTGCCGAACTCGGTGGACCCGAGCGGTGCGTAGTCCTCGCCGGACACGGTCATCCCGTTGGCGGCCGCGTACGCCTTGATGATTTTGTTGGCCGTCCGGGGAAACACATAGTCACTGCCGACCAGATAGACCGATTTCGCACCCTGCGCCTTGAGGTAGTCGAGCCCGGGAACGATCTGCTGGTTGGTCGTCGCGCCGGTGTAGAAGATGTAGGGCGACTGTTCGAGTCCCTCGTACTGCACGGGGTAGAACAGCAACGCCTTGTTCTTCTCGAAAACCGGCTTGACCGCCTTACGGCTGGCCGAGGTCCAGCAGCCGAAGACGGCGGCGACCCGATCCTCGGAGATGAGCTTCTCCGCCTTCTCGGCGAAGGTGGGCCAGTCCGAGGCGCCGTCCTCACCGACCGGCTGGATCTTCTTGCCGAGGACGCCGCCGGCCGCGTTGATCTCATCGACGGCGAGCATGATGGAGTCGCGGACGGTGACCTCGCTGATCGCCATGGTGCCGGAGAGCGAGTTGAGCAGGCCGACCTTGACGGTGTCGCCGGAGACGTCGGCGGTGACGCCTGTCGCACTTCCCGCGTCGGTGGTCTTGCTGCCGCACGCGGTCATCGCGGCCGCGGCGACCAGGGTCATGGCACCCGCCAGGATGCGGCGGCCCCGGAATAATGACATCAATTCTCCCCTGCGGTGCGCTCAAGTGGCGAATGGACGGTCGGTGCGGTCCGGTGGATCTGAGGTGGGCGATGCCGGGGTCGACGGGTGGACGCCACCGGGGCACCGCAGCGGATACGGGCAGGGAAAGCGTCGACCGACATCATTGCGATCGTGTTTCCCAGCCCTTAATTGAGTGTTTCCCGCCAGCCGCGCGGCACGGTCGCCAAAAAACGGCCGACACCGTCAGGGAAAGACGGTGTCGGCCGCTGGAAATCTCGGATAAATTGCCACCACAATGGTCGGCGAATGCTTTCGCCGATCGGGGACACACATTGGTGGTGACTGCCCGCAGGGGCAGATCCTTCACGCAGGAAGTATCTTAGGGCCGTAGCGGGTACGGCTGTCAAGGGTCGCGTCCGGTCGCCGGTCAGAGCTGGGCGAGCACGCTGAAGTCGAGCCCGTCGGCCTCGGCGAGGTAGATGCGCTGACGTACGTGCCGCCCGCGCAGCCGCAACCGCCCGCGGGGCCCGTGGTACGCCACGGTGTCGGCGGCCGTCTCGATGGCCCGCACGTCGAGGGTGCGGGCCTGGCCGATCAGCGCGGCGAGCAGCATCACGCCCTCGTAGCAGGACTCCCCCAGGCTGCCCAGCGGCGGCGCCTCGATCCCGAAACGACTGGCGAACTCGCCGTGGAAGTCGAGGTTCTCCTGGGTCACCAGCCCGGCGAAGAAGCCCGCGGTGCTGTACAGCCGCCGGGTCGCACCGGCACCGCTGGCCAGCAGCATGTTCTCGTCCATCAGGGTGCTCAGCCGCAGACAACGCTGGTCCAGCCCGGAGCGGGCGAACGCCCGGTTGAACCGCACCGCGTCCGCACCGACCAGCAGCATCAACACCGCGTCGGCGTCGCTGTGCTCGATGCGGCGCAGCACCTCGTCGAAGTCGTGCGCGTCCAACGGCAGAAAGTGCTGGCCCACCACCTGCCCGCCGCACCGCAGCGCGTACCGCTGGGCCGCCCGCGCCGTACGCCGCGGCCACACGTAGTCGTTGCCGACCACGAACCAGCGACGCACCCCCTGCTCTCCGGCGAGCAGCCGCATCGCCGGCCACAGTTGGGCGTCCGGCGTCTCGCTGGTCAGGAAGACCCCCTCGGTACGCTCACCGCCCTCGTAGAGTGCGGTGTAGACGTACGGCACCCGATGCGCGACGCGGGGCGCCAGCGCCTGGCGCACCGAGGAGATGTGCCACCCCGTCACACCCTGCACGGCCCCCACCGACACCAGTGCCTCGACCTCGGCGGCCACCTCGGCCGGCGGCGCACCCCCGTCGACCGGCACCAGCCGCACCTCCCGGCCCAGCACCCCGCCGCACCTGTTGATCTCCTCGACCGCGAGTTGCGCACACAGCTCGCAGGTCGGGCCGAACATGCCGGCCGGCCCGCGCATCGGGTAGACCAGGGCGATGCTGACCACGGCACGGTCGACGGTCAGCCACGGCGGTGCCGGCGCGGACATGTGCACATGATTGCCCGGCCCACGACGGAAGGCCAGAGCTCACCACGGACCGGGACGACTGGGTAGCATGACAGAGCCACCGGACCAGGGAGTTTCATGTCAGATGTGCCCGGGGCGCCAGCTGACCTGCTGCGCTCGCTCACCCGCGCCGAACGGCTGCTCTCCCGCCGGCTGGGCGCCGTCCTGGCCGACGACGCGCTGACCATCGAGGCGTGGCGGGTGCTCTGCCTGCTCGCCGACGGCCAGGGCCACCCGATGAGCGAGGTGTCCGCCGAGGCGTCACTGCCTCCCGGCACCCTCACCAAGCTCGTCGACCAGTTGGTCGACCGCAACCTCGTCTTCCGCCGGATCGATCCGATCGACCGCCGACGGATCCGCGCCTACCTCACGGCCCGGGGCCGACGCGAGCACGACCGCCTCGACCAGCGGGTCCGCGCCAGCCTCGCCGAGCTGGGCATCGCGCAGGCCACCGAGCCGGGTGGGACGCAGGACGGCGACCTGGTCGGCGCGCTCGACGACCTGATCAGCCGTCTCGACCCGGCCCGCCAACGCGTCCATGCCAACGCCGGCCCGGCCGGTGGCCCCCGCCGCTGACCCCCCCTGACCAACCTCTGGCCCCAACCCAGACCAGCAGCGCGGGGCAGCGCGGCACGATCATCCCGCACGCCGGCGTCCTGCGCTCGCCGGCAGCCGGAGCGGACTGGTCGCTTTGAGTGGGCATCCATACTCAATGCGTGACCGATGGAAGCAGGGCTTTCTCACTCGTCGTGGCCCGAGCACTGGAGACCGCCGACTTCTCGATCCGACATCTCGCTCCGCGCGATCACCGGAAGCTCTACAACCTCGTCCGAGTCACGATGTCCACCATCGCACCGGTAGACAGCTTCTACATCGCCTTCCTCCGCGACGAGCACATGCTGGTGATCCCCTACGTCTACGACGGGCACGAGCACGAGCACGCCGGTTTCCAGGCCTACGGTCCGGACGGCCTCACCGCGTGGATCAAGAAGAACGCGCGAGCCTACCGGTACGCGTCCGACCACGGTCGCCTGCTTCACAAGGGCCACACCTTCGGTGACCACGAACGCCTTTCCAGCGACGCCATCGTCGTCCCCCTGCTCGAGTCCGTCGAGGGCGGACAGCGGGTCGCCGGGCTCGCGTCGATGCTGACCTACCAGCCCGACGCCTACGGCGACGAGGTTGTCCGGGCGTTCGAGTGGCTTGCCCGTCGGACGATGCGAGCCCTGGCCCGCGAACGGGAGGACGCGCACGAGATGGCCGGGTTCGCCGATCGAGGCGAGCGAACTTCGCTGACTCACGGGTCCGTTCCCGGTGTCGTCGAGATGGTGAGCCACGCGTTGGGCTCCATGAAGGAGAAGATCACTTCGGTGATCCATGGTCCAGGCGACGGCGCCGACTCCACCGACCGCGTCCTCCGCGACCTACTGGAGCAGTGTGAGCGCCTACAGACCGACATCGCCGAGATCCTGCTGATGCCCACCACCGAGGGCGGTGATCTGCTGATCACGCTCACTCCCCGAGAGCGCGAGATCGCCGGGCTCATCGCCGACGGCTTGACCAACGAACAGATCGCCACCCGCCTGGTCATCTCCGAGAAGACGGCCAAGACGCACGTGACTCGCATCCTCAAGAAGTTCGGTGTCCGACAACGTTCAGCCGTCGCCGCCAAGCTCAGGCCGTTCTGAACGAGCGGGGTACGACTTTGTCGCACAGGCCGCACGAGCACAGATACGCACCGGGTCAATAGCGGCGCACCCGCCTCTCTCCGAAGCTGGACAGGCAAGCCCAGCGTCCCCGTTCGCACCACTACCCCGGGGTAGGACAGAGAGGAAAGCGACGTGTTGACAATGATCAGGAAGGCCACGGTGCCGCATCGGCTCGTAGCCGCGCTCGCAACGACCGTGGCGCTCGTGATGTCCGTCGCGACACCCGCCCAGGCCGACGGCACCAGCGGTGGGGGCAACTACTACGACGGCAAGGATCCGGCGACCACCGGCTGCAACGCCAACGCCTCACAGATCGCCACGCGACCGGTCACCGACCGCTACACCGGTCAGCAGGTCGCCACCATCCAGATCTTCTACTCCTGGTCCTGCCACTCGAACTGGATTCGGGTGACCGGGAACCCGTACGGCGGCAACACGACCAAGTACATCTCTTCGTCACTGGGCGGGTGGAACAGTGAGTGGGATTCCGGATACGGGTCGAGCTATTCGATGATGGTGTACGCGCCAGGGACGACGCAGATCAACGGCGAGGTGACCCTGTGGGAGCCTGGGATCAACGAGTACAACTGGAAGGCGATCGGCACCTTCTCCCTGTGATCCCGTGCTGACGTGGTCCCTGCTACACACCAACCACGACGCACGTGGTGAAGGGCCGGTCACGACTGACCGGCCCTTCACCGTGTGTGGGGCCGCCCTCGCCTCACACGGTGAGGTGGGCGCGCAGGGTGTGCGCGTCGGGAGCGGTGGCGGTCCACAGTGTCGCCGGCCCGCCGGCCAGCGGCAGCCGGGCGACGGCCGCGTCGGGCCGGACGTGCGGCGGCTCGGCGGGTCGCGACGGGTCGACCACCAGTAGCGAGCCGGTGGCCGGCGCGCCGTCGAGCACCGCCGGCCCGGCCCAGCCCTGTGCCTGTGGGCCCACCGCCAGGGACTGGCGCAGCAGCGGCCGGCCCGCGTAGTCGACCTGGGTGTGCACGACGGCCCCGCCGGGCGTCTCGCCGTACCGGCCGCAGATCAGCTCGTCACGCCAGCGCAGGCTCGCACCGGCCGCCAGGTCGATTCTGGATTCGGCGAGATGCGCGCAGCCGGCCGCCGCGACCAACTGTTCGGGGAGCCATGTCAGCATGGCCCCGGCCCGCACGACCGCCCGCACCGCCATCCGGGACACCGCGCCCGGTCGGCCCGGTAGGGCGATCGACGCGGCGACGGTGTGCACCCGGACGGCCGCGCCCGGTCCCACCTCGATGTCCAGGCGCAGATCGTCACCGGCGATCGGCCCGGCCGCCCCGCCGACGAGGTGCACGGTGGCGACACCGCCGTCGGTCGGGGTCTGGCGCAGCAGCAGTGGCGTCTCGCCGTGTAGTTCGACCAGGACCGTCCCACCCCGACCGTCGGCCCGAGCGACAATCCGGGCGGACGCCCGCATCAGAGCGGGCCGACCGGTACGGCGAGGGGGTGCGAGGCGGCGTGGTGGGCCAACTCGTGCCGGATCCAGTCGGCGACCGTGCTCGCCGTCGGGTCGCCCACGATGGACAGGAAGACGGTCGGGAGGTCGCCACGTCGGGCCCGCGCGTCGCGGTCCATCACGGCCAGGTCCGCCCCCACCATCGGCGCCAGGTCGGTCTTGTTGATCACGAGGAGGTCGGCGGCGGTGACGCCGGGTCCGCCCTTGCGCGGCACCTTGTCCCCTCCCGCCACGTCGACCACGAAGATCTGCCGATCGACAAGGCCCCGGCTGAAGGTCGCGGTCAGGTTGTCCCCACCGCTCTCGACCAGGACCAGGTCCAGCGGGCCGACCGCCTCGGCCAACTCGTCCACGGCGTCCAGGTTGGCGCCGATGTCGTCGCGGATCGCGGTGTGCGGGCAGCAGCCCGTCTCCACCGCGCGGATGCGGGCCGGGTCCAGCACTCCGGCCCGCCTGAGGAAGTCGGCGTCCTCGGTCGTGTAGATGTCGTTGGTCACCACGCCGAGCCGCAGCTCGTCGGCGAAGGCACGGCAGAGCGCGGCCACCAGGGCCGTCTTGCCGGACCCGACCGGGCCGCCGATGCCGACCCGCAGGGCACGCCCCGCCCGGGCCAGCGGCGGGTGCGGGTCGACCCCCGGTTCGGGATGGGTGTGCGGGACGCTCTCGTCGTGGAACGGGTCGGCCGGCGGCGTGGTCGGCTCGACGGCGGGCACAGCGCTCGGCACAACAGTCTCAGGACGCAAAGAGACGCACCTCCCAGGTGGCATGGATTTCGGCATGGATGTCGGCGAGTGGAGCGGCAGCGGCCGGCAGCCGCTCCGGTGAATCGTCGGCGGCGCGGGCCGCCTCGGCGGCCGTGCCGTCGCAGGCGTCGGCAAGACCGACCAGCAGGGCCTGGACCTGGTACGGGTCGAGGCCGAGCAGCCGTACGCCGGCACTGGCCGCCCCGGTCAGCGTCCCGTACGCGGCGACCGTGGCGGTTTCGAGACGGGACAGCCCGGCCGACGCGCAGAGCAGCCCGAGCACCAGTGGTTGGTGTGCGCCGCCCGGCGTCGCGGGCAGGTCGCCGAACGGGGCATCCGGCCAGATGGCCCGTCCGGCACGCAGCAGCGCCCGGCCCTGCCGGCGGGAAACCGCCCGCAGGGTCGGCGACGCGGTACGCGCGTCCAGCTCCCCGTCGAGCTGGGCAAGCATGCCCGACCGTGTGGACACGTCGGCGACCTGGGGCTTCGCTGCCCGGTGTGCGGCTGCCGCGAAGGCCGCGCCGACCAGACCGGCGGTGGCCAGCCGCCCGGCCAGGAACGCCTCCAACGAGGTCAGGTCGGTGACCCGGCCCGCGGCGACGGCCGCCTCCAGACCGCCGGAGTGCGCGTGCGCCCCGGCCGGGAAGCGTCCGTCGGCCAACAGCAAGAGCATGCTCGGTGTCGCCATCAGAACAGGAAGTACCGCTGGGCCATCGGCAGTCGGGTCACCGGGTCCGGCTCCACCACCTGCCCGTCGATCCGGACCGTGAACGTGTCCGGATCCACCTCGATGCGCGGCATCGCGTTGTTCTCCGGCAGGTCGGCCTTGCCCCGCGACCGCACGTCGCGCACCGGCACCACCCGCCGTCGCACGTCGAGGCGCAGCCCCGCGTCCAGGGCCGCCGGTGCCACGAAGGCCAGGCTGGTGGCGGCGGCCGCCGCGCCGTACGCACCGAACATCGGCCGCGGCAGCATCGGCTGCGGCGTGGGGATCGACGCGTTGGCGTCACCCATCTGGGCGTACGCGATCATGCCGCCCTTGAGCACCAGGTGCGGTCGTACGCCGAAGAACGCCGGGTCCCAGAGCACCAGGTCGGCGAGCTTGCCCGGCTCGACCGAGCCGACCTCGTCCTCCAACCCGTTGGCCATGGCGGCACAGATGGTGTATTTCGCGACGTACCGTCGGGCCCGGTGGTTGTCGGCGGCCCCGTCGCCCGGCAGTGCGCCGACCCGGTCCTTCATCACGTGCGCGCTCTGCCAGGTCCGCATGATCACCTCGCCGACCCGGCCCATCGCCTGCGCGTCGGAGCCGATGATGGAGATCGCGCCGAGGTCGTGCAGCAGGTCCTCGGCGGCCATCGTGGACGGCCGGATCCGGCTCTCCGCGAAGGCCAGGTCCTCCGGCACGGACGGGTTGAGGTGGTGACAGACCATCAACATGTCCAGGTGCTCGGCGAGGGTGTTGGCGGTGTACGGCCGGGTCGGGTTCGTCGACGACGGCAACACGTTCGGTTCGCTGGCCACGGTGATGATGTCCGGTGCGTGCCCGCCGCCGGCGCCCTCGGTGTGGTACGAGTGGATGGCCCGGCCGCCGATCGCGCGCAGGGTGTCGGCGACGAAACCGGCCTCGTTGAGCGTGTCGGTGTGGATCGACACCTGGACCCCGGACGCGTCGGCCACCCGAAGACACGCGTCGATCGCCGCAGGCGTGGTGCCCCAGTCCTCGTGCAGCTTGAAACCGCCCGCGCCGGCGCGCAACTGCTCCCAGAGCGCCTCGGTGGAGACGGTGTTGCCCTTGCCGAGCAGCAGCACGTTGACCGGCAGCGTGTCCAGGGCCTCGTGCATGCGGGCCAGGTGCCAGGCGTTCGGGGTGACGGTGGTGGCCCGGGTCCCCTCGGCCGGCCCGGTGCCGCCGCCGACCATCGTGGTGATGCCACTGGCCAACGCCTCGGTGACGATCTGCGGGCAGATGAAGTGCACGTGGGTGTCCACGGCGCCGGCGGTAAGGATCCGCCCGTTGCCGGCGATCACCTCGGTGGCCGGGCCGATGACCAGGTCGGGGTGGACGCCGGGCATGGTGTCCGGGTTGCCGGCCCGGCCGAGTGCCACGATCCGCCCGTCGCGCAGCCCCACGTCGGCCTTGATGACACCCCAGTGGTCGAGTACCACGGCACCGGTGATGACGGTGTCCAGCGCCCCCTCGGCGCGGGTCGCCCGGGACTGCCCCATCGACTCGCGGATCACCTTCCCGCCGCCGAAGACCGCCTCGTCGCCGCCCACGCAGTGGTCGGTCTCCACCTCGATCAGCAGGTTGGTGTCGGCCAGCCGGATCCGGTCACCGGTCGTGGGTCCGTACAGGTCGATGTAGCGGTCCCGCCGCACGGCGCTCACTCCGGGGACCCGTCGGCCGGCGGGTCCAGCGGGCCGGCGCACTCCCCGCGCAGCCCTGGCACGATGCGCGCTCCCCCGAACGGGACGAGGTCGACGCTGCGGCTGATCCCCGGCTCGAAGCGGACCGAGGTCCCCGCCGGCACCCCGAGCCGTTGCCCCCAGGCGGCAGCCCGGTCGAACGCCAGCGCCGGGTTGCACTCGGCGAAGTGGTAGTGCGAACCCACCTGCACCGGTCGGTCGGCGGTGTTGACCACGAGCAGGGTGGTCACCGGACGACCCGCGTTGATCTCCACCGGGCCGGCGGCCGGCAGGATCTCCCCCGGGATCACGGGATCGGGTGGTGCACCGTCACCAGCTTGGTGCCATCCGGGAACGTCGCCTCCACCTGCACCTCCCTCAGCAGCTCGGGGATGCCGTCCTGGACGTCGTCGCGGCCGAGCACGGTCCGGCCGGCCGACATGAGGTCGACCACCGACTGGCCGTCGCGGGCGCCTTCGAGCAGGAACGCGGTGATCAGCGCGACCGCTTCGGGATAGTTGAGGCGCAGGCCGCGCTCGCGGCGGCGGCGGGCGACATCGGCCGCGACGTGGACGAGCAGGCGGTCCTGCTCGTGCGGACTGAGGAACACGGGGCTCTCCCGGTGGGGTAAGCGTGCCCGCTCGTCGTCGGCTCCGCAGTGAGCCAGGCCGGGCAGCAACGCACCCGGGATTACGAGCTGGAGTCACACGACCGCCGAGCCGCCGCCGACGGGTCGACCCGGGACTCCACCATCCCGGCCCGAACGACGGGCAACCGGCGGTATCCGGTCGGATGCGGACCGCACCGCCCACCGCTGAGCAGACCGTAGAGGATCGCCACCGACCAAGGCAACAGTCCGGCACGGATCGTCGGCCGTCCCCGCGTGTCTGCGGCATCGGCGACGTGCGGGCTGGTGAGAGCATGACCGCCCCCGCCGGGCGTACGCAGACTGCGCCGTCGGCGGCTCCGGATCACCGCGGGCGTCGTTCACGCCCGGAGCGGACTTCTGCTTCCGCACCTCGGAGGGCCGCGTCGGGTTCGCGACCATCGCCCCGCCCGGCAAGGATCAGGTGTTCGTCGTCCATGTCCTGGTCTGGGACGCCACCGGCGCCCGAGCGCCGCCGGTGGCCGGATACCGGTGCGGTGGCGGGCAGGGCATGATCGCCGGATGACGGCGACGAGGGGTACCCGGGCACTGCTCGGTGCTCTGTTCCTGGCGACGGCCACGGTCGCGGCGTGGCTCCTCTGGCTGGGCTGGGACACCCGGTACACGGTCGACGAGCAGACCGGCGCGACCAGCGGCCCGTACGAGCCGTGGCAGGTGATCGGCTGTGTGTTGACGCTCGTGCTGCTGGCCGCGCTAGCCGGGACGCGGCTCAGCCCGTGGCTGGTGGCGCCGGTGATGGCCGTGGCGTTCACGGCGGCCTGGTCGTGGCGGGCCGCGTCGACCGACGACAGCGGGTTGTGGGTGGTTGGCGGGACTCTGGTGCTGCTGGGCATGGCGGCCGGCAGCATCGCGGTCAGTTTCCTGGCGCGGCGGTTCGCCCAACGCCGGGCCGGTCGGCCCGGCTAGCCGCGAGCCCACACAGCCGCGGCGAATGCCGCAACGACGACCCGCCCACTAGCTCCGGAATGTGCGTCGATCGAGGGATTTGCCGCGACTTTGAGCAAAAGCGCGCCGATCGGAGATCGAAGCATGCGCTCTGCCCTTGATCGACGAGCGTGCGCACGATGCGAGAGGCCAATTTCAGACAGTTCGCGAATTGCCTGAGGCATTCAGTGTGGTCATTCGGGATTTTTCGGGTTGTGCCCTTTCTTCCAAGCTCTGGACCGGCTCATAACAGGCGTCATACTCTCGATACGGAAGCGCCAATATCCTTATCTCCTGTCGGATCAACGACCGCCCGAAACGGCCAGATCCGCCCCGCAGGAGAAGGCAGTCAGAAAGGGATCAACTTATGCCAGATTCCCCGTATCCTAATCCACCCGATCCCGCCGACGCGTCGTTCACCAGGCGCGTACTCCTACGCATCGGCGGCGTGCTCGGCCTGACTGCCGCCGGCATCGCCGCGGTCGGTGCCGGCGCGTCAGCGAATGACACCAGTGCGCCGACTGTCCCGGACGCGCCGGGCGGCTTCGGCGCCCCGCCGGCACCGGGGATCGCCCCCCAGCAGGCGAACCGGGCCCGCACCGGGAGCATTACCAACGTCCGGCCGGGCCAGGCGACGGGGCCCGCACCCGCCACCGCCTCCGGGGCCCGTCTCGCCCCCAACCACAGCCGCATCATCAACACCCCGCTGAGCCGCCGCCCGGCGCCGTGGACCGTGGAGGGCTGAGCGATGCAGCTGCATTTCCGCAACAGCTACGGCCCTCGGATCTGGGTCGCGATCATGTACTACGACACCGGCTGCAACGCCGACGGCTCCTCGTGGGGAACCCGGGGCTGGTGGACCATTGACAACGGCGGCCAAGCGTACGTGCTGAACACGAACAATCGCTACGCCTACTACTATGCCGAGGCCGCCGACGGCGCGGTGTGGACTGGCCAGTACGGACCCATCTACGTCCCGCAGACCGCCTTCAGTTGGTGCTCGAATACCGGCAGTACCAACTCGCGGGTCGTCGGGCTCCGCGAGGTCTACATACCCAGCGACAACCACACGGTCAATCTCGTACCGTGAGCCGCCACTCCCGCTCGGGCCCGATCAGGGCGTGGATGTGGCCGTGACGGCAGAGGTCACGGGTCGGCCGGCGATCTGCAGGCCGTCGGGCAGGTCATGTCACTGGCTACCGCGAACGGGCTGTGTCGGCAGCAACGGTGCCAGCACAGCCCACTCGTGATGCGTCAGATCCCTCGTGCCACAACGGGTCTGACGAGCGACCTTCATGATCCGCGAGCCAGAACCCAGCCGGGCCGGCCGGTCAGTGGGCCGCGGCCGGCTGCGGCGTGGGCATCGCGGCAAACGGCACATCGTTGCTCTCCGCCACGCCGGGCGGTCCGTCGGGGTGTCGCCACAGGCCGCGGTCGCGCAGGATCGGCAGCACGCCCTCCCCGAACCAGTACGCCTCCTCCAGGTGCGGGTAGCCGGAGAGGATGAACTCGTCGATGCCGAGCGCGTGGTATTCGGCGATCCGGTCGGCGACCTCGGTGTGGCTGCCCACCAGCGCGGTGCCGGCGCCGCCGCGGACCAGCCCGACGCCGGCCCACAGGTTGGGTGCGACCTCCAGGCCGTCGCGGGACCCGCCGTGCAGGTCGAGCATCCGGCGCTGCCCCTCGGACTCGCTGCGGCGCAGCCCGTCCTGCACCGCCCGGATGTCGGCCTCGGCGATGCCGTCGAGCAGTCGCCGGGCCTGCGCCCAGGCCTGCTCGGCGGTGTCCCGGGCGATGACGTGCAACCGGATGCCGAAGCGCACCTCGCGCCCGGCGTCGGCGGCCAGTGCCCGGACCCGCGCCAGCTTGGCGGCCACCAGCGCCGGGGGCTCGCCCCAGGTGAGGTAGACGTCGCTGTGCCGCACCGCCACCGGCAGCGCGGCGGCGGAGGAGCCACCGAAGTAGACAGGCGGGACCGGGTCGGGCAGGCGGTGCAGCCGTGCCTGCTCGACGCGTACGTGGGGGCCGGCGTGGTCGACCGTCTCGCCGCGCCACAGCGCGTGCACCACGTGCAGGAACTCGTCGGCCCGCGCGTACCGGGCGTCCTTGTCCAGGAAGTCACCGTAGGCCCGCTGCTCCGGCGACTCGCCGCCGGTGACCACGTTGAGCAGCAGCCGGCCCCGGGACAGCCGCTGGAAGGTGGAGGCCATCTGGGCGGCGAGGGTGGGTGAGGTCAGGCCGGGTCGGAAGGCGACCAGGAACTTGAGGCGCTCGGTCACCTCGGTCAACATCGCCGTGCTCAGCCAGGCGTCCTCACACCAGGCGCCGGTCGGGGTGAGCGCGCCGACGAAGCCGAGCTGCTCGGCGGTGCGGGCGATCTGCCCCAGGTACGCCACGCTGGCCGGACGGGCTCCCCCGGCGGCGCCGGTCGGCACGCCGTGCCCGCCGCCGACGATGTCCCGGCTGTCGCCGTTGGTGGGCAGGAACCAGTGGAAGGTGAGGGTCATCGCGGCTCTTTCCTCCAGCGGGGACGGTCGGCGCACGCGGCGAGGCGGGCACCTCCTGAGGGGTGGGACGATCGCGCCGACAGCCTACCCATAAAACCTATCGGGTTAGTAGGCTACTTCCGGTGCCGTCGCCTGTCGACGCGCCACCACCCCCGCTTGCCCGACCCGAGGAGCCGCCATGCCCACCCCGTCGACGAGCCGCCCTCCGCGTCGCCGCCTCCTGACGGCCGCGCTCACCACCGTGGCGCTGCTCGCCACGGTCGCGGTGAGCGCGTGCGGCGGGACCGCCGACGCGGGCGGCACCAAGGGCAAACTCCGGATCGGGTACCAGCGCTTCGGTGGCCTCAGCCTGGTCAAGGCGCGCGGCGCGGCACCGGATGTGGAGTGGTCGCTGTTCGAGAGTGGCCCGGCGCTCACCGAGGCGCTCAAGGCCGGGTCCATCGACATCGGACAGGTGGGCGAGGCCCCGCCCGTCTTCGCCGCGGCCGGGAAGATCCCGTTCTCCGTCATCGGCACCTCCGCGCCGATCCCGCAGGGTGAGGCCGTGCTGGTCAAGGCCGATCGGGGCTACCGCAGCTTCGCCGACCTGAAGGGCAGGACGGTCGCCCTCAACAAGGGCTCCAACGTGCACTGGCTGCTGGTCCAGCTCCTCAAGGCGAACAACATGACCCTGAAGGACATCCAGGTCAAGTACCTCAAGCCCGCCGAGGGGCGGCCCGCGTTCGACGGCGGGCAGATCGACGCCTGGGTGATCTGGGACCCGTACTTCGCCCTGGCCGAGCAGCCGGGGGTGCAGGTGCTCGCGGACGCGACAGGTCTGGCCAGCAACCGCGAGTACGTCCTGGCCTCCCCCGGCGCGGTCGACAAGCGGTCGGATGACATCCGGGCGTTCCTCCAGCGCTACCGTGAGGTGACCGACTGGGGGATCGCCCACCCCGAGGAGCGAGCCAGCACCCTCGCGCCGGAGCTGAAGATCCCGCAGGACGTCACCAGCCGTGCCCTGGCCCGCAGCGCCAAGCCTCTCGCCCCGGTCACCCCGGCCATCGGCGACGAGCTCCAGGCGATCACCGACAGCTTCGTCGCCCTGGAGCTCATTCCCGGCCCGGTCGACCTGCGGTCCCGGGTCGACGACCGATTCAGCGCGGTCTTCCAGTGAGCCGCACCGGCCTCGCCGAGGCACCCAGCGAGGTGGTGACCGCCGCGCCCGCCGCGCCGCGACGCCCGGGGGCGGCCCGACGCTACCGAAGGCTGATCAGCCCGGTGGCGCTGGTCCTGGGCTGGGAGTTGGCCGCCCGGACCGGGCTGCTGGCACCGGAGAAGCTGCCCGCGCCCAGTGACGTCCTGGCCACCGGCTGGCGGCTGACGCGGGACGGGACGCTCTTCGTGCACCTGCTGGACTCCCTCACCCGCGCCGGGGCGGGACTGCTGATCGGCGGCGTCCTGGCGCTGGTCCTGGGCACGGTGGCGGGTCTGCTGCGCCTCGGCGACGACCTGGCCGACCCACCGGTGCAGATGGCCCGGATGCTGCCGCACCTGGGCCTGGTCCCGTTGCTGATCATCTGGGTCGGCATCGGTGAGTCACTCAAGATCAGCCTGGTGGCCCTGGGCGCGTTCTTCCCCATCTACTTCAACACCTACGCCGGCATCCGGGACATCGACGAGCGGCTGGTGGAGGCCGCCCGTACCTGTGGACTGGGGCAGGCCGCCCGACTGCGGCACGTGGTGCTGCCCGGCGCGCTGCCCTCCCTGTTCCTCGGCCTACGCCTGGCGATCGGCGCGGCCTGGCTCAGCCTGGTCGTCGGCGAGCAGGTCAACGCCCAGACCGGGATCGGCTTTCTGATGATGGAGGCGCGGGAGTTCAGCCAGACCGACGTGGTGGTGCTCGGCCTGGTCGTCTACGCGCTGCTGGGGCTGATATCCGACCTTGCGCTGCGGGTCCTGGAGAGGAGGATGTTGACATGGCGTCGCGGCTTGCGGGCCACCTGACCGGCACGACGCCGGTGTTGACCGCGCACTCGGTGCACCGGGCGTTCGGGCCGACAGTCGTGTTGGCCGGGGTCGACCTGACCATCGCCCGGGGCGAGGTGGTGGCCCTGCTGGGCGGCAGCGGCTCCGGCAAGAGCACCCTCCTGCGGATTCTCGCCGGGCTCGACGGCGAGGCCAGCGGCGAGATCGTCGTGCACGGCACCGCCGCGGTGGTCTTCCAGGAGCACCGGCTGCTGCCCTGGAAACGGGTGGCACCCAACGTCGGGCTCGGGCTGTCCGGAGCGGACACCTCCGGCCGGATCCAGCGGGCGCTGGCCGAGGTCGGGCTCGCCGAACGAGACCGCGCCTGGCCGGCCGAGCTCTCCGGTGGGCAGGCGCAACGGGTCGCCGTCGCACGGGCCCTGGTCCGCGAACCAGACCTGCTGCTGCTCGACGAGCCCTTCGGCGCACTGGACGCGCTGACCCGGCTGCGGATGCAGGTCCTGCTGCGCCGGCTGCGCGCCGAGCACGGCTTCGCGGCCCTGCTCGTCACCCACGACGTGGAGGAGGCACTGCTGCTCGCCGACCGGATCCTGCTCCTGGACGAGGGCCGCATCGCGGCGGACCTTCCCGTCGACCTGGCCCCCACCCGTACGCCGGACGACCCGGCCTTCGGCGCGCTGCGCCGGCACCTGCTCGACCGACTCGGCGTTCCCACCACCTGACGAGCGGAGCCGCGAATGACCCGCTGGACCCCCGACCCCACGTTCTATCCCTCGCCCCGCGAGGCGGTGACCGCACCGGCGGAGAAGCTGGCCTACGTGGCGGCCTTCGACCGGACGGCCAGCCGCCCGGACGCCATCGTGGTGCTGGACACCGACCCCGACTCCCCCGACTACGGCCGGGTCGTGGGCTGGACCGACCTGCCGCACCTCGGCGACGAGCTGCACCACTTCGGCTGGAACGCGTGCAGCAGCGCGCTCTGCCCGACCGCACCGCACCCACACGTCGAGCGGCGCTACCTGATCGTGCCCGGCCTGCGGTCGTCGCGCATCCACGTGCTCGACACCCAACCCGACCCGCGCCAGCCGCAGGTGGTCAAGGTGATCGGGCCGGAGGAGCTGGCCAAGCGGGCCGGCTACTCCCGGCCGCACACCGTGCACTGTGGCCCGGACGGCATCTACCTGTCCGCCCTCGGTGGCGCGGACGGCGCGGAGGGCCCTGGCGGCATCGCGATCCTGGACCACACCACGTTCGAGGTCCGCGGGGCGTGGGAGGCCGACCGGGGTCCGCAGTTCCTGGCGTACGACGTGTGGTGGCACCTGACCCAGGACGTGCTGGTCACCAGCGAGTGGGGCACCCCGTCGATGATCGAGGACGGCATCGTCGGTGAGTTGCTGCTGGGCCGACGCTACGGGCACGCCATCCACTTCTGGGACCTCGCGAAACGTCGCCACGTGCAGCGGGTCGACCTGGGCGACCAGTACCAGATGCCGCTGGAGCTGCGCCCGGCGCACGACCCGACGAAGTCGTACGGGTTCGTCGGGGTGGTGATCAGTGTCGAGGACCTGTCCGCCTCGGTCTGGCTGTGGCACCGCGACGGGGACGCCTGGGCGGTCACCAAGGTGATCGACATCCCGGCCGAGCCAGCCGACCCGGCGGACCTGCCCGACCTGCTCAAACCGTTCGGCGCGGTGCCGCCACTGGTGACCGACATCGACCTCTCGGTCGACGACCGGTTCCTCTACGTCTCCTGCTGGGGCACCGGTGAACTGCGCCAGTACGACGTCAGCGACCCGCTGCACCCGGTGCACACCGGCTCGGTGCACCTCGGCGGCATCGTCCGCCGCACCGCCCACCCGTCCGCACCGGACGAGGCCCTCGCGGGCGGCCCGCAGATGGTCGAGGTCAGCCGGGACGGCCGACGGGTCTACGTCAGCAACTCCCTCTACGGCGCGTGGGACGACCAGTTCTACCCCGACGGGGTGGGTGCCTGGCTGGCGAAGCTCGACGTCGACACCGACGCCGGTGGGCTCACCCCGGACGAGCGGTTCTTCCCGCACGGGGAGGAGTTCCGCGGGCTGCGGGTGCACCAGACCCGGTTGCAGGGCGGGGACGCGTCCTCCGACTCGTACTGCTTTCCGTGACCGTCGCCACCCTGGCGACGCTCGCCGCGCTCGGCGCGTTCCACGGTCTGAACCCGGCGATGGGGTGGCTGTTCGCGGTGGCCCGGGGTTTGCAGGAGCGCAGCCGTGCGGCGCTGCTGCGGTCGCTGCCGCCGATCGCGGCGGGGCATCTCGCCTCGGTGGCCATCGTCGCGGCGCTGGTCACCGCGACCCGGTCGGTGACGGCGAGCACCGCCCTCGCAGTGGTCGGCGGTGTGCTGCTCGTCGCCTTCGGGCTGTGGCGGCTGCTCTCCGAGCGGCACTTCCGCTGGGCGGGGATGCGACTGTCCTCGGCGCAGCTCGCCGGCTGGTCCTTTCTCATGTCGTCGGCGCACGGCGCGGGGCTGATGCTGTTGCCGGTGCTGGTGGCCGAGCCGGTGCCCGCAGGCCACTCCGGGCACCTGGCCGCCGCACCGGTGGGTGCGCTGTCCGGGCTCGCCGCGGCCGGGGTGCACACCGCGGCGATGCTCGGCGTTGCCGTGGCCGTGGCGATGCTCGTCTACCAGGTGCTCGGGGTCGGCGTGCTGCGTCGGGCGTGGTTCAACGTCGACCGGCTGTGGGCGGGCGTGCTTGTCGCGGCCGGGCTGGTCACGCTGATCCGCGCGTGAACGACCATCGTGGACTTCGACGACCTGTGATCTGATGTTTCCGTGACCACTCCGACTCCCCTCATGCGCCTGGTGGCCGGTGTGTGGGGGTTCAAGACCCTCGCGGTCGGCGTCGAGCTCGGCCTGTTCACCCGGCTGGCCGGCGGGCGGACGATGACCGTGGAGGACGTCTCCGCCGAGTTCGGGTTGCCCGACCGGCCCGCGGACCTGTTGCTGGCCGCCAGTGCCTCACTGGGCCTGCTGGAGAAGGCCGGCGCCGGCTACCGCAACACCGAGTTGGCCGAGCAGTTCCTGGTCGAGGGCCGCCCGTACTACTTCGGCGCGCAGGTGCGCTACTCGGACCTGCGCACCTACCTGCCCTGGCATCGCATCGGCGAGGCCCTGCGCACCGATCGGCCGTTGACCTGGGACCCGGAGTCCCAGCAGTCGATGTTCGACACCGCCGACCCGGCGATGCTGGCGCAGTTCTGGGACGCGATGTTCTCCACGTCCAGCTTCACCGCCAGCGCGTTGGCCGACGCGTACGACTTCTCCGCCCATCAGCGCCTGCTCGACGTGGGCGGTGGGGCGGGCGCGTTCCCGATCGAGTTCTGCCGCCGCCTGCCCGACCTGCGGGCGACGGTGCTGGACCTGCCGCACGTGTGCGTCCGGGCGCGGGAGCGGATCGCCGAGGCCGGTCTGACCGGGCGGATCGACGCGGTGGCCGGTGACTTCCTGGTCGATCCGGCGCTGCCGAGCGGGCACGACGTCATCCTGCTCAGCATGATCCTGCACGACTGGGACGAGCCCACCAACCGGGCGCTGCTGGCCCGCTGCCACGCGGCGCTGCCGCCCGGTGGGGCGATCGTCGTCTGCGAGCTGCTGCTCAACGACGAACGCACCGGGCCACCGGAGGCGGCGCTGATGGGGATGAACATGCTCGTCGAGACCGAGGGCGGGCGCAACTACTCGGGCGCGGAATACCGGACCTGGCTTGCCGACGCCGGCTTCGTCGACGTGCGTACCGTGCCGTTCGACGCCCCGGGCGCCAACGGCGCGGTGGTGGCCCTCCGGCCCTGACCGCCGGCGACACCCGGCCCCGGTGCGAACCGTGGGCCGGGTGTCGCGGCACCGCACGGTGCCGGCGTCCGATCGGCTACCGGTACGGGTCAGGCGCGAGCCTTCACCGGCTGCTTCATGAACTCCAGGATCGCCTTGTTGACGTCCTCGGCGTGCGTCCACGGGATACCGTGCGGCGCGCCCTTGAGCGTGATGAGCTTGCCGGTCGGCATCATCGGCCCGAGTCGCTGGCCGGTCACCGGGTAGGGCAGCACCCGGTCCTGGTCACCCTGCACGATCAACACCGGAATGTCGATCTTCGGCAGGTCCGGGCGGAAGTCCTCCTGCCAGGCGTCCACACTGTCGTGGGTGGCCTTGCCGGAGGCCATGGCGCCGATCTGCCAGTGCGCCCGGTACGCCTCCTCGCTGACCCGCTTGCCCATGTTCTGATCCGGGTTGAAGAACGCGTCGCAGAACGACGTCAGGTACGCGAAGCGATCCTTGATGATGGCGTCCTGGAAGCCCTTGAAGAGGCTCCGCTCGACACCCTCCGGATTGTCGCTGGCCTTGGCCAACATGGGTTGCAGCGGGCTGAGCACCACGGCCCGACTCACTCGCTGGGAGCCGTAGTTACCCAGGTAGCGGATCACCTCGCCGGTGCCCATCGAGTGTCCCACCAGGGTCACGTCGCTCAGGTCCAGCTCGGTCATCAGCACGTCCAGATCCGCCGCGAACGTGTTGTAGTCGTACCCGAACGCCGGCTGGGCGGAGTTGCCGTATCCGCGGCGATCGTAGGTGATCGTCCGGTATCCGGCGTCGAGCAGCGCCTTGGTTTCCTTCTCCCAGGTCGCCCCGTTGAACGGGAAGCCGTGGATCAGCACCACCGGCTTACCGGATCCGTGATCCTCGTAGTACAGGTCGATGGGTGCGGAGTTTTCCGTCCCCACGGTGATGAAAGGCATGTTTGTCTCCTGCTCCGGTCTCGGGCTGTCGGACGTCACGGCTTTCCCGCCGACTCGGCGGATATGCGGGCGGCCGAATCCGCCCAGGTGGGCCGGACAGGGGTGGCCCGATCCCACCATGACCGCCTAGCCTCGGAGGGTGAGCCATTCGCCCCGGCTACGGGCCGTCAGCGACCTGCACATCGCCTACCCGGAGAACCGCTCGTTCGTCCAGGAGCTACACCCGGACCACGCCGGCGACTGGCTGCTCGTCGCCGGTGACGTGGCCGAGCGGTACGCCGACGTCGAGTGGGCACTGGCGCTGCTGAGCACCCGCTTCGCGAAGGTCGTCTGGGCACCGGGCAACCACGAGCTGTGGACGCCAACGGACGACCCGGTGCAGCTCCGCGGCGAGGCGCGCTACCAGGAACTGGTCCGCATGTGTCGACAGTTGGGGGTCGTCACCCCGGAAGACCCCTACCCGGTCTGGGACGGCGTGGGCGGCCCCGCCACGATCGCCCCGCTCTTCGTGCTCTACGACTACACGTTCCGGGTGCCCGCCGCGCGCACCAAACAGGAGTCGCTGGATCTGGCGTACAAGGCCGGGGTGGTCTGCTCCGACGAGGCGATGCTGCACCCCGACCCCTACCCGAGCCGGGAGGCGTGGTGCGACGCCCGGATCACCGAGACCGAGCGCCGGCTGGCCGCACGCGACCCGGCCCTGCCGACCGTGCTGGTCAACCACTACCCACTGGTGCGCGAGCCGACCGACATCCTGTGGTATCCGGAGTTCGCCCAGTGGTGCGGCACCGTCCGCACCCGCGACTGGCACCTGCGTTTCGGTGCGGCCACGATGGTCTACGGGCACCTGCACATCCCCCGCACGACGTTCTACGACGGGGTGCGGTTCGAGGAGGTCTCGCTGGGCTACCCGCGCGAGTGGCGACGGCGCGGCCCGGTCCCCGATCCCGTGCGCACCATCGACCCGGCGGAGGACCTACGCCGACGCGTGTCCGTCGGTGGGTAGAACCGACCACGGCCGGCGCGGGCTTCGCGCGGGGCG